>JBAYTD010000024.1:0-25678 GCA_041675805.1 Lysobacteraceae bacterium
ATGGTGGAGCGGATTATGTCGATGCCGGACTGGGCGATCCTCTCGGCGACCACCTACGACGACACCGTAGGCAACGTCACGATCGACGAGCAGGTGGCTGCCTACCTAGCCCTGACCGAGCGCAAGCGCTTCCTGGGCGCGCTCGTCGACCGGGTGCTCCTTTGACCACTCCGCCGCCAGAAATCGCTTGTGGGCCGCGGGAAGGCGCTTTACTTGGGCTTCCACCTGCTGCGCTTCGCTGCGATTCTCGAACGGCTTCGCGGCGAGCAGCCGCTCCGGCGGATTGATCCGCGTGAACGCCGCACCGCGTCCGCGCCGATGTGCATTCATCCGGTTCACGAGATCGGGCGTGACCCCGGTATAGATACGACGGGTCCGGCACTCCACCAAGTACACGAACCAGCGGCGGTCAGTCATCGACGTGCCCCGTGATGTGCGCATTTCGGGCCTCCACCAAGCTGGGATCCAGCCGCCGATGGAGGTCTACGGACAACAGGCGCTCAAGCTGCAGGATCGTGGGCATCGACACGCCCATGGTGTGGCGCAGGGTCACGCGATCCAGATGACCGTCGAGCATTGCCGCAAAGATGGCCGATGCGCGCAGCAGGCGCGTACGACCCTGCAGTACCTTTGCTGTGAACTCGTCGAGGTCGGTGATGTAGTGGTCGAACAGCGTGACGAAGCGAAGCGACTCGGGGTCGACCTTGCCCCAACTCGGATCGACGGGCTCGATGATCTTGCGAAACTGGTCGGCAACTCGCTGAGGCACTTCGACCCAGACGAGCGCCGGGCGGATGACCATTCGACCACGGTCGTTCAATTGAATTCGGTCCAGGGTAATGCTGTAGGCGTGCCTGGCGATCATGCCCAGCCGGCACACCATCCACGCGAGCAAATACTCGTGCACGCTGTAGCGCTCGCGCACGTCGGCGAGAAACTGCAGCAGGATCTCGGGACGCAGCACCTGAGGCGGCGGGCGGCGCTTGGCGTCACGCATTCGCTTGCGTCCGCCAGCCGGTCGACCGCGGCGCTCACGGAACGGGCGGTGATCCTCCATGGACTGAAGGAAACGCTCGATGGGCTGACGCGGAGCCGCGGGGTTCTTCTGGAAGAACGCGACCAGGTCGCGATTCCTGACGATGTCCCAGCGCTCGATGCCCTCCCCGGCGAGGAAGACGGCCAGTCGCACGGGCACCTTCATGGCGGCCGCGACGTACTTGTGCGAACGCGTGTGCCCGCGCTCAACCAGCGTCTCGTAACGTGCCTGCAATCGCTTCTCGAATGCCAGCAGGCCATCCAGGAGCGGCTGAGGCAATCCGTCCGGAATCCGTGCGCTGGTCGTGGCCGGCCGCACCTCGGCGTTCGGCAGCGCGGCGATGCGCTTGGACAGCGCCGCCCGCAGCTCGGCGGAGCCGTACTTCAGCAGCATCGACCTCGCCTCTGGCGATATCGTCGCCAGCAGGTTGTCGACCGCAAGATCGTCTTGCTGGAACGCTTCGCCGACGCGCCGAAGCAGCTGGAGATACAGGCTGCGCTTTTCCGCGCCCTGCATGGAGGTGACCATCGATTGAGCGCACCACCGCAGTTCCTCCTTGGAGGAATGCAGCCAGCAGGTGCCCGGCGGATCGACCCGCGTTCTCATGCAGAAACGTGGCGCACGCCAGCGTTCACCGCGGCCGATGCTGTCACACAGGGCGCAGGCAATGGCCAAGGCTCAACTCACTTCTTCAGCTTGCCGGCGTGCAGATGCGAGACCCGCGGACCGGCGATTGCATCCAGATCCATCGCCGGCTTTGCCTTCTTGGCGGGCGTTGAGGCGACTTCTCCTGTCGGCTCGGAAGCCATCTCAGTCGCCGGCCCGGGCTTCTGCAGGCGGATCGTGCCGTAGCGGAACGGTTGCAGCCGCGTGCGCAGCTCTTCCACGAACGTCTCGGAAGCGTCGGACACTTCGGTCTCGAAAATGTCGCCGGGCAGGCACTGCAGTTCGTTGCAGATCGCTTCGATCATGGAAAGCGCGAGCGATACATCCTGATCGCGAAACTTCCGGCTCAGTGCGGTGCGAGTGATCTTGCAGCCTTGATTCTGCGTCAGGCGCTGGGCCATCTCCTCGAAGCTGTTGACGCCCGAGTCCTTCATCAGAACCTCGAGTCGGTTGCGGAGCTTGATCTTCATGGTCGGACCTCGTGTATCACGTCATTCCTCGTCATCGCGGAACAGGGCAACGGCGCTGTTGACCTCGTGCGCGGCGTTCAGCGGTGTGGGGTGGTAGTAGTAGAGCGTAGTGAACAGGTTCTTGTGGCGCATGTACTTCTGCGCGATTTCGGGCGAGTACACCGGCACCATGAGCGTGCACCCGGTATGGCGCAGCACATGCGGTGTGAGCTTCTTGCGGATCACGCCAGCGCGCATCGCCATCTTCTTCAGGCGCTTGCGAAATGCCTGGGGGTTGATCACGCCGCCGCGCTCGCTGGGGAACAGCAGCTGTGAGGTGACGAACTTCCGTCCGTCGAACTCGCACAGGCCGTTGCCAGCGTCTTTCCGACGCAGCAGGATCTTCTGGCGGACAGAGGACAGGTACCACTCCAGCAGACCAAAGACTTCCGGCTCCCGCATCGGGACGGTGCCGGTCACGTCGTTTTTGCCGGTGATCGTGAGCGTGCCGAAATTTCCGAAGTGAGCCAGCTTGGGATCGTGGCTGGGCTGGAACGCCGGAAGCTCGACCGTCACCAACTCGGAAACGCGCAAGGCGAAGTGGATCGAGAGGTGGAACATGACGCGGTCGCGCTGGAGCGGCAGCAGGGACTTGCTCCGGGACGCAAACGCCTGCTTGATGTCGGCCACGAACTGGGCATCGATCGCGTCAATCTCTTCCGGCGTCAGCGCCCAAGCCTTCGGAACCCAGTTCGCCTTGTACTTCTTGACGGCAATCGAGTTCTCTTCGGTGACGAACTTGCGTGGTCGCGTCTTGAAGCGCGCCACGATCTCGTTGACGCGATCCAGTTCGAGCATGAAGTTCTGGAACGAGCGCCAGGCAGCGCAGTAGCTGCCGACGGTCGCCGGCGACAGCGCACCGCTCGGCCGCAGCTTGGACCGCGCCTGCAAGAAGCTGGTGACATGCTCTTTCTTGAGGTCCCACGGTGCGACCTTGGCGTGGTTGAGCAGCCGGAACACGTCGTCGGCGAAGCTCTTGGCGCTGTTGCCCTTGAGCCCTTCCAGATGGATGAGCTGAGCTTCCCAGTCGCGAACGAGGTTGAAGGCGTAGGCGTGGCCGTCGCCACCGAGGAACGCAAGGCTGCGCTCGCTACCCGGCTCTGGCCGGTTTTCCTTGGCCAGTGAACTATTGGGCGTTCCAGAGATGGCTACAACGTTCGTCATGGGAACGAATGTAGCCTGATAGTACGTAACGTGCAAGTTATGCACGTTTCTGCACTGGCCCTACTGAGGAGGGTAGAGAGAACCCCGCGAAAGCGTCCGAAACGTGCGAATCCTGCACGCCAGAAGTAGCGATAGTAGTGATAAAAAAGAAACCCCGCCGGCGAGGGGGGCGCCGACGGGGCTGGGGAGGCCTGGGTAGGGGAGGACCCGACCTCCGGCGATCACTCGTTGGGGGGAGGAGTGGATCGCAGGGGGGACGTTGCGTCACCCGCATGCGTAGACTACGCCGCCAGCCTGAAGGTTCGCTAAGTTCGACGTTAATGAACTGCGAAGTTCAGGATTGATTAAGCCCTACGACGACCTTCGTTGTCTGTCGTTCAGTTTGGCAGTCAAGAGGGTCGGGTGCTCAATGCGCCTGCTCCCAGTTCGGGCCGATCCCGGCCTCGACCAGCAGCGGCACGCGCAGCGCGGCGGCTCCTTGCATGCGTTCGCGCACCGCGTCGACCAGTTCCTCGACGAAGGCCGCATCGGCCTCGAACACCAGTTCGTCGTGGACCTGCATGATCATCCGTGCGCGCTCGGCGTGCGGGATCAGCCAATCGTGCACCGTGCGCATCGCCCGCTTGATGATGTCGGCGGCGGTGCCCTGCATCGGCGCGTTGATCGCCGCGCGCTCGGCGCCGGCGCGTTGCGCCGCGTTGCGGGAATGGATTTCGACCAGATGCAGGCGGCGGCCGAACACCGTTTCGACGTAGCCGAGTTCGCGCGCCTGCTGGCGCACCGACTCCATGTAGCGCTGCACGCCGGGATAGCGCTGGAAGTACAGCGCGATGTAGTCCTGCGCCTCGCCACGGGCGATGCCGAGCTGGCGCGCCAGGCCGAACGCGCCCATGCCGTACATCAGGCCGAAGTTGATCGCCTTGGCGGCGCGCCGCTGGTTGGCGTCGACCTGCTCCAGCGCCAGGCCGAACACCTCGGCGGCGGTGGCGCGGTGGATGTCCTGTCCCTGCGCAAACGCATTGAGCAGGCCCTCGTCCCCGGACAGGTGCGCCATGATGCGCAGTTCGATCTGCGAGTAGTCGCAGGCGACGATGCGCCGGCCTTCCGGGGCGATGAAGGCGGTGCGGATGCGCCGGCCGTCCTCGGTGCGGATCGGGATGTTCTGCAGGTTGGGATCGGTGGACGACAGCCGCCCGGTGGCTGCGCCGGCCTGGTGATAGCTGGTGTGGACGCGGCCGGTGGCCGGGTTGACCATCTCCGGCAGCTTGTCGGTGTAGGTGCTGCGCAGCTTGTGCAGGCCGCGATGTTCGAGGATCAGCCGTGGCAGGGGATGCGTGCCGGCGATTTCCTCCAGCGCCTCCTCGTTGGTGCTGGGCTGGCCCTTGGAGGTCTTCACCCGCGGTTTTTCCAGCCCCAACTCGTCGAACAACAGGACCTGGAGCTGCTTGGGGGAATCCAGGTTGAAAGGCCGTCCGGCGATCTCGAATGCCTGCTTCTGGATCTCCACCATGCGCTTGCCTAGCGCCTGGCTCTGCCGGCGCAGTTCGTCGACGTCGATCAGCACGCCATTGGCCTCGATCCGCGCCAGCACTTCGACCAGCGGCATTTCGATCTCGCGATAGACCTTTTCCAGTGTCGGCTCGGTGGCCAGCCGCTGGCCCAGCACCTCGGCGAGGCGGAAGGTGATGTCGGCGTCCTCGGCGGCATAGGCGGTGGCCTGCTCCAGCGCCACGTCGGCAAAGCTGATCTGCTTGGCACCCTTGCCGCAGACCGCCTCGAAGCTCAGCGTCTCGTAACCCAGGTAGCGCCGCGCCAGCGAATCCATGTCGTGGCGCTGGCCGGCGGAATGCCAGACGAAGCTCGCCATCAGCGTGTCGTCGGCGTAGCCGCGCAGGTCGACGCCATGGCGCCGCATCACGTGCAGGTCGTACTTGCCGTGCTGGCCGATCTTGCCGATGGCCGGATCCTCCAGCAGCGGGCGCAGCGCGGCGAGTGCTTCCTCGCGCGCGATCTGCGCCGGCACGCCGGGATAGCGGTGGCCCAGCGGCAGGTAAGCGGCATGGCCGAACTCGTGCGAAAAACTCAGGCCGACCAGTTCCGCGCGCATCGCATCGAGACTGTCGGTTTCACAATCGAAGGCGAAGCGCCCGGCCTCGCGCAGGTGCGCGATCCAGGCGTCCAGTCGTGCGCGGTCGAGCAGGGTCTCGTACTCGCCGCGAACGGCCAGGGCCGGATCGGGCGTCTCGCCGTCGCTGGCGGCGGCGCTGACGATGCCGCGCCCGCGCGCCCGGCCCGGCTCGGTATGCGCGCCCTCGGCGACCACCGGCACGTCGGCTGCCGTCGCGCCGCCGTTGGCGTCCAGTTCCTTCAGCGCCTGGTTGAAGCCGTAGCGCGTGTACAGCGTGCGCAGCGTCGCCGCGTCGCGCTCGCGCAGGGCCAGCGTCCGTGGACCGCCGTCCAGCGCCACGTCGGTCTTGATGGTGACCAGTTGCTGGTTCAGCGGCAGGCGCGGCAGCGCGGCGCGCAGGTTGTCGCCGATCTTGCCGCCGATGTCGTCCGCCTGCGCGATCAACGCTGCCAGGGTGCCGTACTGTCCCAGCCACTTGGCCGCCGTCTTCGGCCCGCACTTCTCCACGCCGGGCACGTTGTCGACGCTGTCGCCCATCAGCGACAGGTAATCGACGACCTGGTCGGCGCGCACGCCGAACTTCTCCAGCACCGCGGCATCGCTTTCCATCACGCTGCCGCTCATCGTGTTGACCAGGCGGATGCCCGGCCGCACCAATTGGGCGAAATCCTTGTCGCTGGTGGAAATGCTGACCTCGATGCCCTGCTCCGCCGCCTGCACCGCCAGCGTGCCGATGACATCATCCGCCTCCACCCCGGGCACGCGCAGGATCGGAAAGCCCAGCGCCTCGACGATGGTCAGCATCGGCTCCACCTGCACCCGCAGGTCGTCGGGCATCGGCGGCCGGTTGGCCTTGTAGTCCGGGTACAACGCATCGCGGAAGGTCGGCCCGGAAGCATCGACCACGAAGGCCGCGTAGTCGGGTTTCTCCTTCAGCGTCGCGCGCAGCATGTTGACCACCCCGAACAACGCCCCGGTCGGCTCGCCCTGCGCGTTGGACAGTGGCGGCAACGCATGGAAGGCGCGGAACAGGTAGCTGGAACCGTCGATCAGGACGAGGCGTGACATGGCGGGCTCGGTGGCGGCAGGCGCTACCACGTGTAGCGGGCGGTATAGCGGACCTTCGCCACGCCATCGGCGGGAATGTCGACGGGGAAGTCGATGGTGGCGGCGTCGCGCGGTTGGTGGCGGTGGCTGGCGTCCTTGATGGTCCACTGGCTCCAGCGGTACAGGTTCTCGCGGACTATGACGCGGGCGACGCTTTCCTTGCGGTTGCGGACCTCGACCTCGATGGTCTCCTCCATCCATTTGGCGGTGCTGTCGACACGCAAGGAAACCTGCCGGCGCTCGCCGACCACGTCGAAGGACTTGCCCAGTTTCAGGCTGATCTTTTCATTGCGCGGGGTGTGGCCGATCACGTCCTCGCCGATGAACTCCAGGCTGCCGTCGGCACCGAGCTGGTTGACGCGGACGCGGCCGGCCGGCAGGGCGATGCCGAGGCCGTTGGGCTTGTCGTTGTCGAAGGCGAGCAGGGCGCTGACATCACCCTCGACGGTGGCGGCGTAGCCCTGTTCGGTGAACGGCGCACTATGGTAGGCGCGCCTTACGGGCGCGGTGAACACCAGGTCCTTGCGGCACTTCACGCCGACGGCGGCGGGGAACAGTTCGATCTGCTTGGTCGAGCTGTCCGGCAGGTCGGTGCGCCGGCCCAGGGTGTAGAGGTGGTATTCGAACAGGCCGCTTTCCTGGAAGCCTTCGTTGGCGTCGGCCATGCGCGCCATCATCACGCCGGGCGCGGGGGCGTGCATCGGCGCTGCCGGGGCGCGGTTGACCTCGCCGGCGACCAGCTTCAGGCGGGCGTCGGGAAAGCTGCCGCCGGACTGGTTGACCACGGTCACCCAGGCACCGAGATCGATCCGGCAGTCGTCGCCCTTCTCCTCCAGCGTGGCGTTGTAGTCGGCCCACCAGGTCAGGCCGCTGGCTTGGTAGGATACGCGCACCTCGTGGCGGCCGCCGCGCTCGGCGTCGAGCAGCCAGAGCAGGGTCGGCCGGGTCATCAGGCCGCCGGGCAGGGACGGGAAGCGGATGCCGCTCCAACTGGTCAGCGTGGCAATCTGGCCGTTGGCCAGTTGCAGGGTCAGGCCGTTCTGGGCCGACAGCAGGTTGCCCTCGATGGTCTCCAGGCGCTCGCCACGGGTCTGCTCGACGCTGATGGTCTCGCCGATGAAGCGCTCCAGCAGTTTCTGCCCGCTGACCAGGTCGTACTGGTAGTTCTGCTCGACGACGCGGGTGCCGTCGGGGTCGGTCAGCGAGGCGAAGCCGACCGTGGTCGGGTCCATCCGCGCGGCGACGTCGGTGAAGCGCAGTTCGGCGCGACCCTTGGTCAGTGTCATGCCGCGCTGGTCGCGGACCAGGGCGTAGCCGGGCAGGTGCTCGCCATAGTCGGCCAGGCGGCGGCTGTCGATCTGTCCGGGCGTGGCGCTGGAATAGATGGTCAGGGCGTAATCGGGCGTGTCGGCCGAGGCCAGGGCGGAAGCGGTCGTCATGGCGATCACCAGAGCTAGTCGCATGGGGAAGTCCTCGTGTGGGATGAAGCCGGGATCACGGGATCGGGGACGGTCACTATATCGCTCGCTGGCGGCGCGGCGATGGAATTGCCCTCGGCGGGGCACATGACCCTCGGCCTATCCCCGATAACGCTCCCTGATCGACGCCCCCCTGTCCTCGTCCAACGCGGGAGTGGTCGGCCCGCTGCTTCCGCCAGCTGCTTCTAGAGCTTTCATGCCTCATCCCCCCGCAAGCTCTCGGGGATGTCCTGCCCAGGATGGGGGAGCCGGATCACGTCCGGATGGTCGTGGTGCTCGATGTAGAACAGCGCATACGGAAACCCCTGCAGCATCCAGTACAGCAGTTGCGGGATGCCCAGCTCGTGCGCGTACCGTGGCGACCCGCTGCCGGGATGGGTCTGGAACTGGCCCACCGCGTGCTCCAGCGCATCCAGGAATCGCAGCGCCGTTGCCGCTGAAATGTCCAGGTAGTACGCAAGCGCCTGCCGGATGTCCCCATCGGCCAGCCCGGAACGGATGGCCGGCTTCACCGCTTGTCTTTGGCCTGCTTGCGCAGACGGGCAAAGTACGCCACGTCCATGGGGCCGGCGGGTTTGGCGGCCACGCCCACCAGCAGGTACTGGCGGAATTGTTCACGGTCGCGGTCGCGGCGGATCAGTTCGCGCATGTATTCGCTGCTGCTGCCATACCCGTCGGCCTTGGTTCGGCTGTCCACGTAGGCCTTGAGTTCGTCAGGCAGGGAGATGTTCATCGTGCTCATGGCCCCAGCCTGGACCCGATGGCAAAGATTGGCAAGATTGATCGTTTGCTCTCCCGGGCAACGGCGCGGTTCGCGGTTGCGGACGAAGCCGAAAAGCGCGAACACCCGGCTCAGCCGACCGCCATGTGGGCAATGAAGCTCGAGCGTGTTTCGCCGGCGGCAGCGGCCTTCGCATCGATGCGCTTGAGGACACGACGCGGAAGCGTGATGTTGACCCGCTCGACGGTGTCGTCCATCAGCGCCGGGTCGACGTCCACATAGGCGACGATCCAACCGCTGAAATCGCCCTTGGCCATTGCGTCCTGGATGGCTGACGGACAGGGAATCTCCCGGCCTGCGTCCAAGGTTGCATCGATCCAGGCTGCCGCCGCTTCTTCCACTGCGGCCATTGCTTCGTCCAGCGTGTCTCCGGCCGAGAAGCAGCCCGGAAGATCAGGAACGACCACGCTCCAGGCAGTGTTCTTGTCGCCGGCTTCGATCATGACGGGGTAGCGCATGGGGTTCTCCTACTTCAACCCGGCCAGCTTGCGCAGGCTGTTGACCAAGCCCTTGCCCAGGTCCTTCTTCGGGTGCGGGACAGTGATGATGTTCGGGTTGCCGGGATGGATGTACACGTGGTGGGAACCACGGACCCGGTCCAGCTGCCATCCGGCAGCCTCCAGATCCTTGATGAGGTCCGAACTCTTCATTTGGTGTGTATGGTACACACAAAGACGGCAGGCACAAGCGGAGCGGGCACCGCTGCATCACCAACCGCGACTGGTGACGCGGAGCATGTCCGCGCTCAGGGCCCTGCTTGATCTTCTCGTTGCCGAGTTTCACGCCCTGGACGAGGACTGATGCGGTAGCCGAACCCTGAACCTGCGCAGAGCCGGGTGCCCTGCGCCGGCGGATCGGCGGCGCGTCCCGGTCGGTTTGGTGTAGCGTGGTGGTCCTCCCTTTCGATGGCAGCCTGCTCATGAGCAACGATGTGACGGCGGTCGTGCAACCGGCCTGGATGATCTACGGCGCCAATGGCTACACCGGCGCACTGACCGCCCGCGCTGCGGCGGCGCGCGGGATGAAGCCGATCCTCGCCGGGCGCAACGCGGCGGCGGTCAAGGCGCTGGCCGATGAACTCGACTTGGCTTGGCGCAGCTTCGATCTCGGTGACGCGGCGGCGACGCGGCAGGCACTGGCCGAGGTCGCCCTGGTCCTGCATTGCGCCGGGCCGTTTTCCGCCACTTCCGCACCGATGATCGAGGCCTGTCTGGCCAGCCACGCCCATTACCTCGACATCACCGGCGAAATCGACGTGTTCGCGCACGCCCACGGCCAGCACGCCCGCGCGCAACAGGCCGGCGTCGTACTGCTGCCGGGTGCCGGCTTCGACGTGGTGCCGACCGATTGTCTGGCGGCGCAACTGCATCGCGAACTGCCGCAGGCGCGCAGCCTGACCCTGGCCTTCGAGGCCGGCGGCGGGCCAAGCCCGGGCACCGCCCGCACTTCGGTGGAGGGCTTGGGCAAGGGCGGGCGGGTGCGCATCGGCGGCGAACTGCGTCAGGTGCCGCTGGCGTGGAAAGTGCGATTTTTCGAGCGCGACGGCGAACAGCGCATCGCCACCAGCATTCCCTGGGGCGATGTCTACACCGCCTTCGTCTCCACCGGCATTCCCGATGTCGAGGTCTACATGTGCGTGCCGCCGGCCAGCATCAAGCGCTTGCGTCGCCTGCGCTGGCTCGGCGGACTGCTCGGCAGCGCGCCGGTGCAGCGCTATCTCAAGCGCAAGGTCGCGCAGTCGGTGCGCGGGCCGTCGCAATCCTCGCGCGGGAAGACCGGCGCGGTGGTCTGGGGCGAGGTCACCGATGCCGACGGTCGCGTGCTGCGCCGCCGCCTGCGCGCACCGAACGGCTACGACCTGACCGTCGATGCCTCGCTCGGCATCGTCACCCGCCTGCTCGACGGCCCGGCCCCGGCCGGCGGCTACTACACGCCCTCGATGCTGATGGGCGCGGATTACGTGCTCAGCCTGCCCGGCGTGCGATTGGGCTGAGTGCCGGCGCAGGCACGAGTCAGTCAGTAACCGGCCTCGCGCTGATGGCGCACGGCAAGGATCGCGACCAAATCCCCATCGACCCTGTACAGGGCGGCATAACCGCTGTCGCCGAAATCCACCAGCCACGGGCGCAGACCGCATCAGACTCATCAAGGACGGGGCCCGCCAGCGGATGCCGTGCCAGTATCTTCATTCCCGTTCGGATAGCGTGTACCGCACGCCGGGCAGCATGCGGATTTTTCGCTGCGAGGAAACGGTGCAGTCGTTGGACGTCCGCCAACGCACGCGGGGTCCAGATCAGGCGTGGCACGCCGGCGCTGCCACATCCTCGCCTGCTTCCAGCTTCGCCAGCCACGCATCGGCTTCTTCCAGCGTCAGATGCAGTCCATCGCGCTGGTAATCGGCCCATGCAGCCTCGGCATCGCACCTGAACGCCGCCCGCTTTTCGGCGCGCCCGGCCTGTACCGCCTCGCGCACCATCCGGCCGATGGCCTGTGAGGACAGCAAACCGTCGCGGCGTGCCTGTTCGGCGATGTCGCCCGGCAGTTCGATGGCGGACAATGGGACGATGACCGTGGACATGGCGCAATCCTTGGAGCCTGACGCCGGGACGCTAGCACGGGCCTTGTCCTGGTCCCGGTTCGCTGCGCTCTCGCAAGGTTTGCGGGGTTTTCACGAACTGCGAGCGCGAACCATCAGCGCAGCGGCAGCGGCTCGACCTGGCCGGCGAGCAGGCGCAGGGCGAAGATCACCGCCCACACGCCGCCCACGCTGTAGACGACGAACATCAACCAGTATCCGAAAGGCTGCTTGTCCTTCCAGAACTTCAGCGTGCCCTTGAAACCGTTGGCGCCACAGGGCAGCCAGCCCAGGCGCAGCGAGCGCCAGGTGACCACCAGCAGGCAGCCGCCCAGGAAACCGATCAGCAATGCCTGGAAAATCACCATGGCTGTTTCCTCCATCGACATCCGGCCACGCCGGCCGGCTCGTTCAGGAAGGCGTCGGGACCGCCTGTGTGACGGCACCGCGTCGTTTGCGGGTCGCCTCATGATAGTCCGGCCTGCTTGCTATGCTCTGCTGCCGTCCGTCAGGAGATCGGCCATGAACGCATATCGACCCCTGGTCCTGCTCGCCGTCCTGCTGCCGGTTGGCTGGTGGGGCATGCCGGCAACGGCGCAGAGCGAGGCCGAGCCGAGCGAGCGCGTGCTGCCCGCCGAGGCCGATCCGCTGCCGCCGGACGAGGCGTCGGCACCGATCGTTTCCATCCGCAAGCTGGACAACGGCGACGTGGTCGAGGAATACCGCGTCGGCGGCGTGCTGAACATGGTGCGCGTGCGGCCGGCGCGCGGGCCGGCGTATCTGCTGCTCGACACCAATGGCGACGGCCGGCTCGACCGCAAGGACAGCGAGGGTCCGGTCGCCCCGGTCTACTGGACGCTGTACGAATGGAACTGAGCCCGGCGCGGCGCGGGCGGGGCCGGCTGGCGGCGTCGCGCCTCCATGCCCGCTGACCAGGTCGGCCTGCTCTCGGCGCTGGACGCCATCCCGCACTGGCGCGCCTGGCTGGGCGCGCTGTGGGCGCTGTACCTCTTGGCGCTGTCGATCTGGATCGTGCTGCAGAAGCGCTCGCCGCTGTCGACGCTGTCGTGGATATTGTCGCTGGCGGCGCTGCCGGTGATCGGCTTCGTGGTCTATTTCCTGCTCGGCCCGCAGAAGATCAACCGCCAGCGCATCCGCCGCCAGCGGATGAAGCAACTGCATGCGCCGGCACAGGAGTCGGCCGAGGGCAGCGACGAGGGCCTGCCGCCGTGCAACGATTCGCTCAGCCGCTTGCTGCGCTC
Source organism: Lysobacteraceae bacterium (assembly GCA_041675805.1). GTDB lineage: Bacteria > Pseudomonadota > Gammaproteobacteria > Xanthomonadales > Xanthomonadaceae > JANNWF01. Next base: position 12,707 of record JBAYTD010000024.1, read on the forward strand.
CACCACCGGCGTCCGCCTCTCCAGTGCCCGTTCGCTGCAGTTCCTGTCCGACGGTGCCGCCACCTATGCCGCGCTGACCGCCGCCATCGAGCAGGCGCAGCGCCACATCCATCTCGCCTATTACATCTTCGATCCTGACCGCGTCGGCCTGCCGATGCTCGATGCCCTGACCGCCGCCGCGCGGCGCGGCGTGCACGTGCGCCTGCTGGTCGATGCGGTGGGTTCGTCGCGCCTGAAGAACCGCCACCTCGCCGCCTTGCGTGCCGCCGGCGGCGAGGTGGCCTTGTTCCACGCCTTCCGCATCGCCAAGCTGCGCGGCGTGCTGAACCTGCGCCTGCATCGCAAGATCGTCGTCATCGACGGCGAGATCGGCTTCACCGGCGGCATCAACATCTGCGAGACCCAGCACGAAGGCATCCACGCCAATGCCTTCCATGACCTGCACCTGCGCATCGAAGGCGTCGCGGTGGCGCAGTTGCAGACCGTGTTCGCCGAGGACTGGGCCTATGCCGCCAAGCGCCCGCTGGGCGAGGCGACGCTGTATCCGCCGCAGCCACATGGCCCGATCGCCATGCAGATCGTCGGCAGCGGCCCGGACAGCCTGTGGGAGGCGATCCACCGCCTGCACCTGCAGGCCATCTGGGACGCGCGCGAACGCATCTGGCTGGCGACGCCGTATTTCGTCCCCGGCGAGGCGGCGCTGTACGCGCTGACCGGGGCCGCGCTGCGCGGCGTCGACGTCCGCGTGCTGGTTCCGCGGCGCAGCGACTCCTGGGTCGTCACCTTCGCCGCGCGCTCGTACTTCGACGAACTGATGGCGGCCGGCGTGCGTGTCTACGAGTACCAGCCCACCGTGCTGCACAGCAAGACGCTGCTGATCGACGACGACTGCGTGCTGATCGGCAGCGCCAATTTCGATTCGCGCAGCTTCCGGCTCAACTTCGAGGTCTGCGCGGCGATCTACGACAGCGCCGCCGCCGGCCTGCTCGAACACCAGTTCGAACGCGATTTCAGCCAGTCGCGAAGGGTGCAGCGACCACGCCGGCTGGATCCGCTGCGCCGGCTCGGCGAAGCCTCGGCGCGGCTGCTGTCGCCGCTCCTGTGAGCGCCCCCGGCCGACCGCCCGTCGGCCTGGCATTCGATTGCCGCAAACGATCCGCTAGACTTCGCCGCATCGCACAGCTTCGCGGAGCGCCGGCATGCCCTGGGTACTATTCGGACTGGCCCTGGTCGCGATCATCGTCGCGTTCAACACCTATTCCATCGGCCTTGCGGCGATCTGCCTTCTGGCTGCGCTCGGCCTCGGCGTTGCCGGCGTGGTGAACCTGCTCAGCGCACGTATCTCCGGCGCTTCGCAGAACCCGGCCAGCATGCTCGACGCCTCGGCCATCGCCTCCATCCGCGCCAATGCCGGCAAGCCGTCCACCGTGGTCGCGGCGGAGAGCCGCCCGGCCAGCCGCGACACCGATGGCGACAATGCGAGTGCCGGCGACGGCGACGGCGGCGACTGATCACCCCTGCCCTCCGCCACAGGCAGGGCGGCGGATGATCGGGTAGGCTGCCGGGCTTTCCGTTCGCCTGCACAGGAAGCCCGATGAAAAAGCCGCTGATCCTCGCCCTGTCCACCACGCTGCTCGCCCTGACCGGCTGCGGCGGGCCACCGCCGCAGACTCCGCCGACCCAGGACGCTGCCCAGACCGTGGCGAGCGCCGAGGACAACCCGCTGTTCGCCGCCAGCGACCTGCCCTACGGCTACCCGCCGTTCGACCGCATCCGCGACGAGCACTACCTGCCGGCCTTCGAGCGCGGCATGGCCAGGCAACTGGAGGAAGTGGCCGCCATCGCCAACGACCCGGCGACGCCGACCTTCGACAACACCCTGCTGGCGCTGGAGCGCAGCGGTGCCGATCTGGGCCGGGTCAGCCGCGTGTTTTCCAACCTGTCCGGCGCGCACACCAATGAGGCGATGCAGGCCATCCAGGCGCAATTGTCGCCGAAGCTGGCCGCGCATCAGGACGCCATCCTGCTCGACGATGCGCTGTTCGCCCGCATCAAGGCGCTGCACGACCAGCGCCAATCGCTGGGCCTCGACGCCGAGGCGTTGCGCCTGCTGGAACGCCGTTACACCGAATTTGTCCGCGCCGGTGCCCAGCTCGATGCCGAGCAGAAGGCACGGCTGAAGGCGATGAACGCCGAACTGGCCAGCCTGCAGACCCGCTACTCGCAGAACGTGCTGCGCGAGGTCAACGCCTCCGCCGTGCTGTTCGACAGCGCCGAGCAGCTCGCCGGCCTGTCCGAGGCGCAGATCGCCGCCGCCGCCGAAGCGGCCAACGCCGCCGGCCAGCCCGGCAAGTACCGCATCGCCCTGCTCAACACCACCGGCCAGCCGGCGCTGTCGCAGTTGAGCGAGCGCGCCAGCCGACAGACGCTGTTCGAAGCCTCCATCGTCCGCGGCAGCCGTGGCGGCGAGTTCGACAACCGCGAGACGCTGGCCAAGATCGTCGCCCTGCGCGCCGAGCGCGCCGGCCTGCTCGGCCATCCCAACCATGCCGCCTACGTGCTGGCCGACTTCACCGCCGGCACGCCGGAAGCGGTCGACGGCATGCTGCTGCGCCTGGCTCCGGCCGCCGTTGCCAATGCCCGCCGCGAAGCCGCCGACATGCAGGCGGTGATCGACGCCGAGGGCGGCGGCTTCCAGCTCGCGCCGTGGGATTGGAGCTACTACGCCGAGAAGGTGCGCCAGGCGCGCTATGCCTTCGACGGCGGCCAGTTGCGGCCGTATTTCGAGCTTGGCAGCGTGCTGGAAAAAGGCGTCTTCCACGCCGCCACCGAGCTCTACGGCATCACCTTCAAGGAGCGCCCGGACCTGCCGGTCTACCATCCCGACGTGCGCGTCTGGGAAGTGTTCGATGCCGACGGCGAGTCGCTCGCCCTGTTCCTGGGCGACTGGTACGCCCGGCCGAGCAAGCGCGGCGGTGCCTGGATGAATGCCTACGTGCTGCAAAGCGGTCTGCTCGACAGCAAGCCGGTGATCGGCAACCACCTGAACATCCCCAAGCCGTCGGCCGGCGAGCCGACCCTGCTCACCTTCGACGAGGTGACCACGCTGTTCCACGAGTTCGGCCATGCCCTGCACGGCATGTTCTCCGATGTCACCTACCCGAGCTTCGCCGGCACCCAGGTGCCGCGCGATTTCGTCGAGTTCCCCTCCCAGGTCAACGAGATGTGGGCGACCTGGCCGTCGGTGCTGGCCAACTACGCGCGCCATCACCAGACCGGCGAGCCGCTGCCGCAGGCGCTGCTGGACAAGGTGCTGGCGGCGGAACAGTTCAACCAGGGCTTCGCCAGCACCGAGTACCTGGCCGCCGCCCTGCTCGACCAGGCCTATCACCGGTTGGCCCCGGGTGAGAGCGTGGACGACGTGCTCGCCTTCGAGGCCGACGCGCTGGCCCGCGCCGGGGTCGACTATGCCCTCGTACCGCCGCGCTATCGCTCGACCTATTTCAGCCACATCATGGGCGGCTACGCGGCCGGCTACTACGCCTACATCTGGAGCGAAGTGCTCGATGCCGACAGCGTCGAATGGATGAAGGAGAACGGCGGTCTGAGCCGCGCCAACGGCGATCATTTCCGCCGCACCCTGCTGTCGCGCGGCGGCAGCGCCGACGCCATGCAGTTGTTCCGCGACTTTGCCGGTCGCGACCCGGACATCGGTGCCCTGATCAAGCGTCGCGGCTTCGACAGCATCGAGGACTGACCGACCGCGCCGTCGCGCCCGCCCCGTGATGGGCGCGGGCGCGACGGCAGGCGCAGGCGGGGAGGCGTACACTCGCCGCACAGCCATGAACTTCGCGTGTACCCGCATGGGGGAGGTCCGCGCACAATCCGGTGACAACGAGCAGGTCGGGACCAGGACGGCTTTCGACCTCGACGCCCGCCGCACCGGCGAACTGCATACCGCGCTGTACGAGATCGCCGAGCTGTCCGCCTCCGGGCTGGACCTTGGCCGCATGCTGTCGCGCATGCACGCCGTGCTGGCGCGGCTGATGTACGCGCCCAACCTCCTGATTGCGCTGTACGACGCGCCCTCGGCCACCCTGCGCTTTGTCTATTTCGCCGACAGCCAGGATGCCCTCGTGCCGGACCCGGCGCAGGCGATCCCGATCGACACCCTGCCCAATAGCCTGACCCTGGCGGTGATCCGCGAGGGCCGGCCGCTGATGGGTCCGTCGGTCGAACTGGTGCGCGAACTGGGCATCGTCGTCGACCCCGGCAACGGGCCGTCGAGCGAGCACTGGCTGGGCGTGCCGGTGCTGGCCGGCGGCGAGGTGCGTGGCGCGGTGGTGGTGCAGAGCTACCAGCCGGACATCCGCTACAGCGAGGCCGACCGCGACCTGCTCGGCTACGTCGCCCACCACATTTTCACCGCCCTGCTGCGGCGGCAGGCGCACGAGGAGCTGGAACGGCGGGTTGAGCAGCGCACCCGCGAACTGGCGCTGAGCAACCGCCACCTGCAACGCGAAGTGGCCGAGCGCAAGCGCAGCGAACGCCTGCAGGCGGCGCTGTTCCGCATCGCCGATCTGGCCAGCAGCGAACTGGCGGTCGGCGACATGCTGGCCCGCGTGCACGCCGTGGTCGGCAGCCTGATGTACGCGGAAAACTTCTTCATCGTCCTCTACGAGCGCGAGCGCGACACCCTGCGCTACGTCTACTTCGCCGACTCGCGCGACGAGGAAATCCCCGATCCGGAAGAAGAAATCGCCGCCGCCCTGATGGAGGACAGCCTGACCGTCGCCCTGCTGCGCCACGGCCGGCCGCTGCTCGGTTCGTCGCGCGAGATCCACGCCCGGCTTGGCCGCCGGCGCGACCAGCACAACCCTGCCTTCGGTCCGCTCAGCGAGCACTGGCTGGGCGTGCCGATGACGCTGGACGGCGAGGTGCGCGGCGCCGTGGTGGTGCAGAGTTACGATCCGCAAATCCGCTTCAGCGAGTCCGACCGCGACCTGCTCGGCTATGTTGCCCACCACATCCTGACCGCCCTTTTGCGCCATCAGGCGCGTGCCGAACTGGAACGCCGGGTCGAGCAGCGCACCCGCGAACTGGCCGAGGCGGTCAGCGAGCTGCGCGGCCAGGTGCGCGAACGCGAACGGGTCGAAAGCCGCCTGAAGCATGAAATCCTCCACGACGGCCTGACCGGCCTGCCCAATCGCACCTCGCTGCTGGACAGCCTGCAGCGCGCCCTGCGTCGTGCCCAGACTGAGCCGGACTTCCGTTTCGCCGTGCTGTTCCTCGATCTCGACCGCTTCAAGATCGTCAACGACAGCGTCGGCCACTTGATCGGCGACGAAATGCTCAAGGAAGCCGGCAACCGGCTCGCCGGCTGCGTGCGCGCGCCCGACCTGGTCGCCCGGCTCGGTGGCGACGAATTCGCCGTCCTGCTGGAACAGTTCGAGGACCAGGCCGATGTCGAGCGCGTCGCCCGCCGCGTGCTGGCGGCGATGCGTCAGCCAATGCATCTGGCCGGCAAGGAAGTGTTCACCTCCACCAGCATCGGCGTGGCGCTGTCGCATCCGCGCTATCGCAGCGCCGAAGAACTGCTGCGCGACGCCGATGTCGCCATGTACCGCGCCAAGGAGCGTGGCCGGCAGCGCTTCGAGATGTTCGACGAGGCCCTGCACCGCGAGGCGCTGCGCCTGCTCGATCTGGAAGGCGACCTGCGCCGCGCCGTGCTGCGCGGCGAGTTCGAGCCGCATTACCAGTCCATCGTCCGGCTGGAGGATGGCGTGGCGGTCGGCCATGAGGCCCTGCTGCGCTGGCATCACCCCGAGCGCGGCCTGCTGCTGCCGGCGGATTTCATCGACGTGGCGCGCGAGAACGGCCTGGCCGAACAGATCGATTGGCAGATTTTCGAGCAGGCCTGCGCCGACGCCGCGCGGCTGGGCCGCAGTGATCGCTACGTCGCCATCAATGTCGGTGCCCGCCACTTCCGCTCACCCGACATCGGTGCCGCCCTGCTCGACCTGATCGCCCGCCATCGCCTTGGCACCGGCCAACTGCGGCTGGAACTGACCGAGGACGCCCTGTTGGAAAACCCCGACCAGGTCTGCGAAACCCTGCGCACCCTGCGCGAGGCCGGCGTCCACGTCGCGCTGGACGATTTCGGCACCGGCTATTCCTCGCTCGGCTACCTGCATCGCTTTCCGTTCCAGACCCTGAAGATCGACCGCTCCTTCGTCACCGACCTGGGCAGCGCCCGCCACGGTGCCAGCGAAGCGGTGGTCCGCACCGTGCTCGCCCTGGCCGACGCCCTGCGCCTGGAAGTGGTCGCCGAAGGCGTCGAAACCGAGCGCCAGCGCGACTGCCTGCTGGCCCTGGGCTGCCGCATCGGCCAAGGCTTTCTGTTCGACCAGCCAGCGGCAGCGGCAAGATTGTCGGCATGAGCGTGGCCGTCACGAGCATGCGGCCACCAAACACCAGGCCCCGCAATCACCAATCACCAATCACCCACCCGCATTGAACCCATCAACGCCTGTCGAAACGCTCGGCAAAGAAGTCATGCAGATAGCGGTAGGCGCGCTTGGCGGAGCGCTCGTGGTAGAGGCAGCCGGGCGGTGAGTTGGCACTGGGCTCGGCGAAGCAGTGCACCGCGTCGGCAAAGTTGACGAACTGCCAGTCGGCGTCGACCGCATCCATTTCCGTCTCGAAGGCGGCGATATCCTCCGCCGTCACGGCGCGATCCGCTGCGCCGTTGAGCACCAGCACGGCGGCTGTCGGCGTTGCCGTGGCGGGGTGGCTCGTTGTCAGGCCGCCGTGCAGCGAGACCACGCCGGCCAGATCGCTGCCGGCGCGGGCCAGTTCCAGCGCCGTGGTGCCGCCGAAGCAGAAACCGACCGCGCCGAGGCGTTCGGCGTCCAGCGGTGCCCCGAACGCATTGCCGCGCAGCGTCTCGACCGCCTTCGCCGCCCGCGCCCGCAGCGCATCGCGGTCGGCGTACAGGGCCGCCACCTGGGCGCTGGCCGCCTTGGCGTCGGCCGGCCGCACGTCCTTGCCGTACATGTCGGCCACCAGCACCACGTAATCGCTGCCGGCCAGTTCGCGCGCCCGCTCCACGGCAGCGTCGGTGACGCCCATCCAGTTCGGCACCATCACCAGGCCGGGGCGCGGGCCGCCCTGGTCGTCGTACACGACATGGCCGCTGTAGGGCTGCCCGTCGAGTGTCCATTCGACCGTTTGCACGCGCATTTCCGCCTGCGCCAGCCCTGCCGACAGCAGCGCTGCCAGCATCCAGACCCTGCCCTTGCCCATGAGCCTTCTCCGTCTGTGGTCGATGCCGACACGATGCACCGCCGCGCGCGGCCTGTCGATACTCAGCGCGGCGGCAGCGGCTCGTTGACCGGGCGCGAGGGCAAACCGGCTCAGGCCAGCAGCCGCTCCAGCATGTCGCGGGCGTCGGTGGACGGGGCGGCGTCCAGCAGTTGGCGCAGGCCGCTTTCGATGCTTGCGCGGCGAACCGGGTCGAGCCGTTTCCACGGCTCCAGTGCGCCGATCAGGCGGGCGGCGACCTGCGGGTTGATGGCGTCGATCCGGGCAATGCCGGCAAACAGCAGGGCATGGCCGGCAGCGTCAGGACGGTGGCAGGCCTGCGGGTTGTTGCGGGCGAAGCTGCCGAGGATGGCGCGCACGCGGTTGGGGTTGGCGGGCTGCCAGATCGCCGGGTCGGCGAGCAGGGCGCGGACGTCGTCGACGGCGTCCGGATACGGGCGGGTGACCAGGATGCCGAGCCACTTGTCGGTGACCAGCGGGTCGTCGCGCCAACGCGCGGCGAACCGTGCCAGCGCATCGCGGGCGCGCGGCGCGTCGGCGTGGACCAGGCAGGCCAGCGCGTCGAGGCGCTCGCTCATGCCGCGCGCGCCATCGAACTGGGCATGGGCCAGCACGGCCTCGGGATCGCGCCGGGTCAGCCGCTCCAGGCACACGGCGATCAGCCGGCGGGCGGCGATGGCGGCGGCATCGAAGGCGTCGCCGCGATGGGCGGCGCGCAGGCGCTGGTAGACCTCGGCGCACAGTGGCGCATGGCGGCTCGCCAGCTCATCGAGCAGGCCGTCGCGGGCGGCGACGAGGGCATCCAGGTCGATGGCCGCGCACTGGTCGGCCAGCGTCCACACGTCCGGCAGGCGCTGGCACTCGGCGACGAAGGCCGGGTCCTGCGCGGGATCGGCCAGCAGCGCGCCCAGAACCTCGATCAGCGCCGCGCGGGCGGCGGCCGGATCGTGCCCGCGTTGCAGCAGGGCATCGCCGGCAAGGCGCTGGATCGCCTCCCAGCGGGTCAGGGCGTCGGGTTCGACGCGGGCGATGCGGGCGAGGTCGGCGGCGCTGTAATCAACCTCCAGCCGCACCGGCGCGGACAGCGCCTGCAGGAACACCGGCAGCGGCTTGGCGGCCAGCCCCGACCAGCGCAGGACATGGCGGTCGGCGGTCAGTTCGACCAGGCCGGGACGCACCGCCGCGTCGCTCTGCGGCAGGGCCGCGATGGCGATGCCGTCGGCATCGTAGAGCGCCCAGGCCAGCGGAACGTGCAGCGGCAGCTTGTGCGGCTGGCCCGGCGTCGGCGGCGTCGACTGGCTGATCGTCAGGACGTACTCGCCGCGCGCGGCGTCCCAGCCTTCATCCACGCGCAGCACCGGCGTGCCGGCCTGCGCGTACCAGCGCGCGAACTGGCCCAGATCGCGCCCGCTGGCCGCGCTCATCGCGGCAAGGAAATCCTCGATGGTGACGGCCTGACCGTCATGGCGGTCGAAGTACAGATCGCTGCCACGGCGGAAGGCATCCTCGCCGAGCAGGGTGTGCAGCATGCGGACGATCTCGGCACCCTTCTCGTACACGGTGACGGTGTAAAAGTTGTTGATTTCGGCGTACTCGGTCGGGCGCACCGGATGCGCCAGCGGGCCGGAATCCTCGACATACTGGCGGCTCTTCAGCAGGCGCACATCGTCGATGCGCTTCATCGCCCGCGAATGCAGGTCGGCGGTGAACTCCTGGTCGCGGAACACGGTGAAGCCTTCCTTCAGCGACAACTGGAACCAGTCGCGCAGGGTGACCCGGTTGCCGCTCCAGTTGTGGAAGTGCTCGTGCCCGATCACCGATTCGATGGCCTCGAAATCGGCATCGGTGGCGCTGTCCGGGTCGGCCAGGATGTAGCGCGCGTTGAAGATGTTGAGGCCCTTGTTTTCCATCGCGCCCATGGTGAAGTCGTGCACGGCGACGATGTTGAACTGGTCCAGGTCATAGGCGCGGCCGAAGCGTTGCTCGTCCCAGCGCAGCGCGCGCAGGGCGCAGTCCAGTGCATGTCGGCAACGCGGCACGTCGGCCGGTGCCGTCCACACGCGCACGCTCACCTCGCGGCCTTCGCTGGTGACGTAGGCTGCCTGCACGCAGTCGATGTCGCCGGCGACCAGGGCGAACAGATAGCTCGGCTTGGGATGCGGATCGACCCAGCGTACGAAGTGCCGGCCATCGGGCAGAACGCCGTCGGCCACGCGGTCACCATTGCTCAGCAGCACCGGATGGCGCGAACGCTCGGCGCGCAGTTCCACCGTGTAGCGGGCCAGCACGTCGGGACGATCCGGAAACCAGGTGATGCGGCGAAAGCCCTGCGCCTCGCACTGCGTCAGCAGCATCCCGCCGCTGGCGTACAGCCCTTCCAGCCGGGTGTTGCCGGCCGGATGAATGCGGGCGCGGGTCTCCAGCACGCAGGGACCGGACAGACCGTGGATGCGCAGGCGGCGCTCATCCAGCGCATAGCGCGCGGCCGGCAGCAGCTCGCCATCGAGCCGGATCGACAACAGTTCCAGCCCCTCGCCGTCCAGTTCCAACGCCGCGCCGGGCTGCGCCGGATCGGGCAGCAGATGCAATCGCGCGTCGACCTCCGTCGCCTCGGCATCCAGATCGAACAGCAATTGCACATCCGTCACGCGCCATGCAGGCGGACGGTAGTCGGCAAGGCGAATGGGCGGGCTGGGCGCTTGGGAGTCCATCATGACGGTCGCTGATTGGGAAACCGTCGCAGCCTAGGCGCAGAACCCGATCAAGTCCATGGCCTGATTGGCAGGAGGTCGGGGTGATGGCCTCTGCGGATTTCATGAATTCGGCGTGAATCGATCGCGCTCCGATTTTCGTTCGGGTTGAAAAAAAACTTAATATGGTTATCATTAAAAGTGATCGATAAAAAGGAACTTCGAATTGAAAAGAATTTTCATGATCGTGGCAACTGCCTGTTTCTTCGCGGTATCTTTCCATGCAGAGGCCATCCTTGTTCGCTGTGACGGCTGCAATGAAACCGCCATGGCCAACAAGGCGGTTCGCTTCGGGCCCGGCATACACACGCTCTACAGCCTTCCGGATGGCGAAGCCAGGAGATATCTGGTCGAGGAAGAGGCTGGTTTCAATTACGGTGCCACAGAGATGCGCGGGGTTCCGCAGGCAGAACGGGACATCATCGACAATTTCGTGCAGTTCCACGGACTGACGGGTGGCACGATGAATGCCTTGGTCGAGGTGGATGCCAGCGATTGGTGGCCAACTCTCGCTGGCCGAACGGCATTCGATGTGGCATGGAATCACAACTTGAGAATGCAGATTGCCAGCCATATTGCCATGGAGGGCATCCCCATCACACAAGCGGTCGTCTCCACGGTTGTTTCCTACGTGATGTCGGCAATGCAGGTGTCCGGTGAAATCACGATCACCGTCAAGCTTGAATTCGATGATGGCAGCTACGCGATTTACGAATTCAAGCCAGGCGCGGGACAGGCGGATTATATCGAACTGAGCAGCCGAACGGCGGATGGTGAATTCATCCCCGAATCCCCTGCCAATGCTTCCGGCGTTTGGACCGGTGCCTCTTCGTTGCTCTACATGCGACATCATCTTGCACGCCTGGGGGCGATCTTTTCCAGCTCCAATGACGCGTCAGAATCCATTGTTTGCAGCTTTGACGGCACAACGCTGCATTGCGTCATTGATTAGACGCGTTCCCATCATGGCCACCGACTCCGCCCAATCTCATGCGTTGATCACTGCCTACTACGCCGCCTTCAACCAAGGCGACTGGGAAGGCATGGTGGAGAAGCTGACCGACGACGTGGCGCATGACCTCAACCAAGGGCCGCGCGAAACCGGGCGTGAGGCGTTTCGCGCCTTTCTCGCCCGCATGAACCGCAGTTACCGCGAGCGGCTGGAGGACATCGTGGTGTTCGCCTCCGCAGACGGCGCGCGGGCGGCGGCGGAGTACGTGGTACACGGCGAGTAACTGGCCACTGACGAGGGTTTGCCGGCGGCCAGCGGGCAGAACCACGTGCTGCCGGGCGGGGCGTTCTTCGACATCCGCGACGGCCGCATCAGCCGGGTCAGCAATTACTACAACTTGCGGGACTGGCTGACTCAGGTCGGCGACTGAGGCTTGCGCCGGCGCAGCGACTCGACCGGGAAGCCGACCACGTCGGCACCGCCCAATCGGCGCGGCTGGCCGGGCTGGGGGGCAAACGCCTGTACGTAGGCGACATCGTAGGTGGCCACGATGCGCTCCTGCCCGGCGGCGCGCGGATAGGCGGCCAGCGCGGCGCGCATGCGCTGCTTGCCGGTCAGGCCGCGGCGGCGGTCGGCCATCGCGTTGCCCGCGCCCAGACCATGCAGTTCGCGCAGCAGGGCCATCGGCTCGGCATAGTCGAGATGGAAGCGGTCGACGTGCAGCACCGGGTCGCGGAAACCGGCGGCGAGCAGGGCGTCGCCGACGGTTTGCAGGGGCAGGAAGCCGCTGACGTGGGGTCGCCCCGGATCGGCCTCGGCGAAAGCCTGGCGCAGCTCCCACAGGGTGTCGTCGACGAAGGTGGAGAACAGCAGCAGGCCGTCCGGCCGCAGCACGCGGCGGAAGCCGTCCAGCGTCGCCGGCAGGTCGTCGACCCATTGCAGGCACAGGTTGGAAAACAGCAGGTCGAGGCTGGCGTCGGCCAGCGGCAGGGCGCGGGCGTCGGCGCAGACGCGCTCGACGCGGCGCGCGGCCGGCTTCCACCAGCCCTGCCGTTGCAGGCGCAGCATCGGCAGGGCGATGTCCAACGCCAGCACCTGGGCGCGCGGCCATTGCCGCTTGATGGCGGCGGCGGCCTTGCCCGGCCCGCTGCCGAGGTCGAGCACCCGCGCCGGTGCGGCCGCAACGGCGTCCAGTTGCTCCAGCAGGCGCGATTCCACCTCGGCCTGCAGGGCGGCGAAGGCGCTGTATCCGGGCGCGGCGCGGGCGAAGGCGCGGCGAATCTGGCGATGATCGAACATGCCGAATTATCGCCCGCTTGCCGACCGCGTTGAACCGTCATCGGTGCGTCAGCGCCAGGGCAGACGAAAACGCCGCCGACGCGCACAATGCAGCCCGGTCCCCGAGCGCCGTATGCTGCCTGCATGAAGATCATCATCCTTGGTGCCGGCCAGGTCGGTTCCTCGCTGGCGGCGGCCCTGGTCGGCGAGAACAACGACATCAGCGTGGTCGACACCGATGGCACGCGGCTGGCGGCGCTGGCCGAGCGGCTGGACATCCGCACCGTGCACGGGCACGCCTCGCTGCCCAGCACGCTGGGCCAGGCCGGCGCGGAGGACGCCGAACTGGTGATCGCGGTCACCTCCAGCGACGAGGTCAACCTGGTCGCCTGCCAGGTCGCCGACATCGTTTACAAGACACCGTCGAAGATCGCCCGGCTGCGCGAGGCGGAGTATCTGCAACATCCGGAGCTGACCGGCAAGGCGCGGGCGGCGGTGGACGTGGCGATCAGCCCGGAGGACCTGGTCTGTCGCCACGTGCAATGGCTGGTCGAGTATCCGGGCGCGCTGCAGGTGCTGGATTTCGCCGACGGCCGCGCGCAACTGGTCGGCGTGCGGGCGGAAACCGGCGGTGCCCTGGTCGGGCACGAAATCCGCGAACTGCGCGCG
>JBAYTD010000025.1:0-25477 GCA_041675805.1 Lysobacteraceae bacterium
CCACCGATTCGCCGGTCAGGATCGATTCGTCGATCAGCAGGCCGTTGCCGCGAAACAGGCGCAGGTCGGCCGGCACGCGGTCGCCGGCGTCGAGCAGGACGATGTCGCCGGGGACCAGTTCACCGACGTCGACGATCCGCCGCTGGCCGTCGCGCAGCACGCGCGCCTGCGGCGACAGCATCGCCCGCAGCGCGGCCAGCGCCTGTTCCGCCTTGCCCTCCTGGGTCAGGCCGACGATGGCGTTGACCAGCACCACGACGACGATCACTCCGGCATCGACGTAATGGCCCAGCGCCGCTGCCGCCACGGCGGCGGCGAGCAGGAACAGGATCAGCGCATTGCCCAGTTGCGCCAGGAAGCGCGCCGTCAGCGAGCGCGGTTTGGCGACCGGCAGGGCGTTGCGGCCGAAGCGCGCCAGTCGCGCCGCCGCCTCGTCGCTGGCAAGGCCCTGCTGCGGGCGCACGCACAGGCGGTCGAGCACGACCTGGGCGGGCTGCGCGTGGGCGTCGGTCGGCATGTCGGCGGGCAGGGGCTGCATGGTCGGCCTTTTCGGAGTGGGTCGGGAAGGGCTCGACGGATGCCTCGGCGAGCGCTCCGTCGGGGACATTATCCGCCCGCGAATGTTCATCTTTGCTTGCGCGCGGGCGGTGTCACGCCGTTACCATGGCGGGTCGGCTGGCGTCATGCGCGGGTCGGCGTCGCTCCCCGACCCGAAGGCCCGCCGCCCGATGCCCCACGATACGCCACTGATCGCCCTGCTTGCCGTTGGCTTCGTCACGGCGTTCGTGTTCGGCTCGGTGGCCAATCGGTTCAAGGTATCGCCGCTGGTGGGTTATCTGCTCGCCGGCATCGTGGTCGGGCCGTTCACGCCGGGCTTCACCGCCGATCAGCACCTGGCCAACGAGCTGTCCGAGATCGGCGTGATCCTGTTGATGTTCGGCGTCGGCCTGCATTTCTCGCTCGGCGACCTGCTGAAGGTGCGCAACATCGCCGTGCCCGGTGCCGTCGTGCAGATTTCCGCCGCCACCGTGCTTGGCGCGGCGATGGGCTGGTTCATGGACTGGAGTCTGCCGCAGGGGCTGATGTTCGGCCTCGCCCTGTCCACCGCCAGCACCGTGGTGCTGCTGCGGGCGATGGAGGAACGCCGCCTGCTCGACACCCTGCGCGGGCACATCGCGGTCGGCTGGCTGATCGTCGAGGATCTGGTCTGCGTGCTGGCCCTGGTGCTGCTGCCGGCGTTGGCCGGCGTGCTGGCGGCCAGCGGCGAGGGCGGCGAGGCGTCCAGTCCGTCGCTGGGCAGCATCCTGCTGACCCTGGGCATCACCCTGGGCAAGGTCGCGGCCTTCGTCGCCTTCATGCTGGTGGTCGGCCGGCGGCTGATCCCGCGCCTCCTGGAGAGCGTCGCCGGCACCGGTTCGCGCGAATTGTTCACGCTGTCCATCCTCGCCATCGCGATGGGCGTGGCGTTTGGTGCGGCGCATCTGTTCGGCGTTTCCTTCGCGCTCGGCGCGTTCTTCGCCGGCATGCTGCTCAACGAGTCCGAACTCAGCCACGACGCCGCCAATGATTCGCTGCCGATGCGCGACGCCTTCGCGGTGCTGTTCTTCGTCTCGGTCGGCATGCTGTTCGACCCGCGCATCCTGATCGAACAGCCGTTCGCCGTGCTCGCCACGGTGACCATCATCATCTTCGGCAAGTCGGTGGCGGCGTTCCTGATCGTGCGCGCCTTCGGCCATCCGACCTCCACCGCGTTGACCATTTCCGCCAGCCTGGCGCAGATCGGCGAATTCGCCTTCATCCTCGCCGGCCTCGGCGTGGCACTGGCGATCCTGCCGCCGGTCGGTCGCGACCTGGTGCTGGCCGGCGCGCTGATATCGATCATCGCCAACCCGCTGGTGTTCGCCCTGCTGGATCGCTGGCTGGCGCGTCGCGAAGCGGCCGAGGCGGCGCTGCGACCCAGCGAGCCGGAGCCGCCATCGGGACCGGCCCTGGTCGCCGAGGATCACGCCGTCATCATCGGCTACGGCCGCGTCGGCAGCCACCTCGCCAACCTGCTGCAGGAGCGCGGCCTCAATGTGCTGATCATCGACAGCGACGGCGAGCACGTGCGCCGCGCGCACGCGGCCGGCCTGCCGGCCATTCGCGGCAACGCCGCTTCGCCACGGGTGCTGGAGGAGGCGTTGCTGGATCGGGCGCGGATCGCGGTGATCGCCGTGGCGCAGGCGCTGGAGGCGGGCGAGATCGTCAGCCGCCTGCGTGCCGCCAATCCGCAGCTCAGCGTGTTCGCCCGCGCGCACAGCGAGGCCGAGGTGCGCCACCTGCTCGAACACGGTGCCGACGGGGCCGTGCTGGCCGAGCGCGAACTGGCCTGCAGCATGGCCGAAATGGTGCTGTCCACGCCGCCCTACCGGTACAACCGCCCGGCCGGCGAGCGGCCGATCAGCTCGATGGAAACCCCCGCCGCCGCCTGAACGGCCGGTTCTGCCCGCCCGGCGATCCGCCGGCGTATGGTTCGGTCGCCGTGGCGGACCGCTTATGTTGCGCTGCGCCATAACTCAAGTCTGGCGCACTGTTACAGTTCCCTCGTGGTTCCAGTGGGGATGAGTCCATGCCGTACCCGATGCACCGTGCCTGTCGCGCGCTGATCATCATGCTGTGCGCGACGCTGTTCCTCGCCGCCCCGGCCGCCGCCCAGTCCGGGCAGGCGTCGATCGAGCAACTGCTGCAGGAGGCGCGCCTCGCCCAGGAGGCCGGCAAGACCTTCGACCCGGAGGAGGGCAACGCCTTTTCGCTGTACCTCCAGGTGGTCGAGCATCCCGACGCCAGCGCCGAGCCGAAGACCCGCCGGCTGACCGACGCCATGGCCGGCACCTCGCCGGTGCAGCAGGCGCAGTATTCGCTCAACGAACTGTTCCAGGCCGGGCTGGAGCGCGTCGAGGACGCGCTGGCCAAGGGTGAACTGGTCGATGCCGGGCGCATCATCGGCATGTTGGAGAAGACCCAGGCCAACTCGCCCAGCGTGCAGCGCTACCGGCGCAACCACAGCAACGCCCTCGCCGCCGCCCGCGAGGGCCTGCGCAGCAGCAGTCCGGAAGGCTTGCCGGTCCTGGTGACCAGCTTCAATCCCAATTATTCCGCCAGGGCGCGTCGCCAGGGCATTTCCGGCTGGGTGGTGATCGCCTTCACCATCCAGGCCGATGGCTCGGTCGACGACCTCAAGGTGATGGCCGCCGAACCCACCGGGATGTTCGAACGCGACTCGGTGCGTGCGCTGGAGAAGTGGAAGTTCGAGCCCAGCGGCCGAACCCACCGCGCGCAGCAGCGCTTCGACTTCATCGCCGACTGACGGCCTCCCGGCGGCCGGGCGGCGCGAGCCAGCGCGCCGCCCTAGAAGCTGACCATCAGCGACAGCCGCAGCCGGTCCAGCCAGTCGCGCGGCGCATTGGCCCCCGCCCACGCCGCCTCGTAAGGCCGGTAGTGGTACCAGACCGCGCTCAGCGTGGTCTTCGGCCAGGGGACGAAATCGGCGGTCAGTGCATGCAGACGGTAATTGGTGCCGATGCCGATGCTGTCCTGCGAGAACGCCGCCAGCACCGCATCGGCCTGGGTCATGGCGTAGCCGTAGGTGAAACGCCAGTCGCCGGGTCGGGCCGCCTTGCCGAGGATCAGGTCGACGCCATAGCCGCTGTCGGCGTCGTTCCAGGCACCGAGGTTTTTCACGTAATCGGCCACCAGACGCAGCGGCCAGCGCTCGCCGAAACCGTGGTAATCGACGCCGAGCAGGGCGTTGGCGAGATGGAAGTCGGACAGGTAGCGGCCGTCCGCGCCGCGCAGGTTGCTGCGGAAGTCACCGGCATCGGCACCGGCCAGGCTACCGAGGTCGTAATGGTAGTAGGCCAGCGCGGCATCGAAACGCCAGTCGCCGCCGCGCGGCGAGTCGTAGCCCAGTTGCAGGCCGAGCATCTCGCTGTCCGGTCCGCCGGCGGATTCGTCGACGACGAAGTACAGCGCGTTGCTGCGCAGCGTGCCGCCGCCGGCCAGCGGCAGGCCGTGGCGGATCGCCAGACCCTGCGGATTGACATCGCCGTCCCAGACCAGCTCGGTGCGCTTGAACGGCTGCGGCATCTTGCCGGCGTACAGCTCGGCATGGCCGATGTCGTAGCGCAGATAGGCCTGGTCGAGGCTGATGTCGAGGTCGTCCAGCCAGTTGGAAAGCTGCACGTCGACGCTGTTCGGATCATCGGCATCGCCGGTGGCGAGGCGCGCGCCGACGGTCAGACGGTCGGTCGCCGCCCAAGTGGCACCGAGGCGACCACGGAACTGCATGCTCAGGCGGTTCTTGCCGTCGTCGTCGGACCAGTCGCCCTGCGCGCGCACGCGGGCGTCGCCGGAAATCTTCAGGCGCGGCGCAGTGTCGGCCGTGGCGCTGGCCAGCGTTGGCGCGGCGGCCGCCGTGGTCGCGGCCTGGGCCGGAGCGGGTTCGGGTTCGAGTTCGCCATGCGGTGCGACGTCGCCCTGCAAGCGGTCCAGTGCTTCCTCGATGCGGCGGATGGCGCGATCACGCTCGGCCTGCTCCGCCTTCAGTGCCTGCAATTCCTGGCGCAGTTGTTCCAGCGTTGCCGGGTCGACCGACTGGGCCGGCGTCGGCGTGGACAAGGCGACCAGCAGCGCCAGCGTCAGCGCGTGGCGCGGCGCGATTCGATTACCGATGGCGGACATCCACGAGCCTCCTGCAGGACGGCGATCCGACGCCGCTGGCGACGACCGGATCAATGGAAGAACTCGGCCACCGTGGCCGAGCCAAGGAAGGCCCCGCTGGCGGCGGTCAGCGACACCAGCACGATACGCCAGCCGAGGCGGCGGAACATCGGCAGCTTGCGCGCGACGGAGAAGCCGGCCAGGCCGAGCACGGTGGTGGTGAGGCTCATGAACTGCACCGGCTGGACGATCTCGGCGACCCGGCCGGCCAGCGGCCAGGCGAGGTCCAGCGTCGCCAGGGTGGCGAACACGGCGAGGAACAGCATCAGCGGCAGCGCCGGGATCAGCCGCTTGAGCAGCAGGCCGAGCAGGCCGATGCCGACCAGGATGGCCACGCCGGGCAGGGTCTGCGCCGGACCGACGCCGTGCCCGATCCAGTTGCTCAGGGTGATGCCGACCACCATCAGCGCCAGCGCCAGCAGGCCATCGGCGACTGCGGAAGCGCCGTCGTCAGGCGCGTCGGCTTGCGTGTCCAGGTCGGTGGTCGATGGTGCCCGGCGCGCCAGCGCGCTGCGGCCGAGCAGCGGTTCCAGCCTGCCGTACAGCCAGTTGCACAGCGGCAGGGTGATGAAGGCGGCGAAATAGAAGCCGACCACGCCGGCGATCAGGTTGGCGGCACCGGCGATGGCGGTCAGCTCGCGGGCGAATTCCGGCGACTGGCCGAGCGTGATCGGCCCCAGCGCCGCCGCCATCATGCTGCCCGAGCCGATGCCGGCGGCCATCGCCAGCGAGCGCAGGTCGAAGATGCCGAGCGAGGCGACCACGCCGGCCAGCAACGAGATGTAGACCGCGCCGAGCACGGTGCCGGTGATGTATTCGGCCAGCACGCCGCGTCCTTCCGCCGACTGCATGCCGTAGCGCTGGCCGATGATGACCATGCCGGTCTCGCGGCCGATGGAGAAGGTCGCGCCGACCGCCTCGCGCTTGATGCCGAGCAGCAGCGCCAGCGGCAGCGCCAGCACCATGGTGCCGAAGGCGTGGCCCAGTTCCTGGAAGGCCAGCGCCCAGCCGACCGCGCGCAGCGCATCCATGTTGGCACCGGCCATCAGGCCGAGCTTGACGATGAACAGCAACAGCGCCGTGTCGAGCAGGCGGTCGGCCTGCCGCTGCGCTGCCAGGTCCAGTTGCAGCAGCGGCGGAAAGCGTCGATGCCAGACCGCCAGCAGGGTGGTCAGCAGCAGCGCCGTCAGCATCGGCAGGATGACGATCTGCGCCTTGCCCAGGGCAATCGGCAGCGCGCCGATCCATTCGGTCAGCGCGGTCACCGCCAGCGTCACCACGATCAACAGCGGCCACCTGGACGCAGCGGCGTCGACGGCGGGCTTGGACACGGCTTCGGACATGGTCGGCTTGCTCGGCAAGGGATCGCAGGGCGCGGCGGGCGACGGTCAGCGCGGCTCGGCCGGCACTGCCTTCGGTTCGCCGGCGGTGAACCAGTCGCTGGGCGGCACTTCGTGGAAGATGACCCGCACCGCCGCGGCGGGCGCGCCGAGATGCTGCGCGGCGGCCTCGGTCACCGCCTTGGCGAAGGCGGCCTTCTGCGCGTGGCTGCGGCCGGTCATGATGCTGGCGTGGATCAATGGCATGGGTCAGTCCCTGACGTGGAAGCCGCAGCGGCCGAGCGACTGCATGGCCAGCGCAACGAAGACGCCGGCCGCCAGCGCACTGGCGGCGGTGGCACCGCCGGCCAGCACGATATCGCCGGGAGAAAGGCTTTCGCCGGCTTCGGCCACCACCCGCGCGGCGGCCACCAGCGAGCGCAGCGGATGGCCGAGGATGGCGGCGCTGGAGCCGAACGCCTGCGGACGGCCGTCGAAGGCCATCACCAGGCCGAGGTTCGACAGGTCGGTGGCCGGCGAGGACCACGGCCCGACCACGAAACCGGACGAGGAGCTGTTGTCGGCGACCACGTCGGTCAGCGAGAAGCGGAAGTTCTGGTAACGCGAATCGATGATCTCCAGCGCCGGCGCCACCGCCTCGACAGCGGCCAGCGCCTGCATCGCGGTGACCCGGCCGGACAGCGGCCTGCCGATCAGGAAGGCGACCTCCGGCTCGACGCGCGGATGCACGTAATCCTTCAGCGAAATGCTGCCGCCGTCCTCGATCAGCATCGCCGAGGTCAGGCGGCCCCAGATCAGGTCGGAGACGCCCATCTGCACCATCTTGGCGCGGCTGGTGAAGCCCATCTTGATGCCGACGCGGGTTTCCCCGCGCGCCAGCCGACGCGCGATGCTGGCGCGCTGCACGGCGTAGGCCTCGTCCAGCGTGATCGGCTGTTCGAGCTGCGGCGTGGCGGTGGCGTGGCGGGCGGCGTTGTCCAGCCGTTCGGCGAGGGCGGCGATGTCGGTCATCAGGCGATCTCGTAAGCCCCTCTCCCGCCGGGAGAGAGGTTGGGGTGAGGGTTCGGGCGAAGTACGACAGGCAAACCTCGCCGCGAGATGGTAGTGCCGTGCTTCGCTCGCACCCGCATTCGCCCGACGGGCACATTCTCCCGGGGGGAGAAGGGAAAACGGATCATGGCGCTCGTCATGCGGCGTCCGCCTTGCGCTTGCGCTGCTGAACCAGATCCAGCGCCACGTCGACGATCATGTCCTCCTGCCCGCCGACCATGCGCCGCTCGCCCAGTTCGATCAGGATCGAGCGCACATCGAGGCCATGATCGGCGGCGGCCTTCTCGGCGTGGCGCAGGAAACTGGAATAGACGCCGGCATAACCCAGGCTCAGCGTCTCGCGGTCGACCCGCACCGGGCGATCCTGCAGTGGCCGCACCAGATCCTCGGCGGCGTCCATCAATCTGAACAGGTCGCAGCCGTGATCCCAACCCATGCGCTCGGCGGCGGCGATGAACACTTCCAGCGGCGCATTGCCGGCACCCGCACCCATGCCGGCCAGCGAGGCGTCGACGCGGGTCACGCCGTGCTCCACCGCGACGATGGAGTTGGCCACGCCCAGCGACAGGTTGTGATGGGCGTGGATGCCGATCCGGGTTTCCGGTTTCAGCGCCTCGCGCAGCGCGCGTACCCGCTCGCGCGCGCCGTCCATGGTCAGCGCGCCGCCGGAGTCGGTCACGTAGACGCAGTACGCGCCGTAGCTCTCCATCTTCTTCGCCTGCTCGGCGAGCGCGGCGGGTTCGATCATGTGCGACATCATCAGGAAGCCGGCGACGTCGATGTCGAGCCGCCGCGCCTCCTCGATGTGCTGGCGCGCCACGTCGGCCTCGGTGCAATGCGTCGCCACGCGCACCGAACGCACGCCGGCCGACACCGCTTCGCGCAGGTCGTGCACGGTGCCGATGCCCGGCAGCAGCAGGGTGGTGAGGATGGCCTGCGACACGCTCTCGCGCACCGCCTCGATCCATTCGAGATCGTCGTGGCGGCCGAAGCCGTAGTTGAAGCTGGAACCGGCTAGGCCGTCGCCGTGGGCAACCTCGATCGCGGCGACGCCGGCCGCGTCCAGCGCCCTGGCAATCGCGCGGACGTGGTCGACGCCGTACTGATGACGGATGGCGTGCATGCCGTCGCGCAGGGTCACGTCCTGGATGTACAGCCGCTCATGGGGCACGAAGGACATCACGCCACCTCCTGCTGTCGCGACAGTTCCACCATGCGCTCGGCTGCGGCCAGCGCCGCCGAGGTCATGATGTCGAGGTTGCCGGCGTAGGCCGGCAGGTAATGGCCGGCACCTTCCACTTCGAGGAACACGCTGACCTTCAGCCCGGCCTTCGCCGCCGGCTGGCGCAGGATCGCGGCGCAGGCGGCGGCATCGAGCGCTTCGAACTGCACGTCCTGCTTCAGCCGGTAGCCGGGCACGTAGCCGGCGACGGCTGCGACCATGCGCTGGATCGAGGCGCGGATCGCCGCCTCGTCGCCGCCTTCGGTCAGGCAATAGATGGTGTCGCGCATGATCAGCGGCGGCTCGGCCGGATTGAGCACGATGATCGCCTTGCCCCTCAAAGCGCCGCCGACCGATTCGATGGCGCGTGCCGTGGTTTCGGTGAATTCGTCGATGTTGGCGCGGGTGCCGGGGCCGGCGGATTTCGACGCGATGGAGGCGACGATCTCGGCATAGCGCACCGGCACCACGCGCGACACCGCCGCGACGACGGGAATCGTCGCCTGGCCGCCGCAGGTGACCATGTTGAGGTTGGGCGCATCGATGTGCGCATCGAGGTTGACCGCCGGCACCGCATAGGGGCCGAGCGCCGCCGGCGTCAGGTCGATCACGCGCTTGCCGTCGGCTTGCAGCGCTTCGGCGTGACGCGCATGTGCGGCGGCCGAGGTGGCGTCGAAAACGATGCCGATGTCGCGGTACAGCGGCATCGCGCGCAGGCCGTCGAGACCTTCGTGGGTGGCGGCGACGCCCATGCGCCTGGCCCGCGCCAGGCCGTCGGAATCCGGGTCCACACCGACCATCGCCGCCATCGCCAGCGGCCCGTTGCGGCGCAGCAGCTTGATCATCAGATCGGTGCCGATGTTGCCGGAACCGATGATTGCGACTTTCACCTTGTCCATCGCCTACTCCTCCGAAAACACGGCCGATACGCAGCCGAGGCCGGCGATGCGCGCTTCGAACACGTCGCCGGCCTGCACCGGCACCATCGGCCCGAGTGCGCCGGACAGCACCACGTCGCCGGCGCGCAGCGGACGGCCCACTCGCGCCACCGTGCGCGCCAGCCAGACCACCGCGTTGAGCGGATTGCCGAGGCAGGCCGCGCCGCAGCCGACCGAGACCGGCTCGCCGCGCAGCTCCAGCGACATGCCGCACAGCGCCAGTTCCAGGCCGTCGAGCTTCTTCGGCGAACCGCCGAGCACGTACAGCGCCGAGGAGGCGTTGTCGGCGATGGTGTCGAGGATGCCGATCTTCCAGTCGCGCACCCGGCTGTCGACGATCTCGATGGCCGGCAGCGCGTAGCCGATGGCGTTCAGCACATGGCCCAGCGCAGGGCGCTCGGCGTCGAGGTCGCGTTCCATGACGAAGGCGATCTCGGCCTCGACCTTGGGCTGGATCAGCCGCGACAGCGGCACTTCCTGGCCGTCGCCGTATTCCATGTCGTCGAACAGCATGCCGAAGTCGGGCTGGTCGACGCCCAGTTGCTGCTGCACCGCGGCCGAGGTCAGGCCGATCTTGCGGCCGACGATGCGCCGCCCGGACGCCAGCGCCTGTTCGGTCAGCAGGTGCTGCACCGCGTAGGCGGCGTCGATGCCGTGTGCTTCGAGCGCCGGCCTGACCGGATCGCAGGCCGTCCGCGTGCGTGCCGCCGCGCCGAGCAGGCGCGCGGATTCGCGTACCCCGGCCTCGCCCAGCAGCGCCTCAAAGCTTGATGCAGACATTGCGCAGCTCCGTGTAGAACTCCAGTCCGTGCACGCCGCCCTCGCGGCCGATGCCGGACTGCTTGGCACCCCCGAAGGCAGTGCGCAGGTCGCGCAGGAACCAGCAGTTGACCCAGGCGATGCCGACCTCGATGGCGGCGGCGACGCGGTGGGCGCGGGTCAGATCCTGAGTCCAGATCGTGGTCGCCAGGCCATACGGACTGTCGTTGGCGCGCTCGATGGCTTCCTCCTCGCGGTCGAAGGGTGCCAGATGACAGCACGGGCCGAAAATTTCCTCGCGGATCACTGCGGAATCCTCGGCCAGCCCGGTCCAGATGGTCGGCTGCACCCAGCTTCCGCCGGCCAGTTCGGCGGGCAGCTCGGGCACGCCGCCGCCGCTGACCACGGTGGCCCCGTCGGTGCGGGCGCGCTCGTAGTAGGCCAGCACCTTGCGCCGGTGTTCCTCGCTGATCAGCGGGCCGAAACTGGTCGATTCGTCGTTCGGATCGCCCGGCCGCAGCGCCTCGGCGGATGCCTTCAGGCGGCGCAGGAACTCGTCGAAGATCGGTCGCTCGACATAGACGCGCTCGGTGCCCAGGCAGACCTGGCCGCTGTTGAGGAAGGCCGAGCGGGTGATGCCGGCGACGGCGGCGTCGAGGTCGCAATCGGCAAACACGATGCCGGCGTTCTTGCCGCCCAGTTCGAACGACACCGGCCGCACGCCGACCGCAGCGGCCTTCATGATCGCCTCGCCGGTGCGCGTCTCGCCGGTAAAGGTGATCGCATCGACGCCGGGGTGCTCGGTCAGATACTGGCCGGCGCTGTCCGGGCCGAAGCCGTGGACCACGTTGAACACGCCATCGGGCACGCCGGCATCGCGCATCACCTCGCCGAGCAGGGCGGTGGTCGATGGCGTTTCCTCCGAGGGCTTCACCACCACGGTGTTGCCGAAGGCCAGCGCCGGGGCGATCTTCCAGGTCATCAGCAGCAGCGGCAGGTTCCACGGGCAGATCACCGCGATCACGCCGCGCGGCGTGCGCAGGCCGTAGTTCAGCGCCAGCCGGCCGTCCGGGGTCGGCGAGCGGAAGGTTTCGGTGGCGGCGTTGGCGATCTGATCGGCGAATATGTCGAAATTCGCCGCGCCGCGCGGGATGTCGAGATGGCTGGCGAGCGCCTGCGGTTTGCCGGTGTCGCCGATCTCGGCGGCGAGGAATTCGTCGAAGCGGTCACGGATGCCCTGCGCCAGCTTGCGCAGGATGGTGGCGCGCTGCGCATCGGTGAAGGTCGACCATGGCCCCTTCAAGGCCCGTCGTGCCGCCTGCACCGCTTGGTCGACGATCTCCGCGTCGGCCTCGTGAACATGGCCGCGGACGCGCCCGCTGGCCGGGTCGCGGTTCTCGAACAGCGGTCGCGAGGAGGCGACGGCGCGGCCGTCGATGAAATGGCTGATCACCGGGAGCGGGTTGGCGCTTGCTGCGGCTTGCGGGGTCATGGGCGTTCCAGGGCGGCAGGTTGGGCGATTGTCCGGCAGAGCGCCGCTGCGCGCAGGACATGCCGGCAATCTGAAGAAAAAGTCGAAATTAGTCAAATCCTTTGGCCGGATTGTCGGGTCGGAGTGGCCAAATCCCGGCAAAAATATCGAAATTAGGCTTGACAGCCCACAGGCAATCTGGTCTCATCACAGCCTCCCTCACTCTGTCCGCAGGCCGTCATGTCGACACCCGGTTCCCTCGCACCGATCCGCGCCCTGTCCGCCGAGATGACCGCCTGGCGGCGGCAGATTCATGCCTGGCCGGAACTGGGCTTCGAGGAGGTGCGCACCAGCGCCCTGGTCGCCGAGGTGCTGGCTTCGCTGGGCCTGGAGGTGCATGACGGACTGGGTGGCACCGGTGTGGTCGCCGTCATCGATAGCGGCAAGCCCGGCCCGCGCATCGGCCTGCGCGCCGACATGGACGCGCTGCCGATGCAGGAACAGAACGACGTTCCCTATCGCTCGCAGCGCGACGGCACCGCGCACACCTGCGGCCACGATGGCCACACCGCGGCGCTGCTCGGCTGCGCCAAGTACCTGGTCGCCCATCCGCCGGCCAGCGGCAGTGTCGCGCTGATCTTCCAGCCGGCCGAGGAAGGTGGTCGCGGGGCCATCAAGATGATCGCGGACGGCCTGTTCGAGCGCTGGCCTTGCGATGAGGTCTACGCCTTCCACAACATGCCCCTGCTCGGCTTCGGCCGGGCCAGCGTGCGGCCCGGCGCGACCCTGCAATCGCTGGCGGTGTTCGAGATCGCCATCGAAGGATTGGGCGGCCACGCCGCCGCGCCGCACAAGGCCAACGATCCCTTGCAGGTGGCGGCGCGCCTGGCGGTGGAGATTTCCGCCATCGTCGGTCGCCACATCGATCCGATGGAAGCGGCGCTGATCAATGTCGGCCAGATCAGCGCCGGCACCACGCACAACATCATTCCGTCCTCGGCCACGCTCAGCGGCACCATCCGCGCCCTGTCCACCACGGTGCACGAGGCGCTCGTCGACCGCCTGCGCCGGCTCTGCGAGGCGCAGGCCCTGCTCTCCGGCTGCGAGGTCAAGCTGACCATTCCGCATTCCTGTCCGCCCTGTGTCAACGGCGTCGAGCAGGCGCGGCTGGCGGCGCAGGCGCTGGAAGAAGTGCTGGGCGAGGGCATGGTCGAAACCGACCGCCGCGCCTATCCGTTTTCCGACGACTTTTCCTACATGCTGGAGCGCTGGCCGGGGGCCTACCTGTTCATCGGCCAGGACAGCGCCATGTGCCACCACCCGACCTTCAATTTCGACGACGAACTGCTGCCGGTGGCGGCCAGCGTGTTCGCCCGCATCGTCCGCCATCGGCTCGGCTGACGCGGCCTTCGCGCCGGACCGGCAACCGCTTCGGAGAACCGCATGAGCATCGCCATCGAACAACTGCGTCACGTCCGCCTGGCCTGCCGCGTGCCGGAACAGGCCGCCGCCGAAGCGCAGCAGGCGCTGGGCCTGCGCGAAGCGTTTCGCCAGGACGGCGAGATCGCCCTGCGCAGCGACGCCCGCGCCTACACCCTGATCCTGGGCGACGCCGCCCAGGGCCGCTCGGCAATCGGCCTGGAAGTGCGCGATCACGCCGCGCTGGGCCGCGCCGCCGAGGCGCTGGCGGTGCGCGGCATCGCCGCCCGTTTCGACGATGCCCTGGCGACGCGCCGACAGGTCAAGGCGCTGCTCGCCTTCGCCACGCCCGGCGGTCTCGATGTCGAACTGGTCTGGCGACCGCAGCACAAGGGCTGGCGCTTCTTCCCCTCGCGCGACAGCGGCGTGACTGGCCTCGAAGCCGTCGCCATGCGCACGCCCAGCCTGGCCCAGGACGAGGCGCTGTGGACCGAACTGTTCGGTCTGTCGGTGCGCGACTGGGTCGGCGACGCCGCCTATCTCGGCTTCGATGCCGCCCACCATCGCCTCGCCCTGCATCCGTCCGCACAGGCCGGCGTGCTGGCGGTGGAGTACGCGGTGGAAAGCGTCGACAAACTGATGCAGCAGCATTACCTGCTGCGCGAACAGGGCGCGACCGCCTCGCACGGCCCCGGCCGGCGGCCGACCTCCGGCCAGGCGTTCCTGAGCTTTCCCGGCCCCGATGGCGTGCATTTCAGCATGATCGCCGAAGGCCGCCGCATCGGTCCCGACGACCGCCCACGCCAGTTCCCGGCCGAGCCGTCGTCCTATTGCGCCTGGGGCAGCGACTGCGCCATCGCCGAGTTCCAGCCCGGCGCGGCCCTGCGTCCGCGTCCGGCGCTGCGCGAGGTCGGCAAGGCATGATCGCCCTGCGCGATGTCTGCTACGTCCGCCTGGGGACGACCGACCTCGACGCCGCCCGCGACTACGCCACCACCATCCTCGGCCTGGAAGTGGCGGAGCGCAGCACGCGCGCGGTGTCGCTGCGCTCCGATCATCGCGCCCACACGCTCACCTACTTCGAGGGCGATCCCGCCGCGCACACGCTGGCCTTCGAGGTCGACCGCCGCGAGCAGCTTGACGAAGCCGCCGCCACGCTGGAACGCCTCGGCCATCGCGTTCGCCAGGGCAGCGCAGTCGATGCCGAGCAGCGCCGCGTGCGCGCCTTCATCGGCTTCGACGATCCCACCGGCAACGCCATCGAACTGGCGTGGCGACCGGAAACGGGTGCCGGCCGCTATCGCGGCGCGCGCGATGCCGGCATCACCGGTTTCAGCCACGTCGGCCTGTGCAGCACCGATGTCGAGCGCGACGAGCGCTTCTGGACCACGGTCTGCAACGCCCGCGTCAGCGACCGCATCGGCGACGCGCCGCTGCTGCGCATCGACCGCGTCCACCACAAAATCGCCCTGTTTCCCAGCGACCGCGCCGGCATCCAGCACATCAACCATCAGGTCGCCAGCGTCGACGACATCCAGCGCTCGCACAACCTGATCCGCGAGCACGGCATCGCAGTGGTGTTCGGCCCGGGCAAGCATCCGACCTCTTCCGCGCGTTTCCTGTATTTCGAAGGCCCGCACGGCATGGTCTACGAGTATTCCTCCGGCGTCTGCGAGATCAGCGACGAACTGCTCTACCGCGAGCGCCAGTTCGAGTTCGGCCCCAAGGGTTTCTGCGAATGGGGTGCAAAACCGGCGATCCGGGAGTTCAACACATGAGCGAGGCGGTGGACGCGGCGCTGTCGCGTCGCCTGCGAATCGCCGCCCGCGCACTCGGCCGGCACGGACTGGTGCACGCCTACGGCCATTGCAGCCTGCGCCTGGACGCGCGGCGCTTCCTCGTCGCGCCGGCGCGCCCGCTTGGCCTGGTCGCGCCGGGCGAGCCCTGCGTCGTCGCGCCCATCGATGGTCCCTTGCCGGATGGCGTGCTGCCGGAAGTGCGCATCCATCGCGAAATCTATCGCCTGCGGCCGGATGTCCACGGTGTCGCCCGCATCCAGCCGCCGAAGACGATGAGCCTGAGCGTGCTGCGCCGCACGCCGCGCGCGCGTCACGGTTTCGGCAGCTATTTCCATCCGCAGCCGCCGCTGTGGGACGACCCGCTGCTGCTGCGCGACGATGCCCAGGCGGCGCGACTGGCGCAGCAACTCGGCGACGCCCCGGCCATCGTCATGCGCGGCAACGGCGCGGTCGTTGCCGGCGACAGCATCGAAGCCGCCGTCGTCCTCGCCTGGTATCTGGAAGACGCCGCGCGGGTCGAACTGGACTGTCTCGCCGCGCCGGACCTCGCCGTCGCCTTCACCGAGGCCGAAGCGCGCCAGCGCGCCACATGGAACGGCCGCCTGCTCGAACGCATGTGGGAATACCTGACCCACGGCGACCCGGAAGCCGCCGCATCCGCCTGACTCACCCCGGCCGCCAGCCCCTCATCGCGCAAGGAAACCGACATGATCCGCACAACACTTATCCCGATCCTGCTGCTGGCCGGCCTCGCCAGCCCGGCGCTGGCCGACACCACCTGCGCCAGCGCCGACGACGCCAAGGTCATCCAGAACTACTACGCCAACATCCGCCCCGGCGGCCCGCCGCCGGCCGCCGCCCGCCTGTTCCGCATGAAGGAAGCCACCGTCGCCAGCGCCTTCCATCCCGACCATGCCTATGGCGTGCGCTCCAACCGGCTGTTCTTCGCCGAGGTATGGAAATCCATCGACAGTTGGGGCAAGGACACCAAAATCGGTCTCGTCTTCACCTCCGGCGGCATGCACGCCTGGAACTTCCCCAGCACGGTGCCGCAGACCCAGGGCAGCAGTTCGCCGATCTGGTACGACATGTACGCCGACGACGGTGCCGGCGTACACGGCCACATCACCCCGCAGGAAGTCGACCAGATCTGGGCCATGCAACTGCCGACCAGGGAAGCGGACAAGTTCACCCGCATCGTTGGCTTCTACGACAAACAGGGCGACCTGATCGTCGGCCTGTACGTCTCCGAGAACACCAAACCCTACGACCCGCGCGCCGTGGAAGGCTTCGAACGCACCCGCGACCTGCTCAAGACCCATCCGCGCCTGTGCGCCGGGGAGTGAGGCGGGTCCGGAGGGCTGCACCCGCCAGAGAGGCGTCTGACGGTCACTGAATCCGGACCGTCGGGCGTCTGCCATGCCGCCTCGCAACGGCCCGCCTGACCTTCATCACGAACGGCCGATCCGCCTCATCCTGCCTTGCCGCCATCCAGCCAGAAGCCCATAATTCATTCCTATCAAACATTCCCACGAGGAATAGGAATGGAATCGGTCAACGTCAGCGGTCTCAAGAACAACCCTACCCAAGCACTGCGCAAGGCGCAGAAGGATGTGGTGGTGGTGATGAACCGTGATCGCCCGGATGCCGTGATGGTGGGCATCGAGGCAGCGGGTGGGCTGGACGCGCCCGGCGTACGTCCGGCGCTGGCTACCGCGCTGTTCCGCGACGGCCAGCTCTCGTTGGCGCGTGCCGCCGGGTTGGCGGACATGCCGCTGGCGACCTTCGTCGGGCATCTTTCGCGGCTGGGCATCCCCGTCGTCCGGCTGGATGCCGATGAAACGCAGCGCGACATGGAAACGCTCGAAGAATGGCTGGCCTCGTCCTGACCGACGCCAGTCCGCTGATCGGGCTGGCGCGGGTAGACGGGCTTGATTGGCTGCACGCCCTGTTCGGCCGGGTCCGGATGCCCGAGGAGGTATATCGCGAAGTGGTACCGGGGCTGGGTTTTGCCGAGGAACGCGACATTCTCGCCACCGAAACCGCCGGATGGCTCGCCGTCCACAGGCCGACCCCCGCGCTGCCACCGTTGCCGGATCTGGACGAAGGCGAGGCCGCCTGCATCCGCATTGCGCTCGCCCATGCCGGCCCGGCACTGTTGCTGATGGACGACCGTGCCGGACGCGCGCTGGCGCTGGAACAAGGCCTGCGCGTGGCCGGCACCGCCGCCGTCATCGGCATGGCGAAATCGCGCGGGCTGATCGCCTCAGCGCGCCAGGCCTTCGCCCGTCTTCACGCCTCCGATTTCCGCATCTCGCCATCCGTCATCGAGACGGTCCTGCGGCGCGTCGGGGAAATGCCTTGAACCGGGATTGAACCCGGCTTGCTACCAGCCCGGCGGCTCATCCTGCTGGCGGGCCTGCGACATGGCGTTGCGCACCGCGTCATAGGTGCGCATCAGATGGTCCTCGGTCAGGCGGCAGGCGCGCAGGGCGTTGCGCGCCATCACTGCCTCGAAGATCGCGGTGTGTTCGTCGTGGATGAAGCGGCGGCCGTGGGAATGCTTCAGCGATACCTGCCGATAGCGCTCGGACTGGTGATAAAGCAGTTCCTGCAACTTGATCAGCCAGGGCGAATCGCAGGCGGCGATCAGGGCGGTGTGGAAGGCGTGGTTGCGCTGTTCCCAGTGGTCCACCGTTTCCTGCGACACCTTGCTTTCCTTGCCGGCGATCATCTGTTCGGCTTCGGTCAGCTCGTCGAAGGCGCATTGCACGGCGGCTTCCCAGTCCGGTCCGCCCTGTTCGATGGACAGCCGCAGCGCCTCGGTCTCGACCAGCTTGCGCACGCGCGAGATGTCGTCCAGCTCTTGCAGCGACAGCGGCGCGACCCAGAAGCCGCGCTGGTCCTCGGTCTTCACCAACTGGTCGCCGACCAGCCGCGCCAGCGCCTCGCGCAGCGGCGACATGCCGATTTCGTACTGCTGCACCATCGATTCCAGCTTGAGCTTGCTGCCGGCCACCAGGCGTCCGCTGACGATGTCATGGCGGATGCGCTGGTAGGCCTGCCGGGCCAGCGTCCGCGCCGAGGGCGGCGGGGCCTGCTTCAAGGTGCTCATGGCGCAAGCATGCGCAGCTTAATTTCGAAAATCAATACGCCCAGTGCAGGATGCAAGCCGCCAATGCATTTGCGACCTATTCTCAAGTGTGGCAGATTGAGGCAGAATTATCGAATTTTCATCGGAAGGGATCGCGGTCGTTGGCCTTCAGCGTAGCGCCAACAAACAAAATTTCGTAATTTCTTGACAAGCGCAGGACGAGTCTGGTCATATCGCGGCCGATGGCGGAACTAGCACAGGTTCTGCTGCAATGCAACATCATTCCGCCGCGCCCAACCCGTCCGTTGGTGCCCGGAGCCACCATCCGCTGCATACCTGGGGATAGATCGAATGGACAAGCACGCACGTCGTATCCGCGCACTGGCAGGCGGCATCAGCCTGCTGGCGCTGGCCGTTTCCGGTGCCCTGCACGCGCAGACGCCGGGCGAGGAGGAGAAGTCGCTCGACGCGGTGGTGGTGACCGGCACCCACATCCGCGGCGCGGAACCGGCCGGCAACAGCGTGCTGGTGATCGACGCCGAGCAGATCCAGGCCAGCGGCAAGACCACCATCGGCGATTTCCTGCGCGACCTGCCGGCCAACTTCGCCGGTGGCGTCGGCATGTCGGACAACGTGCAGGGCGGTCAGGACGCCAGCGTCGCCGGCTCCAACATGACCGGCGGCCAGGGCGTCAACCTGCGCGGTCTGGGCGCGCTGTCCACCCTGGTGCTGGTCAATGGCCGCCGGGTTGCCTCGGCCGGCCAGTACGGCGACTTCGTCGACATCTCCAACATCCCCAGCAACGCCGTCTCGCACATCGAGATCCTGCTCGACGGCGCCTCGGCGGTGTACGGCTCCGATGCCGTCGGCGGCGTCGTCAACATCCTCCTCAAGCGCAGCGATGACGGTGCCCACACCAGCCTGCGCGTCGGCACCACCACCCAGGGCGGCGGCGACAACATGCAGCTCGGCCACACCTGGGGCACGCAGTGGGATCGCGGCGGGCTGATCCTCGGCTACGAGTACAACCGCCAGGACAACATCCTCGCCACCGACCGCGATCTCTACAACGGCAACGACTTCAGTGATCGCGGCGGCATCAACTGGCGGCGCGTCACCGGTCGCGCCGGCAGCGCAGCCAACCTGTTCAGCGGCACCGCCGCCGCCAACGGCAACGTCGCCTTCCGCGTGCCCGGCGGCAACGGCCTCGGCCTGACCGCCGCCGACCTGATCGCGGTCGGCGACGGCGTTGGCAACACCTACAACGCCTGGGAGATGGTCGACGTGATGCCGGAGATGGAGCGCCACAGTGCCTTCCTCGGCTTCGAGCAGGACTTGAGCGACACCACGTCGCTGTACGGCGACCTGCGCTACAGCCAGCGCGACGGCCACTACAACCAGGGCTATCTGGCGCTGTACGGCAACATCGCCAACAGCAATCCGCACTTCATCCCCGGCGTCGCCAACAACTACGGCGTGGTCATCGACGACCGCCCGCTGACCCGCGATGTCGGCGTCGACAGCCTGGCCGCCAACTTCGGCGCACTGTTCGAACTGGGCGGAAGCTGGCGCGGCGAGGCGGCGCTGTCCTACAGCCGCGAGGACCAGCAGCGCAACAGCGCCGTGCAGCGCAACGCCAACATCTACGATTACCTGCCGACGCCGGCCGGCGGCCGCGTCCAGGCACCCACCTCCATCGTCTGCAGCCAGTTGGGCATCAGCCAGGCCAACCTGCCGGCCAACCCGACCGCGCAGCAGGCGTACTGCGCCGGGCTGGGCTACGAAGCGTTCAATCCGTGGAGCACCGATCCGCTGTCCGAGCGCGTGCTGGCGCAACTGATCGGCTACGAGAACCTCAGCTTCACCTCGTGGCTGGCGCAGGCCAGTTTCAAGGTCGATGGCGATCTGTTCCAGGTCGGCGGCGGCATGGCCAAACTGGCCGCCGGCATCGACTACCGGCGCGAGAAGATCGGCGGCGGGCTGGACTTCAACTGGCGCAGCATCACGCCGCAGCAGGAAACCTTCGGCGACACCGAGCGCGACGTCGGTGCGCTGTTCGCCGAACTGGCGATCCCGCTGATCGGCCGCGACAACGAAAAGTCCTGGGCGAAGAAGCTCGACCTGTCCATCGCCGGCCGTTACGAGCATGGCGATGGGCTGGGCGACTTCTCCACCTTCAACCCGAAGGTCGGCCTCGACTTCAAACCGACCGACAGCCTGACCCTGCGCGGCAGTTGGGGCACCTCCTTCCACGCCCCGCCGATGCGCTACGCCTACAACGGCGTGCAGCCGATCACCGGCGGCAACGGTGCCTTCATGCGCGCCGACCTGTACAACGCGCCCTGCAACACCACCCTGGTGCCGCTCAACGGCGTCAGCGGCACGCCCGGCGGTGCCGGCAACTGCACCTTCACCGCCATCGTCATCTCCGGCGGTGCCGGCCCGACGCTGAAGCCGGAGGAGTCGCGCACCTGGACCGTCGGCTTCGACTGGACGCCGGAAGCGCTGCCCGGTTTCCGGCTCGGGGCCAGCTACTTCAACCTGAGTGTCGACGACCGCATCGTCCGCATCCAGGCCGGCCAGCTCGGCGGCATCCTGGCGCAGTTGTTCGCCACCGGCACCACGCCCTACATCGGCAGCCTGGAAATCAACCCCAGCGCCACCCGCGTGCGCGACCTGATCGAAAACGACCCGCGCTACCTCGGCCAGCTCGGTGCCGGCCCGGTGCAGTCGCCGGATGACGTGGCGATGATCGTCAACGCCACCCAGCTCAACCTCTCCTCGCTGGAGATGGACGGCGTCGACTTCAACCTCGGCTACGGTTTCGATACCGCCCCCGGCAGCGCCATCGACCTGTTCATCCGTGGCACCTGGCTCAACAGCTACGAAATCCAGGCCAACCCGGAGTCGCCGTTCGTCGATCAGCTCGGCAAGTACAGCGCCGTCGGCAACCCGGTGCCGTGGCGCTCGCAGCAGGGTCTGACCTGGCGTCGCAACGCGCTCAGCCTCGGCTTTGTCGTCAACTACGTCGACAGCTACGAGTGCGCCTCCGGCTGCCTCGCGCCGAACGCCGCCGGCATCCCGGTGGCCGCCGCCAACCCGATCAAGATCGACTCCTGGACCACCATCGATCTGCGCGCCGATTACGATCTCAGCGGCTTCGGCGGCTTCTTCGACGGTGCCCGGATCGGCTTCTCGGCGGTCAACGTCGGCGACGAGGATCCGCCGTTCGTCGACGGCGGCACGGCAGCCAACGACGCCCTGCCCGATCCCTACGACCCGTCCAACGCGACGATCCTCGGCCGCACCCTGCTGTTGACCTTCGACAAGCGCTGGTGATGCCGCCGCTGCTGCCCGCCCGTCGCCCTGGACGGCGGGCGGCAGCCCCTTCAGGATGTCGTCGATGATCCGCACGCTCGCCTGCCTGCTGCTGTCCCTGCCGCTGCTCGCCGGCTGCGCCGCGCTGCCGCCGGCCCAGGCCGCATCGGAGGCGCTGCCGCAGACCGCGCCGATGCAACTGCCCAACCTGCGCCAATGGGACATGCGCGCCGCCAATGGCCGCGACTACCGGCTGTTCATCGCCGCCCCGCAGGCGGCCGCGCCGGAAACCGGCTATCCGGTGTTCTACGTGCTCGATGCCAATCATCTGTTCCTCACCGTGGTGGAAACCGTGCGCGCCTTCGAGCGCCGGCCGGACTCGCCGCCCGGCATGGGTGCGGTGATCGTCGGCATCGGCTATCCGGATGGCGTCGACACCCGCCTCGCCCGCACCCTGGACCTCACTCCCGTGCCCAGCGACAGCCCGCGTCTGCGCGGTCCCAGCGGCGGTGGCGACGCCTTCCTCGCGTTCATCCGCGATGAACTGAAACCGGCGGTGGCGCAGCTCGTCGCCGTCGACCCGCAGCGCCAGGCGATCTTCGGCCACTCTTTCGGCGGCCTGTTCGTGCTGCACGCCTTGGTCAGCGCCCCGGAGACGTTCCAGACCTACATCGCCGCCAGCCCCTCGCTGTGGTACGGCGAAGGCGTGATGGGCCCGCCGCTGGTCGAATTCGCCCAAGCCCGCAACGCCGCCGACCCGCCGCTGCGGGTCCTGATCACCGCCGGCGAGTACGAACAATCACCCGCCCCCGGCGTGACCCGCCACCACCACGCCAGCGACATCCACCGCGACCTCGCCGCCCGCGCCCAGGTCGACCAGGGTGCCGGTGCCGCCCGCGTGCTCGACGCCGCCCCCGGCATCGAAGCCCGCTTCGACCGCATCGACGGCGAAGACCACGGCAGCGTCGTCCCCGCCGCCATCAGCCGCGCCACCAGCTTCCTGCTCAAACCCTACCAGCGCGAAAAGACCAGGCCCTGAAGCCCGCGCGGCAGCCCGGGCGTCTTGAACTCTCCAAACCCCTTGTCGGTTCCACCGCTGCGCGGCTTGAACCGGCCTACGACTGGCGACATTTTGCCGATGATGAGACATCGACCCTCGTGCCCTTGCAATGACCTTCGGCGTCGGTTCCGGCCCTTCGGGCCTTGAACCGACCTACACAGCCTGTCGCAGATCGGTTTAAGTCGTAGGCCGGTTCAAGCCGCGCAGCGGTGGAACCGACGCTTCGGTCCAGCCTCACTCGCGCGGCGGCAGCACGCCGAGGGCTTCTTCCGCCGTGGTCAGGCCGGCGGCGACTTTTTCCGCTGCCGCCAGGCGCAGGGTGCGCATGCCCTGGGCGATGGCGGCGCGGGAGAAGGCGGCGAGGTCGAAATCGCTGCGGATGCGTGTCCGCAGCGCGGCCGTGATGTGCAGCAGTTCGTACAGGCCGACGCGGCCGCGATAGCCGCTGCGGCGGCAGTCCAGGCAGCCGACCGGGCCTTGTTCGACCTCCGGCTTGGGCAGCGTGTGGCCGTCCTGTTGCAGGCCGTCCCAGGTGGTGGCGTCCAGCGGTCGCGGTGCCTTGCAGCGCGGGCACAGGGTGCGCGCCAGACGCTGCGCCAAAACGCCGTTGAGGGTGCTGGCGATCAGGTAGTGCGGCACGCCGAGGTCGAGCAGGCGGGTGATCGCCGAGGGCGCGTCGTTGGTGTGCAGGGTGGACAGCACCAGGTGCCCGGTCAGTGAGGCCTGCACCGCCATCTGCGCGGTGTCGAGGTCGCGGATCTCGCCGATCATGATGATGTCCGGGTCCTGCCGCAGCAGGGTGCGCACGCCGCTGGCGAAGTCCAGGCCAAGCTGTGTCTGCACCTGCATCTGGTTGAATTCCGGCGCGATCAGTTCGATCGGGTCTTCCACGGTGCAGACATTGACATCGTCGGTGGCCAGCCGCTTGAGGGTGGAATACAGCGTCGTGGTCTTGCCCGAGCCGGTCGGGCCGGTGACCAGCACGATGCCGTTGGGTCGCTGCACCAGTTGCTGCCACAGGGCTGCCTCGGGCGGGCTGAAACCCAGTGCGGACAAGGGTTTCAGCGCCGTCTCCGGGTCGAAGATGCGCAGCACGCACTTCTCGCCGAAGGCGGTCGGCATGGTCGACAGGCGCATCTCCACCTCGCGTCCGCCGGGCGAGCGGGTCTTGATCCGGCCATCCTGCGGGCGGCGGCGTTCGGCCAGGTCGAGTCGGCCGAGTACCTTGATCCGGCTGACCACCGCCGTCATCACCGCCGGCGGCATCTCGAACACCTGCTGCATCACGCCGTCGATGCGAAAGCGCACCTTGCCGCGCTCGCGGCGCGGCTCCAGGTGGATGTCGGAGGCGCGCTGATCGAAGGCGTACTGCAACAGCCAGTCGACGATGTGGACGACGTGGCGGTCGTCCGCGCCCACTTCGCCGGCCTGGCCCAGTTCCACGAGTTGCTCGAAGCTCGGCAGGCCGGAGGCATCGCCGCCGGCGTCGGCCATGCCGCGCACCGACTGCACCACGCCGAAGAACTCCATCGTGTAGCGGCTGAGGTCGAGCGGGTTGGCGACCACCACGCGGATCTCGCGGCGCAGCAGCGGTTGCAGATCGGCGATCCAGTCCAGCGCCATCGGCTCGCTGGTGGCAAACACCACCTGACGGGCATCGACCAGCACCGGCAGGATGCGATGGCGGCGCGCGTAGGCCTGCGAGACCACGCCGGCCACCGATGACACGTCGATGCGGGTCGGGTCGATGCGCAGATAGGGCAGGCCGACCGCCTGCGCCAGCCATTCGGTCAGCGGCTCCAGCGCCAGAGGCTCGTTGTCGTCATCGGCGCGTTCCAGTTTCAGCGCGCCGAGCAGCACCAGCGGATGCTGCTCGCGATCCTCGCTGCGCGCCCGCGCCGCCACCCCGGCACGCGCCGCCGTCGCCGCGCTCAGCCAGCCGTCCTGCACCAGCAGGGCCAGCAGGCGCTCCATCTGCAGGCGTCCCGGCGGCAGGCGCGGCGGATGCAGGCGCTGGAAACCCTTGCCGCCGCTTGCCTGCGATGCGCTCTGCGGCGTCGATCCGGCGTTCATGGCGCGGACGGCTTGGCGGGTGGTCGCGGCCGTGCCGGCGCGCTGCGGCTGGTCGTCGTCGGCGTCGCGCCATCACCCATGCGGCGGGCGATCTCGCGCAGGATCACCTGCAGGGCATCGTGCTGGTCGGCGCGTTTGGCCATGCCGTCGACCAGCGGTTTGAAGCCGGTTTCCAGCGCGTTGCGCAGGCCGCCCAGCCACATCGCGGCGTCGGTGGCGGTGTCGCGGCTGAAGGTACGCGCCAGGGTCTGTTCGGAGACGACGCGCTCAAGCAGCTCGATCAGCGCAGGCCAGTGCGGGTCGGTGGCAGCCCCGGCGTGCTGGGCCGGTGCGTCGGCATGTTCCTGCGCCTGGCTTTCGGCCAGCGTGCGCAGTCCCTGCACGCCTTCGACCAGATCGCGCAACTGCGCGACGAGGCGCGCGCCGGTGTCGGAATCGGCACCACCGATGGCCTTGTTGCGGCGGAAGCCGGCCTTGATCTGCTCCCAGCGCGCGGCCTCGTCGGCGCTCAGCGTGTCGCGCAGTTCGGCCAGTTTCAGCAGGTTTTCCTCCGCGCCGGTAGTCAGCAATTGCGATTCGCCCAGGTAATGATCGGCGATCAGTTGCTGCATCTCGGCCTCGTTCATCACCGCCGAAACCTTTTCCGCCAGCTTGTTCATGTTGCGGTAGCTGCCCTGCAGCTTGAACGGCGGCTCGGTGCGATAGGCGTCGGCCTGCGCGGCGCTGGCGATGTATTGCTGGTTGACCCGGTACACGACCTCGCGCACCGCGATCAGCCGCTTCAGCGTTTCGACGATCTCGTTGATCTCGGCACCGCTGTAATCGTGCTTGAGCGCATTGGTCGAGACCTCGCGGCCCAGCGCCTTGTCGACCAGCAGGTACAGATCGGCCATGTCGCGCGTGGCCAACGGTGCCAGCACCGGATTGCTGGTCAGGCTGTTCTCGATGTAGCTGAGTTTGAAGGCATCCTCCATGCCGCCGAGCACGTCGCCGAGGTTGTAGATGTCGGCACGGTTGGCGAGCATGTCGGGGATTTTGAACACCTCGCCGGACTCGGTGTACGGGTTGCCGGCCATCACCACGCAGAACTTCTTGCCGCGCATGTCGTAGGTCTTGGTGCGGCCGTTCCAGACGCCCTCGATGCGGCGGGTGCCGTCGCACAGCGAGATGAACTTC
>JBAYTD010000026.1:0-24089 GCA_041675805.1 Lysobacteraceae bacterium
CACTGCTCGTAATACAGCCGATGTCGCTCGGACACCTGCAAGTGGCTGCTGTCGAAGGGGGCGATTTCCGGATAGAGGGAGGAATCGGACATGGCATGGCTCGCTTGCGGTCATCAGAGGGGGCAACACACTTACTTCCCTTCTCCCGGCACGGAAACGGGTTGGGGTAGCTGCTGCCCTTCTCCGGGCGGGAGAAAGTGGCACGAAGCGCCGGATGAGGGTACGAGCAAAGCGCAGTGACGGAAACTCGATTCAAAGATTCGTTTGCTGCGTTACGTTCGTACCCTCACCCCAGCCCCTATCCCGAGGGAGAGGGACTTTGTAACTGAACTTCCCTTCTTCTGGCGGGAGAAGGGAGCAAACCCGGATCAACAAAAAGATGGGGGCGCACAAG
This sequence comes from Lysobacteraceae bacterium, assembly GCA_041675805.1. Classification (GTDB taxonomy): domain Bacteria; phylum Pseudomonadota; class Gammaproteobacteria; order Xanthomonadales; family Xanthomonadaceae; genus JANNWF01. Next base: position 395 of record JBAYTD010000026.1, read on the forward strand.
GCGCCCCCATCGGTTCAGCGGATTGCCGTCAGACGGCAATCATTGCCCATCAACCCTGGCGGCGGAAGCCGACCGCCAGCAGGCCGAACACGCCGAGCAGGCTCAGCAGCGCGATGGCCGACCAGGTGGAGGAGGACGGGATGAACTGCGGCGGGACAACCGTGGTACCGGCCGGCGCGCTCACCGCGATCACGATGTCCGGCTGGCCGGCCACGGTGCAGGTCACGGTGCCGGCGTTCGGCTGGGCAGCCGCGGTCAGCGGCACGCCGACGCGGATGTCGCTCGGCTGCGCCGTGCCGACCACGTTGAAGGTCACCGGACCCTGACCCGCCGGAGCGGCCGGGGCGGCGGCGATCAGCACGGTGCCGGTCGAGGTGCAGCTGACGGCCGTGGAGCCGGTACCCGAACCGCCGGTGGCGGACAGGTCGATCAGCGCCGTGCCCTGCGCGCCAACGATGCCGGCGCTGACCGACAGCGGGGAAGCGGTCGGCGAAGTCACGGTCGGAGCCACGGCGGGTGCCGGGCAGTTCAGGTTCCAGGTGCGGGCGGCACCCGGAGCAGCGGTGTCACCGTCGGTTTCCGTACAGCTAAGCGTCGCGGTGGCATTGCTGGTCGGGTAGGAACAACCGACCGTCAGGTTCTGCGTGACCGCAGCGTTGAAGGTCAGGCTGGTCGGCGACACCGAGAAGGCGCTCGCGCCCGCACCGGAAATCGCGCAACCGGTCAGGCTGGCAGTGCCGGTGTTGCCGCTGGCAGTCACCGCGATCATCTCGTCCGGTGCCGCCGTACCCGGCGCAGCACCCGCAGTGAAGGTCACGGTGGAACCCGCAGGCGGAGCGTAGTTCAGCACATAGGGAGCCGGCGCGTTACTGGTGGTGGAAACGTGAGCTTGCACACCGGCGGTAGAGGCATCCACGTCGACGACGGTCGTGGTGCAGCTTCCTGGCGTGGTTGTATTACAGCCCGGCGTACCAAAGATCTCGATGGCCAGTGCAGTAGGTACGGGGACAGATCCATCAATGACCAAGTCAAAGGAACAAGCGGTACCCGGCGAGAGGTCGGTGTTGATGTTGATCGCAGTCAGAACGATACGGTTGGAACCACTGTCGTAAATACAGTTGCCAAGACCGCCAAGGATGTTGCTGGCCGTGGTCGCGGCCACCACATTAGCAGCAGACATGCCAGTAGGAAGCTGGAACGTCGCGCCCCAACCTCGCTGTCCCGCTACATCACTGGACACCAACTGGGCAGGGACACTGGTCCCAGGTTGCGGAGAGGCAGTACCGGGAGTGATCGCGAGCGATGCTGCGCTTGCTGTTCCCGCGAGAGAAGAGGCCGCCAGGAAAATAGCGGCTGCCAGAACATTACGAGACATTGATGGGTATCCTTTTATCTTGAGGGGCGCAGGGCGAGCGCGCCCCTTATCTTAGCTGACAGTTCAGATGGATGGAATGAGAACCTTAGCGAGCTGACTCGATAGCCTTGGTCTTACGACTGGCACCGACCACATTCTCCGGCTCAACCGCGCCCAGTTTCTGACGTGCAACATTGGCGGGCAACATCACTTGACCCAGAGAATACTCCCGCTGAGTCAATGCCTTGCCGTCGAGACGGAACAGGACAACGTTCATCTTTCCGCTTTCCGGCGAATAGAGGCAACTCGCGAAACCATCAGCCTGAGCGCCCCCACACTTGCTCAGATCGACACCCTTCATTCCCACAGGAAGTTGCAGATTGAAAGACACCCCTTCTTCACCTGCTGCCGGAAACACGGTCAGCGCATACCCGCTGCCTCCCGACTTGGTCAGCAGGGGCTCTGCAAAGACGTCCGCCGCTTGCACTCCGCTCCCCATGGCGAGGCCAGCAAGCACCAGAGCGATTCGAACACTATTGGTAGCCTTGTTGCTCATTATCGTCTCCTAAGTTTCTAGCTTACTGGTTGACAGCAAGTGCGCAGCCTTGGCCGCCCACCTGAACCGCTTGATATGCATCGACCACGCCAAAGATGTCGCTCAACTCGGCAAGGCCGTTCTGGTCGATGTCGGGCTGGCCCGGGGCAAACGAGAGCGTGGAAACGCCTTGTGCACGCTGGTATTCATCGATCACCGCAAAGATGTCGCCAAAGTCGTACTGCCCACTACCATCCGCATCACCGCGGCACAGCAGGGAGAACACATCCGGGCCATCGGCGACGGCGCGGGAGGCTTCGTACTCGTCGAAGTACAGGTTGCCGGTGGCGGTGCCGGAGACCAGGCCCAGACGGACGGATTCGACGACGGCGGAGCCGACGTTGGCGGTCGGGGTGGTGTTGGTGGCGACGCCCAGGTGGCGGGTGGTGGCCGTGAACGGCGTGCCGGTCTGGTACTTGACGCGGACCTCGACCCACTTGTTGGCCGGGGCGCTGTTGTTGGCGGTGTTCACCGCAGAGGCGACGCCGGCCACGTTGAAAGTGAAGTTCTGCGTGCTGCGGTTGTAGGTGGCACTGACGACCGGGTTGTTGGAGCCATCCAGCGCGCGGAAGACGACCGGACTGCCGGCGCTGATACCGGTGTAGACGAAGAAGCGGGCGCGGAACGGGGTCTCCGCGCCGCCTTCGCCGACGTGCTTGACCGACTCTTCGACGAAGCTCGGGCCGGTCGCCGCCGGGCTCAGGCCGCAGAGGCCGGAATAGCGCTTGAAGTTGGCGACATTGCCGGGATCACTGGCCACCGGGGCACCGGTGACACCGGACCATGCGGTGGTGCGGCAGGTGGTTTGCGCCTGGGCCGGCTGCCAGACGAGGGCAGCGACGCCCGCCAAGGTGGCGAGGCCGAGAGTCACGATGCGAGAGGTCGAAGCCATGATTTTTTTCCTGGGCAAGTCATTGTGGGATCGGGACCCCGATCCTGTGGCACAGGGCACGTCACGGTGCCCTTCCCCTTGGTGCAACGCCGGAAAGCATCGCACGCTCCTCAAGGTACGTTCAAGTACGGCGAATCGTCCCAGTCCCTCCTTCGACTCTATTCGTCAGCCGGCCAGGGCGGCCAGTTGCTCCAGTTCGGCGGCGCTGAAGCCGGCGGCGCGGCGTGCCGGATGGTTGAACGGGCCCTTGAGTACGTGGCGCGCTTGCGTCTTCAGCAGGTCGCGGAAGACGTGGTCCGGGTCGAGCTTTTCGCGCTCGCAGCACCAGTGGAACCAGCGCGTGCCGGCGGCGACGTGGGCAACCTCTTCGCGCAGGATCACCTCCAGCACGGCGGCGGCGGCCTCGTCGCCGACCTGGCGCAGGCGCTCGATCATGGCCGGGGTGACGTCCAGCCCGCGCGCTTCCAAGACGCGCGGCACCAGGGCCATGCGGACGAGGCAGGAGTCGGCCGTCTTCACCGCCATCTCCCACAGTCCGTTGTGGGCATCGAAATCGCCGTAGGCGTGGCCGAGGTCGTCCAGTCGCGCCGACAGCAGGCTGAAGTGGCGCGCTTCGTCCACGGCGACGCCGATCCAGTCGCGATAGAAATCGTCCGGCATGCCGCGAAAGCGATACACCGCGTCCCAGGCGAGGTCGATGGCGTTGAACTCGATGTGGGCGATGGCGTGCAGGAAGGCGGCGCGGCCGGCGACGCTGCCAAGGCCGCGCTGGGCGAGTTCGCGCGGCGGGACCAGGCGCGGTCGCGGCGGCCGGCCGGGCATTGGCAATGGCCGGGCGACGCTGTCGGCTGCCGCCTGCCGTCCGGGGTGTGCCTGCGCCCACTGTGCGGCGGCCCGGGTCAGCGCCAGCTTGGCCTCGACGCTGTCCGCCGCGAGGCAAAGCCAGGCGGCATCCTGCAAGGTGGCGACGCCCTGCATCATCCGGCGCGCCGCTTCTGCTTGGCGTCGTCGCAGCGTTGCCGCTGCAGGCTGTCCAGATACGCCGCGTCGCCGCCGGTGACATATTCGCCGGAGAAGCACGAGGTGTCGAACTGGAGCGCGGCGTTCTTGCCGCGCACCGCATCGACCAGGTCGTCGAGGTCCTGGTAGATCAGCCAGTCGCAGCCCAGTTCGCGCTGCACCTCCTCGACGCTGCGGCCGTGGGCGATCAGTTCGCCGGCGGCCGGCATGTCGATGCCGTAGATGTTGGGATGGCGCACCGGCGGCGCGGCGGAGGCGAGGTAGACCTTGCGCGCGCCGGCGTCGCGGGCCATCTGCACGATCTGCTTGGAGGTGGTGCCGCGCACGATGGAATCGTCGACCAGCAGGACGACGCGGTTGCGGAACTCCAGCGGGATCGGGTTGAGCTTGCGGCGCACCGATTTCACCCGCTCGCCCTGCCCCGGCATGATGAAGGTGCGGCCGACGTAGCGGTTCTTGATGAAGCCCTCGCGATACTTCACGTCGAGCACGTTGGCGACTTCCAGCGCCGCGTCGCGGGCGGAATCGGGGATCGGGATGATGGTGTCGATGTCGTGGTCGGGCCGCTCGCGCAGGATCTTCTCGCCCAGCTTGATGCCCATGCGCATGCGGGCCTTGTGCACGGAGACGTCCTCGATCATCGAATCGGGTCGGGCGAAGTAGACGTACTCGAAGATGCACGGCCGCTGCGGCTGCGGATCGCAGCAGACCTCGGCGTGCAGCGCGCCGTCCTCGGTCACCACCAGCGCTTCGCCAGGCCGCACGTCGCGCACCGGCTGGAAGCCGAGCAGGTCGAAGGCGACGCTTTCCGAGGCGATGGCGTACTCGACGCCGGCCGCGCCCATGCGCCGGCCGAGGATCAGCGGGCGGATGCCGTGCGGATCGCGGAAGGCGACCAGGCCCAGCCCGAGCACCACGGCGACCACCGCGTAGCCGCCGCGCACGCGCCGATGGACGCCCGACACGGCGCGGAACACGGCGGCCGGATCGAGCGCCCCGAGCCCGGACAACTCGTGCGCGAACACGTTGAGCAGGACTTCGGAGTCGGACTCGGTGTTGATGTTGCGCCGGTCCTGCTCGAACACCTGCCGGCGCAGCACCTCGGTGTTGACCAGGTTGCCGTTGTGCGCCAACGCGATGCCGTAGGGCGAGTTGACGTAGAACGGCTGCGCCTCGTCCAGCCCTTCCGAGCCGGCGGTCGGATAGCGGCAGTGGCCAATGCCCAGACGCCCGGTCAACAGGCGCATGTGGCGCTCGCCGAACACGTCGCTGACCAGGCCATTGGCCTTGTGGACATTGATCCGCCGGCCGTCGATGGTGGCGATGCCGGCGGCGTCCTGGCCGCGATGCTGGAGGACGGTCAGGCCGTCGTAGAGGTTGGCAGCGACGTCGCTGCGACCGGCGATTCCGATGATGCCGCACATGATGGAAACTCCTCGGTCAGGACGATGGCTGCCCGGGCGCGGCGGCGTCGGGCAAGGGCGGCAGATCGGGCAAGGCGGGCAGGGACTCGAAATCGACATGCTCGGCCACCCGCGCCGGCAGCCAGTCGCGCAGCCACTGCGCGCCGGAGGTGAACCCCGGCAACAGGCGCGAGGACTGCCACCACGGATCCTTCGGCATCGGCGTGAAACCCAGCAGCAGAACGCCGATGCAGCACAGCGCAACGCCGCGGGCGACGCCGAAGCCGAGGCCGAGCAGGCGATCCGTGCCGGACAGGCCGGTGCTCTTCACCAGTTTACCGATCAGCCAAGTGGCCAGGCCGCCGACGCCGAGCGCGGCGAGGAACACCGCCGCATAGCCGAGAAACAGTCGCGCCGAGGGCGCGGAGACCACGCCGGCGAACAGTTCCGCCACATGGCCACCAAAGGCGAAGGCCAGCCAGAACGCCGCCAGCCACACCGCCACCGACATCACTTCGACCAGGAAGCCACGCCACAGCCCGACCACGGCCGACAGGGCGATCACGACCAGCAGGACGACATCGGCGGCATTGAGCATCGGCGGGGTGCGGCGGTGCTAGGGATGGGTGAGGACCTGGCCATCGAGCTGGAAGCGCTGGCGCAGGCTGGCCTGGGTCGCCTCGGCCTTGGCGCGATGGAGTTCCGGGCCGACGCGCACGCGCCACCAGGTGCCATCCTCGAGGTTGACGCGTTCGACGAAGGCGGCGAAGCCGGCGTTGCGCAGGCGCGCGCGCAGGGCATTGGCATCGGCCTCGTCGCGGAAGGCACCGACCTGCACCACGAAACCGCCAGGCACCGCCGGCGTGGCCCGCGCCGGGGCGGCGTCGCCGGCTTCCAGCGCGATCACCGTGGCCGGCAAGTCGGCGCGCACGCGCTTGGCGGCGGCGGCGGCGGACTCGGCTTCCAGTTTGCTGGCGAACGGGCCGGCGCGGAGACGGGTGGCCGGCTTGCCGTCGAGCTGGATGGTTTCCGCATAGGCCTTGACGCCGCCGCGGGTGAGGCCGTCGAGCAGGGTTTTCGCGCTGGCGGCGTTGCCGTAGCTGCCGAGATTGACGACGTAGCGCCCTCCCGCCGGCGTGCTGGCCGTCGCCGCGGTGCTCGGCGTGGAAGCCACCGGCGCGGCGGGCTGCGGTCTGGCCGCAACAGGCGCAGCCGGGCGCTTCGCTTCGGGCGGCTTGGGCGTGGCCGCGACCGGCGTGGCAGCGGCCGGCGGCGGCGCGTCGTCCTCCGGCACTTCGCGCGGCGCGCTGGACGCTACGTCGACCGTGGCCAGACGACCGGAATCCCCGGTATCGGTCGGCGACGCCGGCATCGCTGCCGGGGTCTGCGGCAGGGTCAGCGGAATCTCGCGGGTTTGCAGCGGACGATCCGGCGCGGCCGGCACGTCCATCGGCAGCGCATCGGAGGGCGGCGGTGCCGACGGCCCGCCGAACAGCATCGGCAGGAAGATGATCGCCAAGGCGACCAGTACGGCCGCTCCCAGCAGACGCTGTTTCAGTGCGGGGTCCATGCGGAGGCAGGCGAAGCGGGCAAGGCCGGCAAGTATACCTGTGCGCGCCGGCCGCCCCGCCGCCGCCGTGGATCGGCGCTGTCGTCAGTTCAGCCGCGCTGGTCGACGCCCAGCGCGTCGAGCGCCTCGCCGACGGTATGAAAGGAGCCGAACACCACCACGCGATCACCCGCTGCCGCCTGCGCCAGGGTTTCCGTCATCGCCTCGGCGACGCTGGCATGGCGGGTGCTGAGCGTGCGCGACAACAGGCCGGCGACGCGTCGCCACAGGCCATCGACATCCAAGCCGCGCGGACGCACCTCGGGCAGGCCGGCCAGTCGCCAGACATCGACCCGGCCCATCAGGGCGGCGACTATGTGCGGGATGTCCTTGTCGGCCAGCGCGCTGAACACGGCGTGGGTCGCCCCGCGCACCGGATTGGCAGCCAGCCAGTCGGCCAGTTGGCGCGCCGCCTGCGGATTGTGGGCAACATCGAGCAGCACCTCCACCGGCCCCGGCAGGCGTTGCATGCGACCGGGCAGACGCACCGTGCGCAAGGCGTCGGCGACGGCGGCGGGGCTGATCGGCGGCAGCGCCGGGCTGGCCGGCAACTGGCGCAAGGCGGCCAGCGCCGCCGCCGCGTTGTCGCGCTGGCAGGGTGCGATCAGCGCCGGTGCCGGCAGGTCGAACGCGCCCTGCGCATCCTGATAGCGCCAGCCGCCGCCGGGCAGCGGCGTGGCGCGAAAATCCAGTCCGGCACGTACCGCGCGGGCACCGATCCGCTCGATCTCGCCGAGCACGCTGCCCGGCGGCAGGCGCTCGGCCAGCACTGCCGGACGGCCGGCGCGGAACACGCCGGCCTTCTCCACGCCGATGCTTTCGCGATCCTCGCCGAGGTACTCGGCATGGTCGAGGTCGACGCTGGTCAACACCGCCACGTCGGCATCGACCAGGTTGACCGCATCCAGCCGACCGCCGAGGCCGACTTCCAGCACGGCGAGATCGACCTCGGCCGCCTCCAGCAGCATCAGCGCCGCCAGCGTGCCGTATTCGAAATAGGTCAGCGGAAGATCGCCACGCGCCGCCTCGATGCGCTCGAAGGCGTCGATCAGACGCGCCTCGTCGGCCTCGCGGCCGTCGATCCGCAGGCGCTCGGTGTAGCGGCGCAGATGCGGCGAGGTATAGGCCCCGGTGCGCCAGCCGGCGGCCCGCGCCATGGCCTCGATGAAGGCCACGGTGGAGCCCTTGCCATTGGTTCCGGCGACGATGATGGTGCGCGCCGCCGGCGCAGCGAGGCCCAGCCGCTGCGCCGCCTCGCGCACCCGTTCCAGCCCCAGCGCCATGCCGGCCGGATGCACGCCCTGCTGCCAGACCAGCCATTCCTCCAGCGTCCGCGCCACGCCTTGTCCTCGTCCCTGCGACCGACGCTCATTATCACCCCGTTGCGCTGCCGCGCAGCATGGCGTTCATGGCAAACACCTATAATCCGCCCCCCGAACTGGCTGCGGATTACCTGCATGGTCGCTGCAACGATGAAAGCCCTGGTCAAGCGCGAAGCCGCGCCGGGGATCTGGATGGAACAGGTTGCCGTGCCCTCGCCCGGCCCCAACGAGGTGCTGATCAAGCTGGAGAAGACGGCGATCTGCGGCACCGACCTGCACATCTACAAATGGGACGCCTGGAGCCAGCGCACCATCAAGCCCGGCCTCATCATCGGCCACGAGTTCGTCGGCCGCATCGTCGAGATCGGTCCTGGCGTCACAGGCTACCAACTCGGCGACCGCGTCTCCGCCGAAGGCCACATCGTCTGCGGCCACTGCCGCAACTGCCGCGCCGGCCGTCAGCACCTGTGCCCGAACACCATCGGCATCGGCGTCAACCGCCACGGCGCGTTCGCCGAGTACATCGTCATGCCGGCCAGCAACCTGTGGCCGATCCCCGACCAGATTCCCAGCGAACTGGCCGCCTTCTTCGACCCCTACGGCAACGCCGCGCACTGCGCGCTGGAGTTCGACGTGATCGGCGAGGACGTGCTGATCACCGGCGCCGGGCCGATCGGCATCATCGCCGCCGGCATCTGCAAGCACATCGGCGCGCGCAACGTGGTGGTCACCGATGTCAACGACTACCGCCTCAAGCTGGCCGCCGACATGGGCGCGACGCGCGTCGTCAACGTCGCCAAGCAGTCGCTGAAGGAGGTCATGAAGGACCTGCACATGGAAGGCTTCGACGTGGCGCTGGAAATGAGCGGCCACCCCGGTGCCTTCAACGACATGCTCGACGGCATGTACCACGGCGGCAAGGTCGCCCTGCTCGGCATCCTGCCCAACGGTGCCGGCATCGATTGGGACAAGGTCATCTTCAAGGGCCTTACCCTGCACGGCATCTACGGCCGGCGCATGTACGAAACCTGGTACAAGATGACGCAGATGGTGCTGACCGGCTTCCCGCTGCAGAAAGTCCTGACCCACCAGATCCACATCGACGACTTCCAGAAGGGCTTCGAGTTGATGGAAGCCGGACAGTGCGGCAAGGTGGTGTGCTCGTGGAACTGACGTTGCGGAATTCGTCATTCGGGATTCGGGATTCGTAGAAGTCCGCACCCACACCGCAGCGCCCTGCTTTTGCTCCTGGCGAACCCCCGATTCCCAATCACCACTCGTCGAATCACCACCCAATGTCCCCCGTCCTCTGGCACAACCCGCGCTGTTCCAAGTCCCGCGCCGCGCTGGAACTGCTGCGCGAGCGCGGCGTGGAACCGGTGATCGTCGACTATCTCAAAACGCCGCCCAGCGCAGCGGAGGTCGAAGCGGTGGTGCGGCGGCTTGGCGCGCCGGTGAAGACGATGATGCGCAGCGACGAGCCGGAGTACGCGCAACTGGAACTGGGTCGCGACGATGTCGGCGACGCCGAGCTTTTCGCCGCCATGGCCAGCCACCCACGCCTGATCCAGCGACCGATCCTGATCATCGGCGAGCGCGCGGTCGTCGGACGACCGCCGGAAAAGCTGCTGGAACTGCTTTCGTAACGTCCGTCCGGGAGCGTACCGCCCGCAACTTGTCTTGGCTCGCCTTCTCGCCTGCCGCTCGTGGTTCGATACCTCACCACGAACGGGAACGGGGATGGGGACAGGGCCGCGAACGGCAACTACAGCGGCCTCGTCCCATTCGTGACTCGACTTGATTCGTGCCCCGGCGTGCGTTCGTGACTCGACCTGCGTTCGTGGTGAGGTATCGAACCATGAACGCTCCCCGCAGCAACCTCTCCCATCGCCCCGGGACGCAAGCCCGGACGTCGCCTGCCCCAAGCCCATTGCATTCAGCCAGCAGACGGTTTTAAACTGCCGTTCGGCACCGTATGGACACGTTGTCCTCACCTGTCACGCAGGTGCTCGCGGGGAACACCGGTGCCACGCATCGCGCAGCCATTCGCACTGCCCAGGGGAGGTGCAGTCCGGTTGCGCCACAAAACACACAGCCCTTGGGAGGGGTAGCTGTCATGTCGATTGCTCGTTTGCAACGTGGTTCGTTGAAGTACGCCATTGCGCTGGGAATTCTGTCCCTGGGCGTTTCCGCCGGCGCGCAGGCGCTGGAGGCCAAGCAACTGGCCGGTGCGCCGGAAGAGTTCGCCGAGATGCGCGCGCCCGATCCGGCCAGTTCCGCCATCCATTCCAAGAGCGCCCTGCTGCCGATCGAAATGGGCATGCAGAAGAACGGCCGCCTCGGCTGGGAAGGCAAGCTGCCGGTGGAGAACGGCAACCTGCGTTTCCTGATCTTCGCCGAGGGCAGCGATGCCTGGCAGGTGGACCTGGTCAACCCCTCCGGCCGGCTGGAGAAGTCCGCCGCCCAGCTCGCCGCCAAGCGCACCCGCTTCGGCATGGAAGAGGCGCAGATGGAAGCCGATCTCTACGCCCTCGACGGCGTGCAGAACGGCAACTGGACGCTGAAGATCAGCACCGACAACCAGGCCGTCCAGCGTGGCTACCTGCTGGTGGAAGGCGACGAGCACACCGAACTGGCCTCGCACCTCTCGCACGCCCGGCAACTGGTCGGCGAGAAGATCGGCCTGGTGGCGCGGCTCACCGCCACCGATCTCGGCGACCAGGTGTTGCTCGGCAAGTCCGCCGGCAACCTGCAACGCGCCGACCTGCGCGTGACCTTCCCCGACGGCCGCATCGAAACCTTCCCGATGTTCGACGACGGCCTCAATGACGACGGCCTGGCCGGCGACGGCGTGTTCGGCGGCAGCTTCCTCGCCAAGAGCGCCGGCGACCATCTCGCCCAGGTCATCGTGCAAGGTGCCAACCGCCACGGACAGGCCATCGTCCGCAGCGCCGAGCATCCGATCCCGGTGATCCGCCCCACGCTGCAACTGTCCGCCGCCAAGGCGATGGGCTCGGCGATCAAGGGTGATGGCACGCGCCTGCAGATCAACCTGCCGGTTAGCGCCGAGAAGTCCGACGCCCACTACCGCGCCTACGGCGAAGTGTGGGGCCAGGACAAATCCGGCAAGTCGATCCCGGTCGCCTGGATCGGCGGCATGGTGAGCCCGAAGAACGGTGCCCTGGGGCTCGGCTTCGACGAGCGCTGGGTCGCCCGCGCCGGTGCGCAGGCTCCGTTCGAACTGCGCAACCTCCGCATCGAGGATCCCGACCACTTCGTCACCATCGCCTCCGCCAAGCGGTTGGAGTTGGGCCTGCCCGCGCAGCGCCTGAAGGCCGGCGCCGACCTCAGCATCGACGACACCATGTTGATGGGGCCGCGCCCGTCCGGCATCTCCGCCAAGGCCACCGGCAAGCGCCTGCTGCTGGTCCACGGCTACTGCTCCGGCGGCGTCTGGCCGGCCGGCCAGTTCAGCACCGCATCCACCTTCCTCGACGCCAACCAGAACCGCACCCACGACCAGTTTGCCCAGCGCATCCGCAACTACGGTGCCAACTGGAACTCCTTCGGCGTGGTCGCGCACAGCCAGGGCGGTGCCGCCTCCCTGCACCTGTACACGTACTACTGGAGCGGCCTGGACAACGCCACCGGCAACCGCCTGATCCAGTCCGTCGGCACCCCGTATCAGGGCACCAACCTGGCCGGCATCCTGGCCACCCTGGGCAACTGGTTCGGCGTCGGCTGCGGCACCAACAGCAACCTCAGCTACAGCGGTGCGAAGAGCTGGCTGGCCGGCATCCCCACCTGGGCGCGCGGCAAGGTCAACTACTACACCACCTCGTTCAAGACCACCAACTGGTGGACCAACGACTACTGCAACTTCGCCACCGACCTGGTGCTGAGCGACCCGGAAGACGGCACCACCGAGCGCGCCTACGGCCAACTGCCCAGCGGCATCAACCGCGGCCATACCACCGGCCAATGCCACACCGCCGGCATGCGTGACCCGGCGCAGTACCACGACACCTCCCGCAACGCCACGATGAACAGCAACGCCGCACGCTGAAACCGCCTTCATCGTTCAAACGAAAACCCCGGCTCCGGCCGGGGTTTTCGTTTCCGGGAATCGAGTCGGTTGATCGGCATCATTCGGCGCTGACGCCGGTTGCCGTCGATGTCGCTTCGCGGCGCGACGCCACGCAGCGCCAACAGCGCACGTCATCATCCCGCACGGGGCGCTGATCAGCGGGTGCCGTGCTCTGCGCGGTGATAGTCGACGAAATCGAATCCACTCGCGTGGCGGGCGTCGGGCGGGTGGTGCCGGGGCTCGCTGACCCGCCATTGGCGAGGATCGAAGGCGGGAAACCAGGCGTCGGCGTGGTCGATGCGGCAATCGACGTGGGTCAGGTGCAGGGAGTGGGCGAGGTCGATGGTCCGGGCGTAAACCTCGCCGCCGCCGATCACCCACAGTTCGGCGGCATCGGCGGCCTGCGCCAGGGCGTCGTCGAGGGAGGCGACCGGCTGCATGCCGGCAAACGGGGCGGTGGTTCGACGGGTCAGGACCAGGTTGCGCCGGCCGGGCAAGGCGCGGCCCAGGGATTGCGCGGTCTTGCGACCCATCAGCACGGGTTTGCCGAGGGTGAGCGCCTTGAAGCGTTTGAGGTCGTCCGGCAGGTGCCAGGGCATGGCGTTGTCGCGGCCGATGGCGCGCTGGCGGTCGAGCGCGGCGATCAGGCGGATGGCCGGTCGCGCGTTCACACCGCCACCGCAGCCTTGATCGCCGGATGCGGGTCGTAGCCGCGAACTTCGATGTCCTCGAAGCGGAAGTCGAACAGGTCGTCGATGGCCGGATTCAGGTGCAGGCTGGGCAAGGCGCGCGGGGCGCGTGCGAGCTGCTGCCGGGCCTGGTCGAGATGGTTGGCGTAGAGATGCGCATCGCCCAGGGTGTGGATGAAATCACCGACCTGCAGGCCGCTGACCTGCGCCACCATGTAGGTGAGCAGGGCGTAGCTGGCGATGTTGAACGGCACGCCGAGGAAGATGTCGCCGGAGCGCTGGTAGAGCTGGCAACTGAGCCGGCCGCCGGCGACATAGAACTGGAACAGCGCGTGGCAGGGTTGCAGGGCCATTTGCGGCAGATCGGCGACGTTCCAAGCGCTGACGATGAGTCGGCGCGAGTCGGGATTTTTGCGGATTTCCTCCAGCAACCAGCGGATCTGGTCCACCTCGCGGCCGTCGCCGCCGTTCCAGCGTCGCCATTGGCGGCCGTAGACCGGACCGAGTTCGCCGTCCGCGTCGGCCCATTCGTCCCAGATGCTGACCTGGTTGTCCTTGAGATAGGCGATGTTGGTATCGCCACGCAGAAACCACAGCAACTCGTGGATGATCGAGCGCAGGTGCAGCTTCTTGGTCGTGACCAGCGGAAAACCGTCACCCAGGTCGAAGCGCATCTGCCAGCCGAACACGCTGCGCGTGCCGGTGCCGGTGCGGTCGGCCTTGTCGGTGCCGTGGTCGAGGACGTGTTGCAGCAGGTCGAGGTAGGCGCGCATCAGCCGGCCCCCTCGGTGGCGTCGGGGCGAAGCAGCGGCGCGCGGCGCGACAGCCACAGCAGGAGCAGGCCCAGCGCGACCAGCGGCAGGCTGAGAATCTGGCCCATGGTCAGCCAGTCCCAGGCCAGATAGCCGAGGTGGCTGTCCGGCTCGCGGACGAACTCGACCAGGAAGCGGAACACGCCGTACAGCAGGGCGAACAGGCCGGACACCGCATAGCGCCGGCGCGGCGTGCGCGAGAACCACCACAACGCGACGAACAGCAGCACGCCTTCCAGAAACGCCTGGTAGAGCTGCGAGGGATGGCGGGCGAAGCCGTCCAGCGCGCCGCTGGCGGCGGCCTGGCGCAACGCCTCGGCACTCATGCCGAAGTACGGCTCCGGCAGGCTGTTGGGAAACACCATCGCCCACGGCGCATCGGTGGTCCGTCCCCACAGCTCGCCGCCGATGAAATTGCCGAGCCGGCCAAAGCCCAGCCCAAGCGGCACCAGCGGGGCGACGAAGTCCAGCGTGTCGAACAGGTGTCGACCGCGCGTGCGCGACCACCACCACACCACCGCGATCACGCCGAGCAGGCCACCGTGGAAACTCATGCCGCCGTCCTTGATGCGAAGCAGCAGCAGCGGATCGCGGAGGAAATCGTCGAACACATAGAACAGCACGTAGCCGATGCGCCCGCCCAGCACCACGCCGGCCATGCCGTAGAACAGCAGGTCATCGAAGGCCTGCCCGCCGACGCCGGGAAAGCGCCCGGCACGGATGCGCCTTCGACCCAGCCACCAGGCAGCGCCGAAGGCCAGCAGATACATCAGCCCGTACCAGTGGACGGCGTGCGGCCAGAACGGCAGCGGGATGGCAACGGGGTCGATGGCGTGCAGATACGGCATGAAGGGACCGATGAAAGGCAGACTAGCCGCCGCGATGGTAAGGGTGATTGGCGAGGATGCTGGCGGCGCGGTAAAGCTGTTCGGCCACCACGATGCGCACCAGCGGGTGCGGCAGGGTCAGCGGGCCGAGCGACCAGCGCTCGTCGGCGCGCGCCAGCACGGCGGGATCGTAGCCTTCCGGGCCGCCGATCATGAACACCAGGTCCTGGCCCTGCATGCGCCAGTGCGCCATGCGCTGTGCCAGTTGCTCGCTGGAATGCGCCTTGCCGGCCACGTCCAGGGCGATGACGTGGCTGCCGCGCGGGATGGCGGCGAGCAGGCGCTGGCCCTCGTCGGCGCAGGCGCGGGCGGCGTCACGGCCCTTGCCGCGCGCGCCGGGGGCGATTTCGAGCAGTTCCAGCGGCAGCCAGTGCGACAGCCGCTTGACGTATTCCGACCAGCCTTCGCCGACCCAGCCGGGCATGCCGGTGCCGACCGCGAGCAGCCTGGCCTTCACCGCGAATCAGGCGGCCGGCGCGCCGCCTTGGTCCGACGCCGCCTCGTCGGCCGCCTCGTCGCCGACCGACCACAGCCGTTCGAGTTGATAGAACTCGCGGACACGGGGCAGCATCACGTGGACGATGGCGTCGCCAAGGTCGACCAGCACCCACTCGCCCTCGCGCTCGCCCTCCACGCCCAGCGGCGCATTGCCGATGGCCTTGGCGCGGCGCACCAGTTCGTCGGCGATGGACTTGACGTGGCGGCTGGAGGTGCCGGAGGCGATGAACATCCAGTCGGTGATGCCGGTCTTGCCGCGCACGTCGATCTCGCGCACGTCCTTGGCCTTGATCGAGTCCAGCGCATCGCGGACGGTGTTGAGCAGGGCCTCTGCGGCATCGGCGGACAGGGCGGGATCGACGCGGGGATCGGACTTCAAGCGGGGCTGGCCTGGTTGCGGAACGGGGGCGGACGCCGTGGAGGCAGTCGGCGGCGGCAGTATAGGGGAATCCCCGGACGAGGGCAGCGCGGCGTCATACGGCGAGCCGCGCCGCAGCCGGGCGCGTACGGCGTCGGGCAGGTCGGCCTGCCGCCACTCGCCACGCGCCATGGCTTCGCGGCTGCGCGTGGCGCTGGCATCCGACACAGCCTGCGGCAGGATCCAATACAACCCGGCGGGATGCTGGTGCAGCGCGGCGGCGGCAGCGGCCGATTGCCAGCCGTTCAGCACCGCCTCGGGCAGGCCCGGATCGCCGCCCGGACGCGGTGCCAGCAGCAGATGCGCCAGCGCCGGCAGGTCGCGCCAGCGATGCCAGCCGGCCAGTCCCTGCGCGGCGTCCTGGCCAAGCAACAGGGCCAGCGGCGCGGCCGGGCCGAGTTCCGCCCGCAGCGAGGCCAGCGTGTCGACCATGTAGGACGGGCCGGCGCGACGCAGCTCGCGCTCGTCGATGCGAAAGCGCGGGTCGTCGGCGAAGGCCAGTCGCAGCAGTTCGGCGCGCAGGGCACCGGGGGCGCGCGGCGCATCGCGGTGCGGCGGGTCGCCGCAGGGCAGCAACAGCATGCGCTCGGCACCGCTCTGCGCCAGCGCCGCATGGGCCACGGCGACATGCCCGCGATGGACCGGATCGAAGGTGCCGCCATACACCACGGTGAGCATCAGGCGGTCAGCAGGCGGATCGCGTTGCGCGGTCCGGACAGCGCCAGCAACCAGCGTTCCAGCGCGATCCAGGCGTCGCCGTCGGCACGGCCCTTGGCGCTGCGCTCGACCAGCGAACAGGCCGCCGCGAGGGCGACGCAGCGCTTGCCGCCGAGACGGTCCAGCGCGCGCTTGAACAGCGCCTGCCGCGACTCCCATACGCCGGCCTGCTGGAACGCCTGCGCCGGCCGCTGGCCGCCGTCGATGGCCTCGGCGACTCGCGCCAGCGTCTGCACCTGGGTCGACAGCCACGGCAGCAGACCGGCCACCTGCTCGCCCTCGGCGCGCAGCGCGGCCAGCATGCGCAGACTGCGCGCGGGGTCGCCGGCCAGCGCCGCTTCGGCCAGGGCGAAGATGTCGTAGCGGGCCGAATCGGCGATCAGCGCCTGCATGGTCGGCGCGTCCAGCGGCGTCTCGCCGGGCGTCGCCAGCAGGGCCAGCTTGTCGACCTCCTGTGCCGCCGCCAGCAGGTTGCCTTCCACCCGTTCTGCCAGCAGGGCCAGCGCATCGGGCTGGGCGCGCAGGCCGACGCCGGCCAGCCGCCGTGCCAGCCAGCCGCTCAGCTCGCCCGATTTCAGCGACCACAGCGGATACAGCACGCCGGCGGCATCCACCGCCCGGGTCCAGGCCCCTTCGTGCTTGCGACTCCATTCGCCGCCGACGATCAGCAGCAAGGTGTCCGGTGGTGGATCGGCGCAATACGCCTCGATCACGGCGGCACCGTCCTTGCCCGGTCGCGTGGTCGGCAGGCGCAGGTCGATGATCCGCCGCGAAGCGAACAGCGACATCGCGGAAAAGCTCGCCGTCACCGCCGACCAGTCGAACTGGCCCTCGACATCGAACACCTCGCGCTCGCCGAAGCCCAGCGCGCGGGCGCGGGCGCGCAGCGCGTCGGCGGCTTCGATGCGCAGCAGATCCTCGCTGCCGGCGATCAGGTACACCGGCGCCAGGGCGTCGCCCTTGAGGTGTTTGTCGAACTGGGCCTGGCTGTAGCTCATCGCTTGCGATCGGTCATCGGCGCGGCGGCGCGGCTCATTCGCCGGCCGCTTCGCGCTCGCGCAGGGCGGCTTCGATGCGACGCAGGACGGCGGAAACCATCTCGCGCTCCAGTTCCTCGCGCACCGCCTCCTCCTCGCCCGGCGTGCCCAGCGCGGCGGCACCGTCGAAGCTGTAGACGCGCTCCAGCATCACCGTCTGGCGCGGCACGCGGGCGACGCCGTGGACGTCCAGCAGTTCGATTTCGGCACGCGATTGCAGGGCGAATTCCTGCACCCGCCCGGTGGCACCGACGCTGATCGGCCGCTGCGTGACCTGGCTGCGACCGATCAGCAGCCGCGCCGCGTCGGCCTGCGCCGGATCGCTCACCAGGCTCGCGCCGGCGCGCCGCAGCGCCTGTTCCAGGCCATGCGTCAGCGCGCCGTGCGGATCGGCGGATTCGATACGCAGGGCGCGCAGTTCCTCCGGCAATACCAGCTCGCGGCGCAGGTGGAAGCCGCAGCCGACCAGCAGTAGCGCCGCCGCCAGGGCCATCGACGCGGCCAGCTTGCGCCACGTCGTCACGGCCATCAGCCAACCACCACGTTGACGATCTTGCCCGGCACGATGACCACCTTGCGCACGCTCAGGCCCTCGGTGAAGCGCTGCACGCCGGGCTCGGCCAACGCCTGCGCCTCGATGGCCTCGCGCGTGGCATCGACCGCCACTTCGATGTTGGCGCGCAGCTTGCCGTTGACCTGCACCGCCAGGGTCAGCGCATCGCGCTTGAGCGCCTCCGGGTCGGCCTTCGGGAACGGCAGCGACTCGACCAGCGCCGGCGCGTGGCCGAGTGCCTGCCACAGCGCATGGGCGATGTGCGGGACGATCGGATCAAGCATCAACACCACCGCGCTCCAGGCCTCCTGCGCCACCGCGCGGCCCTGCGGGCTGCGGTCGTCGGCGGCCTTGACCAAGGCATTGACCAGTTCCATCACGGCGGCGATGGCGGTGTTGAAGGTGTGCCGGCGGGCGTAGTCGTCGCCGACCTTGTCGATGGTCTCGTGCAGCTTGCGCCGCAGCGCCTTTTGCCCGGCGTCCAGCGCGGCAGCGTCCAGCGCCACGGTCGGCCCGCCCTGCACGTGTTTGTGGACCTGACTCCACAGCCGGCGCAGGAAGCGCGACATGCCCTCGACGCCGGCCTCGCTCCAGTCCAGGCTCAGTTCCGGCGGCGCGGCGAACATCGAGAACAGGCGCACCGTGTCGGCACCGTACTTGTCGACCATGATCTGCGGATCGACGCCGTTGTTCTTCGATTTCGACATCTTCTCGGTCGGCCCGATCCGCACCGGCTGGCCGTCGCCGGCCAGCCTGGCACCGACCACCCTGCCCTTGTCGTCGCGCTCGACATCGACCTCGGCCGGGTTGATCCACTCCTTGGAACCATCGGCGTTGTCGCGGTAGAAGGTTTCCGCAATGACCATGCCCTGACACAGCAGATTGGTCGCCGGCTCGTCGCTGCGCACCAGGCCGATGTCGCGCAACAGCTTGTGGTAGAAGCGGAAATACAGCAGGTGCAGGATGGCATGCTCGATGCCGCCGATGTACTGGTCGACCGGCA
Source organism: Lysobacteraceae bacterium (assembly GCA_041675805.1). Taxonomy (GTDB): domain Bacteria; phylum Pseudomonadota; class Gammaproteobacteria; order Xanthomonadales; family Xanthomonadaceae; genus JANNWF01. The sequence goes on from JBAYTD010000026.1 coordinate 19,291, forward strand.
GCCAGTAGTTGGCGCGCTCGTCGACCATGTCGGCGGCACCGGGCGAGGTGTAGCGGGCGTAATACCAGCTCGACTCCATGAAGGTGTCGAAGGTGTCGGTCTCGCGCTCGGCCGCACCGCCGCATTGCGGACAGGTGGTCTGTCGCCATTGCGGGTCGGCCTTGATCGGCGAGGTCACCGTGCCGGCGGCAAAGGCGTCGGCGACGTCCTCGGGCAGCACCACCGGCAACTGGTCCTCGGGCACCGGCACGTCGCCGCAGCGCGGGCACAGCACCATCGGGATCGGGCAGCCCCAGTAGCGCTGCCGGCTGACACCCCAGTCGCGCAGGCGGAAATTGACCTTGCGTTGCCCCTTGCCCTCGGCCTCCAGCCGCGTCGCCAGCGCGGCGAAGGCGGCGTCGAAGTCCATGCCGTTGAACTCGCCGGAGTTGATCAGCGTGCCGCGCTCGGTGAAGGAGCCCTCATGCTGGATCGCGTCCAGATAGCCACGCACCACGGCGACCGCCGCAGCGGTGTCGTAGGCGTCCACCGAGCCGCCGCGCAGCGCGGCCTGGAACGGGTCGACGTCATGGGCGACGTCGCCGACGATCTCGACCAGCGCATCGCGCACCGCCGGCGGCACGATCACCGGGCGCACCGGCAGGCCGTAGGCGCTGGCGAACTCCCAGTCGCGCTGGTCGTGCGCCGGCACCGCCATCACCGCGCCGGTGCCGTAGCCCATCAGCACGAAGTTGGCGACGTAGATCGGCACGTCCTCGCCGGTGATCGGATGCAGCGCCCACAGGCCGGTCGCCATGCCGCGCTTTTCCTGCGTTTCCAGTTCCGCCTCGGAGACCCCGCCGCGCTTCAGGTCGGCCAGGAAGGCGGCCAGTTCCGGCCGCGTCTGCGCCGCCTTCAGCGCCAGCGGATGCTCGCCGGCGATGGAAATGAAGGTTGCCCCCATCAGCGTGTCGGGACGCGTGGTGTAGACGACGAGTTGGCGCAGATCGGCCGGCAGGTCATCGCCATCGACCTCGAAGCGGATTTCCAGGCCCTCGCTGCGGCCGATCCAGTTGCGCTGCATGGTCTTGACCGACTCCGGCCAGCCGTCCAGGTTGTCCAGTTCGTCCAGCAGTTCCTGCGCGTAGGCAGTGATGCGCACGAACCACTGCGGAATCTCTCGCTTCTCCACCAGCGCGCCGGAACGCCAGCCGCGCCCATCGATGACCTGTTCGTTGGCCAGCACGGTCTGGTCGACCGGGTCCCAGTTGACCACCGCGTTCTTGCGATAGACCAGGCCCTTCTTGAACAGGCGGGTGAACACGCGCTGCTCGTGCTGGTAGTAATCCGGCGTGCAGGTGGCGAACTCGCGCGACCAGTCGATGGCGTAGCCCAGCGACTGCAACTGCGCCTTCATGTGCGCGATGTTGGCGTAGGTCCACTTGGCCGGAGCGGTCTTGTTCTTGATCGCGGCGTTCTCCGCCGGCAGACCGAAGGCGTCCCAGCCCATCGGTTGCAGCACGTTGTAGCCGAGCATGCGGCGATGGCGGCTGATGACGTCGCTGATCGTGTAGTTGCGCACATGGCCCATGTGCAGCGCGCCGGACGGATACGGCAACATCGACAGGCAGTAGAACTTCGGTCGGCCGGGGTCTTCCGTCACCTCGAAGGCACGGTGTTCGTTCCAGAAGGTCTGGGCGGCGGCCTCGACGGCGCGCGGATCGTAGGTTTCTTGCATGGAGGCGACAGGACGGGGGCGAACCCGTGCAAACGGCGGAGCCGGGCAGACTAGCTTAGCGCGTCGCCAGCGGGAAGCGCCGCCCGCGCGCCGCGACCGGGTTCAGCCGGCCTCCAGCGCCTCGGCCAGCCGGCTGACGGCGATCACTTCCATGCCCGCCACCTGGCCGCGCTTGGGCGCATTGGCCTTCGGCACGATGGCGCGCTCGAAGCCGTGGGTGGCGGCTTCCTTCAGCCGTTCCTCGCCATTGGGCACCGGACGCAGCTCGCCGGACAGGCCGACCTCGCCGAAGGCCACACTGCGCGCGCCCAGCGGCCGGTCGCGCAGCGAGGACAACACCGCCAGCAGCACCGGCAGATCGGCAGCGGTTTCCTGCAAGCGGATGCCACCGACGACGTTGACGAACACGTCCTGATCGTAGACGCCGACGCCGCCGTGGCGGTGCAGCACGGCCAGCAGCATGGCGATGCGGTTCTGCTCCAGGCCCAGGGCGACGCGGCGCGGGTTGGCCAGCGGCGACTTGTCGACCAGCGCCTGCACCTCCACCAGCAGCGGCCGGGTGCCCTCGCGGGTCACCGTGATGGCGCTGCCGGGCTGCGCCGTCTGGCTGCCGGAAAGGAAGATCGCCGAGGGATTGGACACCTCGCGCAGGCCACGGTCGGACATCGCGAACACGCCCAACTCGTTGACCGCGCCGAAGCGGTTCTTGAAGGCGCGCAGGACACGGAAGCGACTGCCGGCGTCGCCCTCGAAATACAGCACGGCGTCGACCATGTGTTCGAGCACGCGCGGGCCGGCGATGCCGCCCTCCTTGGTGACGTGGCCGACCAGGAACACGCTGGCCCCGGTCTGCTTGGCGAAGCGCACCAGTCGCGCCGCCGATTCACGCACCTGGCTGACCGAGCCGGGCGCAGCGGTCAGCGCCTCGGTCCACAGCGTCTGCACCGAATCGGCCACCATCACCGCCGGACGCATTGCCGCCGCGTGGCCGAGGATGCGCTCGATGCTGGTTTCCGCCAGCGCATGCAGGCCGTCGATCGGCAGGCCCAGGCGCTGCGCCCGCGAAGCGACCTGCGACAGCGACTCCTCGCCGGTCACGTAGAGCACCGGCGAGCCCTTGCCGAGCAGGGCCATCGCCTGCAGCAGCAAGGTCGACTTGCCGATGCCCGGATCGCCGCCGATCAGCACCACCGAGCCGGCGACCAGACCGCCGCCGAGCACCCGGTCCAGTTCGCCGATGCCGGTGGCACGACGCGCCTCGGTATCGATGCGCACATCGGCCAGCGCCGTGACCACGGCGTCGTCCAGCGCCCCGGACCAGCCGCCGCGCCGCGCATCCATGCCGGCGGCCGGCTGCTCGACCGCCTCTTCGATGCTGTTCCACTCCCCGCAGCCGGCGCACTGGCCCTGCCACTTGCCATGCACCGCGCCGCACAGCGTGCAGCGGAACACGGAACGGGCCTTGGTCTTGCTCATCGGTCGGTCGCTCAGAATGGCCAGAACTTCGGGATGAAGATCACCCCGAGCACCCAGAAAATGATGTTCAGCGGCAGGCCGACCTTGACGAAATCGCTGAAGCGGTAGCCGCCGGCGCTGTAGACCATGGTGTTGGTCTGATAGCCGACCGGGGTAGCAAAACTGGTCGAGGCGGCAAAGGTGACGGCGATCAGGAACGGCGTCGCGTCCACCCCCAGCATGGTCGCCGTCGACATGCCGATCGGCGTCAACAGCACGGCGGCGGCGGCGTTGCTCATGAACTCGGTCAGCAAAAGGGCGATCAGGTACATCACCGCCAGCACCACGTGCGGACCGTACTCGCCGACCCGACCGATGGTGTTCTGCACCAGGAAGGCCGCCGCGCCACTGTCGGTCATCGCGATGCCCAGCGGCATCAGCCCGGCCAGCAGCAGGATGATGCGCCAGTCCACCGATTCGTAGGCTTCGTCCGGGCCAAGACAGCCGGCCAGCACGATGGCCAGCGCACCGAGCAGCGCGGTGATGGCGATGGGCACCAGCCCGAGCGCGGCGATGCCGATCACCGCCACCATCACCGCCAGCGCAAACGGTGCCCGCCAGCCCTTCGGCCGCTCCGCCTCGCGCTCGGTCAGCACCACCAGGCCGGCATCGCCGCGCAGCGCCTTCATCGCCGACACCGGCGTCAGCATCAGCAGGATGTCGCCAACGTCCAGCGTCACGTTCTTCAGCTTCTCGCGCAGGATCTGGCCGCGCCGGTGGATCGCCAGCACGGTGGCGTTGTGCTGCCAGCGCTTGTCCAGCGTCGCCAGACTGCTGCCGGCGATGCGCGAGGATGGCGCGATCATCACCTCGGTCAGCACCTGGTTGGCCTCGTCGAACTGACGCGCCTTGAGATGGAACTCCGGCTCGATCTCCAGCCCGGCCTGCTTCTTCAGCTCGTCCAGCTTGGACCAGTCCCCGCGCGCCAGCAGCACGTCGCACTCCTGCAAGGTCTGCGCCCGTGGCGACCACACTTTTTCCTCGCCGCGCAGCAGTTCCAGCACGTAGACGCCATAGTTCTCGCCCAGCTTGGCGTCAGCCACGCTGGTGCCGATCAGCGACGAGCCAGGCACCACCCGCAGCTCGGTGATGTATTTGCCGAGCTGGTAGTTCTCCACCAGTTCCGGGCTGCGCGTGTCCGGCAGCAGCCAGCGGCCCACGGTCAGCAGGTAGATACAGCCGACGACGAAGCAGATCACCCCCAGCGAGGTGAACTCGAACATGCCGAAACCGCGATGGCCGAGATCCTGCGCCATGGCGTTGACCAGCAGATTGGTCGAGGTGCCGACCAGGGTGCAGACACCGGCCATCTGCGACACGTAGGACAGCGGAATCAGCGCCTTCGACGCCGACAACCCATTGGCCGCCGTCGCCGCCAGCACGATCGGCATGAACACCGCCACCACCGCCGTGTTGTTGACGAACGGCGACACCACCGCCAGCACGCCGAACAGCGTCAGCAGGAACAGCCACGGCGTGCGCACCCGCGCAAACAGCCGGCCCAGCCCGGACAGCGCGCCGCTCTTCTGCAACCCGGCCGCGAGCACGAACATCGCCGCCACCGTGA
>JBAYTD010000027.1:0-23999 GCA_041675805.1 Lysobacteraceae bacterium
AACTGCGCGCGGCGCGGGCGCGACGCATCCCGGTGGTGCCGCGCGCCGAGATGCTGGCCGAGCTGATGCGCTTCCGCCGCGGCATCGCGGTGGCCGGCACGCACGGCAAGACCACGACCACCAGCCTGGTCGCCAGCGTGCTCAGTGAAGGCGGCCTCGATCCGACCTTCGTCATCGGCGGCCAGTTGATCGCCGCCGGCCGCAACGCCGGGCTCGGCCAGGGCGACTGGCTGGTCGCCGAGGCCGACGAGAGCGACGGCAGCTTCCTGCGCCTGACGCCGCTGATCGCCATCGTCACCAACATCGACATCGACCACCTGGAAAACTACGACGGCGACTTCTCCCGCGTGCAGGCGGCGTTTGCCGAGTTCCTGCATCGCCTGCCGTTCTACGGCCTGGCCGTGCTCTGCCTGGACGATCCGGAAGTGGCGACGCTGGTGCAGGACATGCCGCGCCACACCATGACCTACGGCTTCGCGGCGGAGGCTGACGTGCGCGCCGACCAGGTCGTGCAGAAAGGCCCGCGCACCCGCTTCCGTCTGCTGCTGCCGGACACCGAGGCGCGCACGGTGGACCTGAACCTGCCCGGCCGGCACAACGTGCAGAACGCGCTCGCCGCCGCTGCGGTGGCTTGGCAACTGGGCATCGAAGTCGACGCCATCGTCCGCGCGCTGGAGCGCTTCGAGGGCATCGGGCGGCGCTTCAACCTGCTCGGCGAACTCGATTTCGGCAGCGGCAAGGCATTGCTGGTGGACGACTACGGCCACCATCCGGCGGAGCTGAAGGCGGTGTTCGACGCCGCCCGTGCCGGCTGGCCGGAGCGCCGTCTGGTGGTCGCCTTCCAGCCGCATCGCTACAGCCGCACACGCGACCTGCTGGATGCTTTCGCCAACGTGCTGTCGAGCGCCGATGCGGTGCTGCTGACCGAGGTCTACCCGGCCGGCGAAACGCCGATCCCCGGTGCCGACGGCGCGGCGCTGGCGCGCGCGCTGCGCACCCGTGGGCGCGTAGAGCCGGTGCTGGTGGAGCATCCGCGCGACCTCGCCGAAGTGTTCCCCGACGTGCTGCGCGACGGCGACCTGCTGCTGCTGCTCGGTGCCGGCGACATCGGCCGCACGGCGCGCGCGCTGGCGGCCGACGGACTGGCCGGAGGCGCGGCATGATCGGCCTCGACGATCCGCGCCGCTTCGGTCGCGTCGCCGTGCTGATGGGCGGCGATTCCAGCGAGCGCGCGGTGTCGCTGGACTCCGGCAACGGCGTGCTCGCCGCGCTGCGCTCGCGCGGCGTCGACGCCTTCGCGGTGGACGGCGTGGCGGCGCTGGTCGATGCCATCCGCGCCGGCACGGTCGACCGCGTGTTCAACATCCTGCATGGCGGCGATGGCGAGAACGGCGTGGTGCAGGGCCTGCTGCAGGCGCTGGGCGTGCCGTTCACCGGGACCGGCGTGCTCGGTGCCGCGCTTTCCCTCGACAAGATCCGTACCAAGCAGGTCTGGCAGGCGGCCGGGCTGCCGACACCGCGTTTCCTGCGCCTCGCGCCCGCTGCCGACGTGCGCGCGGCCATCGTCGAATTCGGCCTGCCGGCGTTCATCAAGCCGTCCTGCGAAGGCTCCAGCGTCGGCGTCGCCCGCGTCGCCGATGAAGCCGGCATCGACAAAGCGGTCCGCGTCGCCCGCGAATACGGCGGCGAGATGCTGGTCGAAATGCTGGTGCAGGGCGAGGAACTGACCGTCGGCATCCTCGACGACGTCGCCCTGCCATCGATCCGCATCGAACCGGCCGCCGGCTGGTACGACTACCACGCCAAGTACGTCGCCGAGGACACCCGCTATCCCTGTCCGGGGCTGCACGGCGAGGAAGAAACCCGCATCCGCGAACTGGCCCTGGCTGCCTTCCGCACCGCCGCCTGCAGCGGCTGGGGCCGGGTCGATCTGATGCGCGAGCGCAGCAGTGGCGAACTGCTGCTGCTGGAGGTCAACACCGCGCCCGGCATGACCAGCCATTCCCTGCTGCCGAAGGCGGCGGCGCAGATCGGCCTCGACTATGCGGCGCTGTGCTGGCGGATCCTGGAAACCAGTTTCCAGCGCGACGCCGTCGCGGCGGGGGGCGGCCGATGAACGCCCTGGTCCGCGCCCTTGCCTGGCTGATCGCGCTGACCCTGGTGGCGCTGCCGGTGGTCGCCGTGGTCAACGGTTGGTTCGCCTCCGACCGCTGGCCGATCCAGCGCCTGCAACTGACCGCCGAGTTCCAGCGCGTCAGCGCCGAGCAGGTGCGCGGCGCGGTGGCGACGCATCTGGCACCGGGCTTCTTCGCCGTCGATCTCAGTGCCGTGCGCGCGGCGGTCGCGGCACTGCCCTGGGTGGCCGAGGTGGAGGTGCGCAAGCGCTGGCCGGACGTGCTCGACGTGCGCCTGGTCGAGCATCGCGCGGTGGCCCGCTGGCAGGGCGACCGGCTGGTGTCCGAGCGCGGCGACCTGTTCGTCGCCCCCGGTGCCGAGGCGATGCAGGGCCTGCCGGAACTGACCGGCCCGGACCAGCGCGTCGCCGAGGTGCTGGCCTTCCATGCCAGCGCGCTGGAAGCGCTCGGCGGCAGCGGCATCGTGCCGCGCGGTGCCGGCGTCTCGGCGCGCGGCAGTTGGACGCTGACCCTGGACGACGGCGCGCGGGTGATGCTCGGACGCAGCGACGTGCCGGTGCGCCTGCAACGCCTGGCCCGCCACCTGCCCGCCGTGCTGGCGGCACAGCCGGTCGGCCCGGAACGCATCGATTTCCGTTACAGCAATGGATTCGCCCTGCGCTGGCGCGAGCCGGCCGCAGCGGCCACGGCCATAGAGAAGGACACATGAATCGCAAGGGAGACAAGTCGCTGGTGGTCGGCCTCGACATCGGCACGTCCAAGGTGGTGGCCCTGGTCGGCGAGTACACGCCGGGGCAGCCGATCGAGGTGATCGGCATCGGCTCGCATGCCTCGCACGGCATCAAGCGCGGCGTGGTGGTGGACATCGAATCCACCGTCGCCTCGATCCAGCGCGCCATCGAGGAGGCCGAACTGATGGCCGGCTGCGAGATCCGCTCGGTACACGCCTCCATTTCCGGCAGCCATACGCAGTGCAAGAACTCGCCCGGCATCGTGCCGATCCGCGACGGCGAGGTCAGCTACGCCGACATGGAGCGCGTGCTGGAGGCGGCCAAGGCGGTGGCGATCCCGTCCGACCAGAAGATCCTGCACGCCATCGCCCAGGAATACATCGTCGACAACTCGCAGGAGGGCATCCGCCATCCGGTCGGCATGTCCGGCGTGCGCCTGGAAGTGCGCGCGCACCTGGTGGTGGGCGCGCAATCGGCCGCCGCCAACATCGGCAAGTGCGTCAACCGCTGCGGCCTGCAGGTCGACGACATGATCCTTTCCGCGCTGGCCTCCAGCGCCGCCGTGCTGACCGGCGACGAGAAGGAACTGGGCGTGATGCTGGTCGACATCGGTGCCGGCACCACCGACATCGCCGTCTACGTGCAGGGCGCGATCCGCCACACCGCCTCGCTGCCGATCGCCGGCGACCAGATCACCAACGACATCGCCCACCTGCTGCGCACGCCGACCCCGCACGCCGAGGAAATCAAGGTCCGCTACGCCTGCGCGCTGGCCCAGTTGGCGACCGCGGAGGAGTCGATCCAGGTGCCCAGCGTCGGTGACCGCGCGCCGCGCCGGCTGGCCCGGCAGGCGTTGGCCGAGGCGGTGCAGAACCGCTACGAGGAAATCTTCGAGATGGTGCAGGCCGAACTGCGCCGCTCCGGGCTGGAGGAAATGGTACGCGCCGGCATGGTGCTGACCGGCGGTGCCTCGCGCATGGAGGGCGTGGTCGAACTGGCCGAGGAAATGCTGCACATGCCGGTACGGGTGGGCATTCCGCAGGGCGTCTCCGGGCTGGGCGAGGTGGTCGGCAATCCGATCCACGCCACCGGCGTCGGCCTGCTGCTGTGGGGCGCGCAGGCGGAAGGGCCGCGCCGGCCGGTGCTGCCGGTCGGCCGTGCCGGGTCGCTGTGGTCGAAGGTGCGGGACTGGTATCGCGGGCAATTCTGAGAACGGGCAGGCGGCAAATGACGAATGCGGTCCGCGCCGGCACGGCCGGACGGGATGGAAAAACGAGTGACAGGGCGCATCGGCGTCGTGGTTTCAACCGGGCAGGACGCCAGGGCTGATTCCGCCGCCGGGCAATCAAAACAGGAGCGAGGACAATGTTTGAACTGATCGAGAACGTGGCGCCCAATGCGGTCATCAAGGTGATCGGCGTCGGCGGCGGCGGCGGCAATGCGGTGGCGCACATGCTGGCCTCCAACATCGAGGGCGTGGAGTTCATCTGTGCCAACACCGATGCCCAGGCGACCAAGAAGGTCGGCTCGCGCAGCGTGCTGCAACTGGGCGCGAACGTGACCAAGGGCCTGGGTGCCGGCGCCAACCCGGAAGTCGGCCGCCAGGCCGCGCTGGAGGACCGCGAGCGCATCGTCGAGGCGCTGGAAGGTGCCGACATGGTGTTCATCACCGCCGGCATGGGCGGCGGCACCGGCACCGGCGCTGCGCCGGTGGTGGCGCAACTGGCCAAGGAAATGGGCATCCTGACCGTGGCCGTCGTCACCAAGCCGTTCTCCTTCGAGGGCCGGCGGCGCGCCCAGGTGGCGCTGAAGGGCATCGAGGAACTCGGCCAGCATTGCGACTCGCTGATCACCATCCCGAACGAGAAGCTGATCACCGTGCTCGGCCGCGAGGCGACCATGATGCAGGCCTTCCGCAGCGCCAACGACGTGCTGCTCGGCGCGGTCAAGGGCATCGCCGACCTGATCGTCCACCCCGGCCTGATCAACGTCGACTTCGCCGACGTGCGCACGGTGATGAGCGAGATGGGCATGGCGATGATGGGCACCGGCGCGGCGCGCGGCGACGACCGCGCGATGACCGCCACCGAGGCGGCGATCAACAACCCGCTGCTGGAGGACATCAACCTGGCCGGGGCCTGCGGCATCCTGGTCAACATCACCGCCGGCCCGGACTTCACCATGCGCGAGTTCGACGAAGTCGGCCGCACCATCGAGGAGTTCGCCTCCGAGGACGCCACCGTGGTGATCGGCACCGCCATCGACCACGACATCCAGGACGAGGTGCGCGTCACCGTGGTGGCAACCGGCCTCAATCGTGCCGCCATTGCCCGTCCCGGCAACCGCACCGAGCAGGCCGCGCGCAGCGGCATCAAACTGGTCCGCAACGGCAGCACCGGGCTGGTCGAAACGGAGCTGTCGCCGGCGATGGCCGAGGTTCCGGCACCGCGCGTGGCACCGGCGGCGGGCGGCGACATGGACTATCTGGACATCCCGGCGTTCCTGCGTCGCCAGGCGGACTGATTCCGGGCGCATTGCACGGCCGCCCTTCGGGGCGGCGGCAGGCGAAAATCCGGGTCGGAGTGCGAATAGTGTCGCAAAAAAGCGACATCCTCGTGGTTTTTTCTGTCATTTCGCTGTTGTGACAGAAAAGACCTGTGTTATCCTCCGACCCGTTTTGTCGCGCTCCTGCCGCGGAGACCGCCCGGTCAATGATCAAACAACGCACACTCAAGAACGCCATTCGCGCCACCGGCATCGGCCTGCATTCCGGCGACAAGGTCTACATGACCCTGCGCCCGGCGGCGGTCGACACCGGCATCGTGTTCCGCCGCGTCGACCTGGAGCAGCCGGTCGAACTGCGCGCCTGCGCCGAAGGCGTCGGCGACACCAGCCTGTCCACCACGCTGATCGAGAACGGCGTGCGCGTGTCGACCATCGAGCACCTGCTGTCGGCGATGGCCGGGCTCGGCATCGACAATGCCTACGTCGACCTGTCCGCCGCCGAAGTGCCGATCATGGACGGTTCGGCCGGTCCCTTCGTGTTCCTGATCCAGTCCGCCGGAATCGAGGAGCAGAACGCCGCCAAGCGCTTCATCCGCATCAAGAAGCCGGTGATCGTGCGCGATGGCGACAAATGGGCGCGCTTCGAGCCTTTCGACGGCTTCAAGGTCGGCTTCTCCATCGACTTCGACCACCCGATCTTCAGCAAGGCCACCTCCAGCGCCGAGATCGACTTCTCCACCACCTCGTTCGTCAAGGAAGTCAGCCGCGCGCGCACCTTCGGCTTCATGAAGGACATCGAGTTCCTGCGCGAGCGCAACCTGGCGCTGGGCGGTTCGATGGACAACGCCATCGTGCTCGACGACTACCGCGTGCTGAACGAGGACGGCCTGCGCTACGAGGACGAGTTCGTCAAGCACAAGATCCTCGACGCCATCGGCGACCTCTACCTGCTCGGCCACAGCCTGATCGGTGCCTTCTACGGGCACAAATCCGGCCATCAGCTCAACAATCGCCTGCTGCGCACCCTGCGCGCCCAGCAGGATGCCTGGGAAGAGGTCACCTTCGACCAGCCCGACGAGGCACCGATCTCCTACGCGCATCCCGCGCAGGCGTCGGCGTGAAGGGCAGGGAGGGCGTTCACTCGCGGTAATCGACAGCAGTTTTTCCCGTCTTCGGGCGGGATGGCCCGGCGTTCGCGTCGGGTCGGTGCAGGGAATGCCAAGCTAGGCCAGGGAGGCCAGGGCAAGCAGACGGTCGCGCAGTTCGGGATCGTCGGTTGTTGCAGCCGCCGCGCGCAGGGCATCGCGGGCAGCGGCTGAAAGGGGTGTGTGCGGTGCTTCTCCCGGGGGAACGGGTGGCATCGTCGCCACTTTCACGGTCAAGGTCCGGATGTCGAGTCCGGCTGCCCGCGCCGCGTCCAGCAGGACATCGGTGTGCAAGCGCAGCCTGGCTTTCCAGACGGGTGCCTGGACCAGAAAGACAAGCCTGTCCTCGCGGACATTGGCCAGCCGGCATTGGCTGGCCAGGGACGCAGGCAGGGACTGGCGCAGTCGCCGGTCGAGCGCTTCCAGCCATCGGATGCGGTCGACCAGCTTCGCAAGGTCGGGTGTGCCCAGTAGATCGACGGGCGCGCGGAACGGCTTGGCGGAATCAGGCTGCATGGGCTGACGACGGAAACGGACCACCTGGACGGCATGAACATCATCATCGTAGCGAACTTCCTGCGTTCGCCTAAGAAACTGTCTTTGCGCGATCCGCGCTTCATCGCTGCTGCCGGCACCGTGCTGTTGTCGCTTGTCGCCCTCGGCGCGGTGGTCGGACGCTGGACGGCCGGTGCCGACGGGACCGTCGCCGCCGACGCCCGCGCCCTGCATTCGGAACTCATCGCGCAGCGGCAGACCATCGAGGAGGCGCGCGCCGAGACCGGCCGCGACATCGATGCCATGGCCGCCCGCCTCGGCGAACTGCAGGCGCAGGCGATCCGCCTCAACGCGCTCGGCCAGCGGCTGACCGAGATCGCCAAGCTGGACAGCGGCGAGTTCGATTTCGACACCGATCCCGCACTGGGCGGCCCGGAGACCGATGGCCCGCAGCTTGCGCTCGACCAGTACGGCCTGCGCACCTCGCTGGATGAACTGGCCGAGCGCCTCGCCCGGCAATCGCAGCAACTCGGCGTGCTGGAAAGCCTGATGCTGGAAAGCGGCGTCGATGCCGACCTGCTGCCGGCCAACCGCCCGGTCCGCAGCGGCCACGTCTCCTCCAACTTCGGCATGCGGCTGGATCCGTTCACCGGCCGTCGCGGCTTTCATGCCGGCATCGATTTCAGCGGCGAGCGCGGCTCCGACACGGTGGCCGCCGCCGACGGCGTGGTGTCCTTCGCCGGCCGCCATGCCGCCTACGGCAACATGGTCGATATCGACCACGGCAACGGCTACCTGACTCGCTATGCCCACCACAGCGCCAACAAGGTGGTGGCCGGACAGCGTGTGCGCGCCGGCGACGTGATCGGCAGCATGGGTGCCACCGGCCGTGCCACCGGCACCCACCTGCACTTCGAGGTCTGGCACAACGACAAGCCGGTCAATCCGGCACAGTTTTTGAAGAAGAAGCAGAGCGGCTGATCCGAGAGCGGCTGCCCGGCGCTGCATTGCGCGGGCCGCCCCGGTCATCGCCATCGACGCGCAGGAAATCGCCGCCGGACCCGCGCCGAAGGGGGCGTTGACCGGCACTTGATTCGCCGCCTCGCCGTCCACACGTTAAACTGTGCGTTTTTCGACGCCTGCGGCCGCCCTGCGCGGCCTTTTCGTCTGTCTTTCCTCCCGGCGCCCGGCGCCGCGTCCAATCGGAACCCTTATGCTGAACAAGGTTCTCACCAGCATCTTCGGCAGCCGCAACGAGCGCCTGCTCAAGCAGTTGGGCAAAAACGTCTCCCGCATCAATTCCCTCGAAGCCCGGATGAAGGCGCTCGACGATGCGCAGCTCAAGGCCAAGACGGACGAGTTCCGCCAGCGCGTCGACAAGGGAGAGTCGCTGGACGCCCTGTTGCCGGAAGCCTTCGCGGTGATGCGCGAAGCGGCCACCCGCGTGCTCGGCATGCGTCATTACGACGTGCAGTTGATCGGCGGCATGGTGTTGCACATGGGCAAGATCGCCGAAATGCGCACCGGCGAGGGCAAGACCCTGGTCGCCACCCTGCCGGTCTACCTCAACGCGCTGTCCGGCAAGGGCGTGCACGTGGTGACGGTCAATGACTACCTTGCCAAGCGCGACGCCGCCTGGATGGGCAAGGTCTACAACTGGCTCGGGCTGTCGGTCGGCGTGGTCTATCCGGGCATGCCGCATGCCGACAAGAAAGGTGCCTACAGCGCCGACATCACCTACGGCACCAACAACGAGTTCGGCTTCGACTACCTGCGCGACAACATGGCGCTGGGCAAGGACGACCGCTTCCAGCGCGGCCTGAACTTCGCCATCGTGGACGAGGTGGACTCGATCCTGATCGACGAGGCGCGCACCCCGCTGATCATCTCCGGTCCGGCCGACGAGTCGCCGGAGCTGTACGTGCGCGTCAACCGCATCGTTCCCTCTCTGACCCGCCAGGGCAGCGAAGAGGGCGAGGGCGATTTCTTCGTCGACGAGAAGGGCAAGCAGGCGCACCTCTCCGAGGCCGGCATGGAGCGCGCCGAGCAACTGCTCAAGGACGCCGGCATCGTTGCCGCCGAGGACAACCTCTACGACGGCCACAACGTCGCCGTGGTGCATCACCTGAATGCCGCACTGCGCGCCCATCACCTGTTCCAGCGCGATGTCGACTACATCGTCCGCGACGGCGAAGTGGTGATCGTCGACGAATTCACCGGCCGCACCCTGCCGGGCCGGCGCTGGTCCGACGGCCTGCACCAGGCGGTCGAGGCCAAGGAAGGCGTGCCGATCCAGCGCGAGAACCAGACCCTCGCCAGCATCACCTTCCAGAACTACTTCCGCATGTACGCCAAGCTGGCCGGCATGACCGGCACGGCGGACACCGAGGCGTTCGAGTTCCAGAGCATCTACGGCCTGGAAGTGACGGTGATCCCGACCCATCGGCCGACGGCGCGCAAGGACCATCCCGACCTCGTTTTCCTGAAGCGTCCGGCCAAGTACCAGGCCGTGGTGGAGGACATCCGCCGCTGCCATGCCAAGGGTCAGCCGGTACTGGTCGGCACCACCTCGATCGAGACCTCCGAACTGATCGCCGGCCAGCTTGAAAAGGCCGGGATTCCGCACGAAGTGCTCAACGCCAAGCAGCACGAGCGCGAGGCGCAGATCGTCGCCCAGGCCGGCCGGCCGGGCGCGGTCACCATCGCCACCAACATGGCCGGTCGCGGCACCGACATCGTGCTCGGCGGCAACCTGGAGGCGGAAATCGCCGCGCTCGGCGAGGACGCCGACGCCTTCACCATCGCCGCCGTCAAGGAAGCCTGGCAGAAGCGCCACGACGAAGTGCTGGCCGCCGGCGGCCTGCACATCATCGGCACCGAGCGGCACGAGAGCCGCCGCATCGACAACCAGTTGCGCGGCCGTTCCGGTCGCCAGGGCGACCCGGGTTCCTCGCGCTTCTACCTGTCGCTGGAAGACAACCTGATGCGCATCTTCGCCGCCGACTGGGTGCAGAAGGCGATGGCCTTCCTCGGCATGAAGGAGGAAGACGCCATCGAGGACCGCATGGTCAGCCGGCAGATCGAGAAGGCGCAGCGCAAGGTCGAGGCGCACAACTTCGACATCCGCAAGAACCTGCTCGATTTCGACGACGTTTCCAACGACCAGCGCAAGGTCATCTACCAGCAGCGCAATGAACTGCTGGAGGCCGACAGCATCGCCGACAGCATCGCCGGCATCCGCGAGGACGTGTTCGCCAGCACCGTCGAGCTGCACGTCCCGCCCGACTCCATCGACGAGCAGTGGGATCTTCCCGCCCTGGAGCGCGTGCTGGAGTCCGACTTCGGCCTGCGCGTCGACCTCAAGGCAATGGTCGAGGGCCGCGACGAGATCACCGCCGAGGAGATCGCCCAGCGCATCCGCGAACTGTCGGCCGAGGTGTTCGAAGAGAAGGAGCGCCAGGTCGGCCCGGAAATGATGCGGCAACTGGAAAAGCACATCATGCTGACCGTGCTCGACCAGAGCTGGAAGGAGCATCTGGCGCGCATGGATTACCTGCGCCAGGGCATCCACCTGCGCGGCTACGCACAAAAGCAGCCCAAGCAGGAGTACAAGCGCGAGAGCTTCGAACTGTTCTCCGAGATGCTGGACAAGGTCAAGCGCGAACTGATCACCATACTCTCCCGCGTGCGCATCCGCAGCGAGGAGGAAATGGCGCGACTGGAGGAAGAGGAACGCCGCCGCCAGCAGGCCCAGGCCGGACGGATGAACTTCCAGCACGAAAGCGCCGGCGGCTACGGTGCCGACGAGGAAGCCGCCGAAGTCGAACGCCGCGCCCAGAGCGAAGCCGGCCAGCCGCGCCAGCCCATGGTCCGCGACGAACCCAAGGTCGGCCGCAACGACCCCTGCCCCTGCGGCTCGGGGAAGAAGTTCAAGCACTGTCATGGGCAGTTGGCCTGAAGCCAAGGGCTTCAGGCCAAGGGAATCGGGAGTCGGGAATGGGGAATCGTGACAGCGAGGATCTGCAAACCCGCCGCGCCCCGCTCCAACCATTCCCGATTCCCGATTCCCCATTCCCGGTTCTCAACGTCACCGCCGCCGTCCTGCGCGATTCGCGTGGGCGCATTCTGTTGGCGCAGCGACCGGTCGGGCGCGAGTTGGCCGGGTTGTGGGAGTTTCCCGGCGGCAAGGTGGAGGCGGGGGAAACGCCGGAACAGGCGTTGGCGCGCGAGCTGCACGAGGAGCTGGGCATCGTCCTGCGCGGCAGTCGGCCGTTGATCGATCTGCCGCACGCCGACGCGCAGCGGCGCATCCTGCTGCATGTGCGCGAGGTGTCGGCCTACGACGGCCAGCCGCAGGGCCGGGAGGGCCAGGCGCTGGCCTGGGTGGCACCGGAATGGCTGAGCGACTACCCGATGCCGGACGCCGATCGCCCGGTGCCGGCGGCGTTGTTGCAGCCGAGCCTTTACGCCATCAGCCCGGCCTTGGCCGTCGAGGATTTCCTGCCGGCACTGGCGCGGGCGCTGGACGCCGGTCTGCTGCGCGTGCAACTGCGTCTGCCGCTGTCCTCGGCGCAGCAGACCCGGCAACTGGCCGGCGCGGCGCTGGCCATGTGTCGCCCCCATCGCGCCGACCTGCTGCTCAACAGTGCCTTGCCCGACGCCCCGCGCATCGCCGCCGAACTGGGCTGCGGCCTGCATCTGACCGCCGCCGACGCGCGCGCGCTCGATGCCCGCCCAAACCTCGGCCTGGTCGCTGCTTCCTGCCACGACGCCGTGGAACTGGCGCAGGCGCAGCGCCTGGGTTGCGACTTCGCCGTGCTCGGCCCGCTGCGGCCGACGCCCTCGCATCCGGACGCCAGCGTGCTCGGCTGGGACGGCTTCGCCCACCTTCGCGCCGGAACCTGGCTGCCGCTGTACGCCCTCGGCGGCATGCACCGCGCCGACCTCGACCTCGCCCGCCGCCACGGCGCGCAGGGCGTCGCCGGCATCGGCGATTTCTGGCCCGAAGGCTGATCCTCAGGCCGCGTCCGCCCAGCGAACGGCATCGCCATCGGCGAGACTGGCGAAGTAATCGGCGGTGATGCGGCGCTGCTCGGCCGCGTTGACGGCCTGGTTAACCAGGGCGCGGAAGGCGTCGCCGCCGGGCCGCGCCTTGGCGTACCAGCCCAGGTGCTTGCGGGCGATGCGCACGCCGCTGGCTTCGCCGTGGAAGGCATGCAGCGCGTCCAGATGACCGAGCAGGATGCTGCCGACCTCGTCCGGCCCCGGCTCGGGCAGCAGGGTGCCGCTGCGCAGGTAATGGGCGATCTCGCGGAAGATCCATGGTCGTCCCTGCGCGGCGCGGCCGATCATCAGGCCATCGGCTCCGGTCGCGGCCAAAACCGCCGTCGCCTTGTGCGGGGAGTCGATGTCGCCGTTGGCGAATACCGGGATGCGCACCGCGCGCTTGATCGCCGCGATGGTGTCGTACTCGGCCTGGCCGGTGTAGTGCTGGTCGCGGGTGCGGCCGTGCACGGCCAGCGCGGCGATGCCGCAGTCCTCCGCGATGCGGGCGATGGCAAGGCCGTTGCGCTGGCCGGCGTCCCAGCCGGTGCGGATCTTCAGGGTCACCGGCACCTCGACGGCGGCCGTCACGGCAGCAAGGATGCGCCCAACCAGCGCCTCGTCCTGCATCAGCGCCGAGCCGGCCCAGACGTTGCAGACCTTCTTTGCCGGGCAGCCCATGTTGATGTCGATGATCTGCGCGCCGTGGCCGACGTTGTGGCGCGCCGCCTCGGCCAGCAGCACCGGGTCGGCCCCGGCGATCTGCACGCTGACCGGGGCCGGCTCGCCGTCATGGTCCATCCGCCGCCGGCTTATTTCGGTCCGCCACAGGCGCGGGTCGCTGTGCGTCATCTCCGACACCGCATGTCCCGCGCCGAGCTGCTTGCAAAGCTGCCGGAACGGCTTGTCGGTGACGCCGGCCATCGGTGCCAAGGCCAGCGGCGGGTCGAGCAGGTAGGGGCCGATGCGCATGGTGCGGCATTGTACGGCCTGAATATCACCGTGCCTCAGTGCCGCGCACGCGAAGCGAAACCCATCCCGATTCAGAACACCGGTGCCAAGCCCACCACCGCGCCACCACAGTAGCGCTCCATGCCGGTAGGAAGCGGCGTGAGGCGAAGCAATTGGATGCTGTCTGGTGCTTCCCAGGCAGGGTCTTCCGGCACGATGCGGTCCAGTCTCACCTGCTGACAGTCGATGAATAGGAGACGGGCAGTGCCCCACAGTGTGGTCTCGACCCGCTCCGGGTTCTCCGGCGATGCGAATATGCCGCCATGGGCCGAGTACAGGGTGAATTCGGCCGATGTACCGGCTTGACCCACGGGCGCAACTCCGGTCAGGAATATGGGCTGCCCGGAACCATCGGGCAGATAGGTGTACCAGGCGAAGGAAGCTCGCCGGTTTTCCCAGTCGCCGAAAACCTCGATGGTCACGCCTTCTCCGTCAAACCGGGGAGAGTAGTAGGTTCCGTTGAATCCGCCGTGTGGCCCTGAAACCACACGCAGCCGACCGATCAGGAAGTCCGGGCGAGTGAAATCGTTGTACTCGGGCTTGTAGTCGTATTGCCTGGGCTGGTTGTTGTGGTTCATGTATTCACCCTGGGCACCGAGTATCCGCACTGGTGTGGCGTCCGGGTTCCCCTGCGAGCCGTTGAAACCGGGGTGGCGATGAACGGGCTCGTCAGTGGGAATCCGGTTGCCATCGAATCGGTAGGAGTGATCCAGGCAGGGGAGATCGGTTTCGTTGTTCTCGAATCTTCCGGCATCCATGACTTCGCTGCCGTAGATCTCGATGATCAGAGGCCCGGTGAAATTGCCGTTCTCATCGAATATTTCGATGGGCACTTCATTGGCGATGAAGGCGTCGTCGGAGGGGCACAGGCTGAAGTAGTAGCTCAGGTAACGATGCTTGTCCGGCTCGGCTGTGTGCGCGGGCATGCCATACCAATACTGATTTCCACCATTAAGAGTATTTCCGTCTGCAACAAAGCGCCCGATGCGGGCGTCGGGATCGGCCTGGAGGAAACGATCGCCGATCGAGCCTGCGGGAAACGGCTCACCTTCGCGGTAGATTCGATGTGACCCGTCATGAAAGGCAAAGAACTTGCTGTCATCGCCAAAGCCATAAAATAAAACTGGATTATCTTCGGATGACGGTAAATTCCGCAGATCCTCGAACTCGACGATCAAATTTTGCGCGGAGACGGTCGATGTCTGGGCGGCAGCATCGCCAAGCCAGGGTAGAAAAGCCAGCAACATGAATGATGTGCGGAAATATGTGTTCATGGGATAGCTCCTTGGAATAACGGCGTTCAATTTCACAGGCAATAATTCAGTGGATCAGCTTTTTTATTTCCATTTTTCCAGGCGCTGCAGGAAACTGTATTGCAGGCGCGGACCCGATAGAACCTGGTGCTACTTACGTCCACGGAATAACTGGTATTAGTGCCAAAATATATGAGCTCACTGGGCGAATAACTGGAGTTAGGAGAGGATTCCAGTTGATATTCTGTGCTGCCGGTTACGGCGGGCCAATAAAGATCGTATAATCCGTGGCAGTATTGTTGCTCAACGGAGAGGGATGCTGGTATGCTGGGGGCGGTCGGCGGGTTCATTGCCGCACTCAGATTAATAAATGGCTTGGTATAATTTGTCCCAAATTGCTCGAAACTGATGTCGTTGCCCGTCAACTTCAATAGATCCCTCAAGCTTGTCGGTGTGACGTTGCCGTAGTGGTGACGAAGAAGTGCTATGGCACCCGAAACATGTGCGGTAGCCATAGATGTTCCATAAAGCTGGAAGTAAGAACAATTTGTTGACGGAAATGCAGACCACGTGGCTTCGTGATAGGTATGGCCGAAGTAATCGAGGCATGTGGTGAAATGCGTGTTCGAAGATGAACCGGCGGGTGCAAGGAGATCCAGTATTCCAGCAGCATTGGAATACCCTGCGAAAGTTTGACTTTTCTGTGTTGCTCCAACGCTTATTACATCGGGCATGCAGGCAGGCGCGCCAATTTTGTTTGCGTGCGTGGAATGTTCTCCTGAATTCCCGGCCCCTGCAACGACAGCCACACCTGACTTCGTGAGTAGCCAGGCTGCAAGGTTGACGGCTGGCCATGAGTTGCCGCATGCTGATGATGAAAAGCTGGCAGGACTTGTATCCAGGACGAAGCTCATATTTACCGCTGCCACATTATGGGTTGTGACAATTGAAAGTATGTATCCGAGCGCGCTGGCAACATCGGCCTCCGAGAAACTGAAATCATTGGTCCCTTGTTGTGAAACAGCCTGGACTGATATCAAATCTGCTCCCACAGCTACCCCTTTGAGTGGTGGAATCGGGCTTGCTGGGGTGACCGAGGCGCCTGCTGCGATGCCTGCGACGTGACTTCCATGTTGCGGAAGGCCTGCGCAATTATTGATACATGGCTCACCTGCCCCAGTCGCGGTGGAACCTGAAGGCAGGCTTCCCGCACATAGTGGCGTGAAGCTGGGCGCAGGGGTTGAAAAACACCCTTCGGCTACGATCTTACCAGTGAACATGGGGTGCGCCTTGGCAACGCCCGTGTCGATAATTGCGATGCTGTAGCCACTTCCCGTGTAAGCCAAGCTATGCATATCGTCTGCATGAATCAACGGAACGGTATCATTGAGCAGTGGTTTTCCATAGCTTTCGGTATTGATTGAAATGACGGACGGGTCATTCAATATCTGATCGAGTAAAAAACTGTCGGCGGTCAGTGCCATGAAGGGAAGACCGACAATGGATTGAAAATAATAATCTCCCTCGCCCAGCGCATGACGCGCGAAGGTTTCTCGAAAGGCTTGTTTGGCGCTCTCAACCTCGGTTGCCCAAGTCTCGGTAGGCGGTGAGTCTGTTCGCAGCCCGACGATCAGGCGTTGTGGTCCCCGCTGGGCAGTCCGCAGGCGCAGCGCTTGCGCTGCAATTTCAGGATCAATCCAGGGCAAGGCTTCCCGTGTCAGGACGATGCGTTCCGAACTGGCAGCCAACGAAATGCTTCTTCGGAGGGTTGCAGTGATGGTGTGGCAAGGGATGCGCAACTGATGAATGACAGTGCCAGCGCGAGGTATGCAAGACGCATGGTGGAGGTCTCCATCAATTTCCACTGCTGGGGCAGGGATGCCGCATGGAAGCCCATTCCTGCCCATGTGTCAACCTTATGATCTGGTCCTGCTTGCGTGCTCCGGCTCGGTCAGTGCCATCAAGTATCCCCCCAACAGGGGTAGTGAAAGGCACCGTGACAGGTTGATTGCCAGCACCTCAGGGCGCCGCCTCGAATCCGTCGGCGAAGATGTCGTCATCGGGGGTGGGCGGCGCGGCGCCGCAGGCGCTGACTTCGATGTCGTCCACGGTCCAGCCATCGGGCGAGCGGCCGACGCTGCCGTCGGTGCCGACGCGCCAGCGCAGTTGCACGCTTTGCCCAGCGTAGGCGGCCAGATCGACGACGTTGAGCGTCCAGGCGCGCGGATCGCCGCACCAGGCCTGACGGCTGTTGAGCGGATTGCTGGACGCGCTGATGGCACCGTCGTAGGGCTGGGTCAGCAGCGCAGCGGCGGGAACCTGATTCCAGATGCTGCCGCCATCGCTGCTGATTTCGAGGATGCCGCCGTCATAGCAGCCGCCGGCGCTGCGGCTTTCCATGCTTTGCCGATTGTGGAAGCGCAGGCTCAGCGACTGCGCGTCGGCCGGCAGTTCAATGACCGGCGACACCAGGCGCTGGTCGGAGACGGCACCCAGGTCGATGGCGTGCACGGCGTTGCCGCCGGAACCGGGGCTGGCGTAGCTGGTGGAAATCGCCCAGGTGGATGATCCGCTGCTGCCGGTGGTGCTGAACCCGCCCAGGCCGCTGCTGAAGTCCTCGGCGAACAGGGTCGTCGGACTGGTGCCGATGCCGCAGTCGCCGGGCGCGGCCAGGGTGCTGAAGCTGCGCACTTCGGACGCTTCGCCGCCACAGGCGTTGGCGCTGTCCACGCGCCAGTAGTAGGTCGTACTGGTGTCCAGCGCCGGGGCGACGACGAGGCTGGTGGAGATCGTGGTCTCGTCCAGCAACAGATCCTCGAACTTTGCATCGCGGGCCAGCCGCACGCGATATTCCAGCGCACCCGGTACGGCGGCCCATTCCAGCGTCGGCGTGGCGGAGACATCGACGGCATCCGCCGCCGGTGCGACCAGCGCGGCGGCGGTCGGCGCGGCGGCGGAAATCGCCAGCGTCAGGCCGGTGACGCGGGTCTGCGTGCCGTCGCTGCCTTCGATCTGGATGGCATGGACGCCGGCCGGCGCGGTATCGGTGCCGGCCAGAACCAGCGCGCTGCTGCCGGGCGTCGGCGTGACCGTGCCCGGCGTGAACCAAGCGGCGACGCTGCCGGGCAGGCCGCTGGCGCTCAGCGTGACCGGGTCGGTGAAGCCGCCGAAGGCGTTGACGGTGATCGTGCTGAAGGCGTCGTCCGGGGCGCAGACGCTGAGCGCGGACGGCTCGGCGGAGAGGGCGAAGCCGGGGCCGGCCAGGCAGTTGTAGCAGGCGATGGCGAAGTCCTGCGCCGGCGCGCCGGGCGAATGCGGGTTGAGCGCATCGGCGGCGATGTTGAAGGCGTCCACGGTCAAGGTGACCGCGCCGCCGTGCTGGGCCGGGCTGAGGAATACGCCTTCCAGGTTGTTGCGCTCGTCCGCGCTGCCGCCGGTGGCCGACCAGCCATCGCTGCCGATGACGTTGCCCAGGTATGCCTTGCCGCCGCTTTCCACCTTCAGGTCGAGGTTGTTGACCCAGGCCGGCGCGGTGCCGCCTTTGCCGTGGCCGGGGGCGTCGGTCCAGGCCAGCATGATGCGCATCGGCTGGCTCGGGTCGGCGGCGCTGAAGGATTGCGTCCAGCTTTGCCCGGAGGCGGTGAAGACTTCTTCCTGATCGAACAGATGGACCGCCTGCGGCGGGTTGATGACGGCGTCGAGGTCGAGCCGGCCGTAACCCTGGAAGCGGTCCGGGCGATGGCCCATGACGCGGTTGTCGGCATCACGAAAGCCCTGCAGATTCATCGCCACGGCGGTGAACGCGGCCTTGACCAGGGCCGGGCTGGGCGTGCGGCCCTCGTTCTGCGCGCGGTATTGCTCGATGAACAGGGCGACCGCTCCGGTCACCACCGGCGAGGCCATCGAGGTGCCGCACATCATTTCGTAGGCGCTGGTGTTGCCGTTGCTGGCGCTGTCGGTGGAGCAGCCCGGCGCGACGATGTGCGGGATGCGGCGGCCGTCGCAGGCATTGCCGTGGGCGGAGTTGGCAGAGATGTTGAAGATGGTCGAGAGCTGCGTGCCGCTGCCGTTCTGCAGCGAGGTGGAGCCGACTGCGAACAGGTTCTTGGCCTCGTCAGGCGAGGCCACCGAGGCCGGCGCACAGGCACCGCCGCTGTCGCCATTGCCGTTCATGATCGACCATACCGGCAGTACCGGCTGCTGGCCGGGCTGATCGGCCAGCGCGTCGCGGGCGATGATGTCGATCTGCCGGGTCGGGATGTCGTAGCCCTGCGGTGTCGTGGTCGGCCCCCAGGAGTTGTTGGTCAGCACCGCGCCGCTGAGCGCGGACTCGCGGTAGATGGTCAGCATGCCGTTGGCGACCATGCCGCCGGTGCCGCTGCTGAGGAAGGCGTTGTAGCGCTGCGAGATGATGTTGGCCCCGGGGGCAACGCCCTGGCCGCGCAGGAAGCCGTTGCGCATCGCTCCGCTGGCACCGGTGCCGGCGACGGCGGCGGCGACGTGGGTGCCATGCGCGCTGGTGGCGCTCATGCACGTGGTCTGCGCGGCACCGGCGTTGACGCAGGGCAGCGCGCGGCCGATCAGGTCCTGATGCGAGACCAGCGAGCCGCCGTCGACGATGCCGGCCACCACGCCGCTGCCGTCGTAGCCGCTGCCGGCCAGCCAGTCCTCGTAGCCGGGGACGATGGTGTAGGACGGCGCGCCGCCGTAGGCACCGACCACCGACTGCTGGCTCATCTCGCCGCGCAGTGCTTCCTCGGCGCTGATCGGGGTGATCGTCTGCACGGTGTAAATGCCCGGCACGGCGGCAAGGTCGGCCAGGCGGTCGCCCGCCAGATCAAGCTGGATCACGCCGAAATGACGGTCGACCACGTCGTGCAGGGCGATGGTGCCGCCCAGCGCCTCGATGGCGGCGGTCAGCCCGGCGAGGTCGGTGTGGCGGCTGAACATCGCCATCGTCTGCCGGCGCTCGGCGTCGAGGCCGCGCGCATTGGCCGCCAGCCGGTATTCGGGCAGGTAGTCGCCGCGCCAGCGCAGGCCGGGCGCGCCCTGCGCCCGCGCGAAGCTGGCTGCGTCAGCCCACACCACGTAGCTGTACGGATGCAGGTACTGCAACACCTGGATGCCATCGGCGGCCAACGCGCTCAGCCAGTGCGGCTGGATCGGTCCCTCGAACTGCACCAGACGCAGGTCGGGGCCGGCGGACGTGCCGTGCATGGATGTCGGCGCGGCGTGCAGGGGATCGAACAGCCGGCCGCCGAGGTCGAGTTCGAAGCCGCTGGCCGCGAGGCTGGTCGGGGCCGCGTCGACGTTTGCGTGTGCCGGCAGCGGCGAGGAAAGACCGGCGATGGCGACCAGGCCGGCGAGCAAGGCAGGAAGGGTTGGCTGCATCAAATTGTCCAAACTGTAAAAGGGGATGGGCGTGACAGGTTCAGGCGGGATCGGCGGGCGTCAGTCGCGGCATCGCCAGCGCCGCGCCCTGTTGCTCGGTGGCGCGGGCGGCGTAGCGGTTGGCGAAGTCGATGGCCGAGCGGAAGAGCGCGCCGGGACGTTGTACCAGAGCGGCGGCCAGTGCGCCGTTGAAGGCATCGCCGGCACCGGTGGTGTCCAGCGTCCGCGCCGGGCAGGCCGGACGGCGGTAATGCGCGGTCGCGTCGCCGCGCCATTGGTGATCGGCGTGGGACACGAAGACGCCATGCCGACCCAGCGTCACCACGCAGGTATCGACCGGCAGCCGGCGGCAGAGTTGATGCAGCGCGGCGTCGTCCAGCCCGGCCACCGCCTCGGCATCCACGTCGACGCCGGCGTGGCGCGCCAGCAGCGCGGCGAACTCGGTTTCGTTGGGCGTGAGCACCTCGCAGGCGGCGAGCAAGGCGTCGCTGGTCGGCGCATCGACGGGGGCGGGGTTGAGGATCGCCAGCGCGCCTTGCCGGCGTGCCTGCTGCAAGGCGTGCAGCGCCGCCGCCGTCGCGACTTCCAATTGCGCCAGCAGCGCGCAACCGGCGTCCAGACCGTCCAGCGCGGCGGCGACGTGGCCTGCTTCCAGCGCCAGGTTGGCACCGACGGCGGCGACGATCACGTTGCGCCCTTCGGCATCGACGAAGATGCCGGCCGCGCCGCTGGGCAGGTCGGTGACCTGGGCGCGCAGATCGATGCCTTCGGCGCTGGCCAGTTCGCGCAGCATCCGTGCCGCCGCGTCCTCGCCGACGGCGGTGACGAAGCGCGCCTTCGCACCGGCGCGCGCCGCCGCCACCGCCTGGTTGAAGCCCTTGCCGCCCGGCCCGCCGGCATAGCGGCCCAGGCGCGTCGCACCCGGCTGCGGCAGCGCATCGGTGGACCAGACGTGATCCTGGTTGAAGCTGCCGACGACGATGACCCGGGCCTTGCTCACAACTGCGAAATCACCCCGGCGATGGTGGCGGTCATGAAGGTGGCGATGGAGCCGCCGAGCACCGCGCGCAGGCCGAAACGGGCGAGATCGCCGCGCCGTTCCGGGGCCAGCCCGCCGATACCGCCGATCTGGATGGCGATCGAACTGAAGTTGGCGAAGCCGCACAGCGCATAGGTGGCGATCAGCGTCGCCTGCGGCGACAGCGACACGCCATCGACCTTGCCTTGCAGGATGTCGGCCAGGTTGACGTAGGCGACGAATTCGTTGAGCACCACCTTGGTGCCGATCAGCCCGCCCACGGTCGGCGCGTCGGCCCACGGCACGCCGATCACCCAGGCCAGCGGGGCCAGCAGATAGCCGAGCACGGTGGCGAGGTCGGTCGGCTTGCCGATCAGCTCGGCCAGGCCGGTGGCCTCGCCGACCCAGGTCAGCGGCGCGTTGATCATCGCGATCAGGGCGATGAAGGCGAGCAGCATCGCGCCGATGTTGAGCGCCAGCTTGAGGCCGTCGGCGGCGCCGCTGGCGGCGGCGTCGAT
Source organism: Lysobacteraceae bacterium (assembly GCA_041675805.1). Classification (GTDB taxonomy): domain Bacteria; phylum Pseudomonadota; class Gammaproteobacteria; order Xanthomonadales; family Xanthomonadaceae; genus JANNWF01. The sequence goes on from JBAYTD010000027.1 coordinate 21,246, forward strand.
CAGGTTGCTGGTGGTTTTTTCCACCTCCATCTTCACCGAGCCGCGGGTCAGCGGATCGCCGGTTTCCGGGATCAGCAGCTTGGCCACCACCAGGGTCGCCGGTGCCGCCATGATGCTGGCCGCCAGCAGGTGCTTGGCGTAGAACGCCTGCTGCTCGGGATCGCCGCCGCCGAGCATGCCGACATAGGCCGCCAGCACGCCGCCGGCGATGTGCGCCATGCCGCCGATCATCATCGTGATCAGTTCGGACTCGGTCATCCGGCCGATGTACGGGCGCACGGTCAGCGGTGCCTCGGTCTGGCCGATGAACACGCTGGCGCAGACGCTGGTGGTTTCCGCGCCGGACACGCGCATCACCTTGGTGATCGCCAGCGCCATGATGCGGACGATGAACTGCATCACCCCCAGGTGGTACAGCACGCCCATCAGCGAGGCGAAGAAGATGATCGTCGGCAGCACCTGGAAGGCGAAGATGAAGCCGAACCGCGAGGTGTCCATCAGGCTGCCGAAGATGAACTCCGAGCCGGTGTTGACGAAGCCAAGCAGCTTCACGAAGGCGTGCCCCAGCCAGTCGAACACCTCGCGCCCGCCGGGCACCGCCAGTACCAGGATGGCGAAGCCGATCTGCAAGGCGACGCCGGTGAGGATCAGTTGCCAGTCGACCGCTCGGCGGTTGTTGGAAAACAGCCAGGCCAGTCCCACCAGACAGGCAAGGCCGAACAGGCCGAACAGGATCGACGTCATGCAAAGCTCCCCAGCGCTGCGCCCGGCAACGCGCCGGGGCCGAAAACGCCGCAGCGTAGGTCAGGGGGTCGGCATGGCGCAAGCACCGCCTGCGCCGGGCCGCTCAGCGGCCGAATCGGTAGGCCAGGTTCAGCGACAGGATGTCGACGTGGTCGAAGCGGCCGTTGGTGTCCACGTCGAAGGCGAAGCGGTTGCCGACGCCGTTGATGCGGTCGTAGTCCAGGCGCAGGTCCCAGCTCGGTGTCATGCGCCAGTTGAGGCCGAGGCCGAAGGTCGGGCGCAGGTCGCCATCGTCGCTGTTGCTGAAGCTGTAAGGCGTGCCGGTGATGGAGACCTCGTCGTAATCCAGCTCGGTACGGAACACGCCGGCGCGCAGGATGCCGGATACGCTGTCGTTGAAATCCCACTCGCCGAACACGGTCAGCGATTGTCCGCTCAGGTCGTAACGGGCGGCCTGCGTCAGCGCCGGCGGATACGGCGTCATCATGGTGATCTCGGTCAGCACGTACTCGGCCTGCGCCTGGCCCAGATCGTGCCAGGCGAACTCCACGCCCAGCCAGGAGCCGAAGCGGTAGCCGGCGAACAGCTTCCAGGCACCATCGCTGTCGTCGCCGATGGCGGCGGAATCCAGCCGAAACGGCTCATAGCCGGCATAGGCGGCGCTGATCTGGGCGGGAATGTTGCCGGAAAAATCCGACTGACCCAGCCCGCCGCCGACGTACAGCCCGGGCTCGGCGGCGACGGCACCCTGCGCCAGGCCAAGGCCGAGCACGATAAGCGGAGTATTGCGAAAAATTTTCATGGGTGAACTCCGTTGGGGAAGATCGTTTGTATTAGATTGCCGCCCGCAAGTGATGAGGCGAGCAGGGCGGCGGGGACTGTGAATGGGAAATGCTGATACGTTTTTCCCGCAAGAGCGTACATGAAAGCTGTTCCGAAACCGAACTTGAGCGCGTCGCCGATAGTGAGCGCCGGGCAGGGTTGCCCGGCGCAAGGGGCATGGGTCAGGGAATCGGACCTGTGGGACAGGCAAAGCTGACATACTCGTTCTTGGTGCCATACGGGTTGGTGACGCTCAGGCTGACGGCCACCGTTTGATGGGTCAGGCAGGTTCCATACAGTAGGGCACCTCCCGATGTGTGTCCGGTACTGGCGGACCAAGACTCATCCGTTTCGCCCTGCGAGTTGTAGTGGGAAAACTGGCAGATTTAGGTGTTGGAGCCACTATTGTCCATGTCGGGACATTTGAAGCCGCTGAGGGTGGGAGCAGCGGCTCCGTGGGTGGTCAAAAGACTTCCTGCAGGAGCGTACCAATAATCTGAATATTTATCTATGTGGTAATGAATGGGCTGGAAATACGTCTCGTCGTCCACATGGTCAGGGCAGGTGTTTGTCTCTGTCGCGCCGATATTGGTGCCCTGTACCTGATAGCTGGAGGCGGACAGCCAAGGGCCGCCCGAATCGCCATCGTCAGAGCAGCTACCTGACACGGCGGTGACACCATCAATGTATCCGATAGGGTAAAAATTGTACATTTTTCCCTTGCTGGCAACTGTGCCACAATGCGGGCCGCCACTGGTCTGGCCATAACGGCAAACGATGCCGCCAACTGGTGATTCCAGTACTCCTGACCATTTGGCGGGAACATTGATTATGCCATCGGAGTAGCCATTGATCTTGGGTACCGGATCCTGACCGGAAACTGTTGCAACCCAAGCTATGTCGAGCCGGGGAATTCCATAGTCTGGATTTCCCGCCCATTTCACAATGCCAAGCGGGATATTTGCGGCCGTCTCCATATCATCATTTCTGTCACCACAGTGTCCCGCAGTGTAATAACCATTCTCTACACTCACGCCAATAGAACAAGGTGCCGTCCCTCCCCAGGCAATGCTCCCAACTTAAGCCCCTCGATATGCACGATGCGCATGCGGTTTGCTGCGATGGTGCCTGGGATAACTGCGGTTGGGTTGTACCCGGCATCGAGTGGCGACAATGACGTCGAGCGCT
>JBAYTD010000028.1:0-23875 GCA_041675805.1 Lysobacteraceae bacterium
GATCGCCTCGGCCTGCCGCGCTTGTCGTAAACCTCAATCCCTCGAACCGCCCGGTGCGGACCCGCATGCCGGGTGGTGTGGGAGGGGAACGGCGGTCATCTACCGCCGTCCCCTATCCCGATGATGTCCTTTCCAATCACCAATCCCGAATCAACCAATCCCCAACATCACTGACTAAAGTCGTAATTCATCTGCGGGCCGGGCGGGGCGAGGAAGTTGCCGCAGACGTAGTTGACGCTGCTGGTGAACAGGATGGTCATGCTGGCGGCGTCCTGGACGAATTCGGCGATGGTCTTTTTGCCCAGGTCGCGGGCGCGGTCGGCGATTTCGCGGACCTTCTTCTGGCTTTCCGGATTCTTCGCCAGGTCGGCCATGTGGACGCGGTCGATGCGCAGGTAGTCGGCATCGATGTGGCTGAGTATCTGGAAGCTGTTGAGGCCGCTGCCGAACTGTTCCAGGCTCAGCGAGGAGCCGAACTTCGCCACCTCGCGCTGGAAGCGCTGCGCCTGTTCGAGGTGGGTGAAGCACTTGGACTCGGGGATTTCCAGGATCAGCCGTTCGCCAGGCACGCCGGCCTTCTTCATCTGCTCCTCGATCAGCGCCGGCAGGCGGGCGTCGAGCAGGCTGCCGGTGGTGATGTTGACGATCAGCTTGGTGTCCTTGCCGGCGGCCTGGCGCTCGGCCAGCTGGGCGATGGTGCGGCCGATCACCCAGCGGTCGATGCGCTCGGCCAGGCCGTAGGACTCCGCTTCCGGCAGGAAGGCCAGCGGCGGCACCAGTTCGCCGTTGTCCAGCTTCATCCGCAGCAGTACTTCGTAGCACTCGCCCTCGTCGCCGTGCAGGGAGATGATCGGCTGGTAGTGCATGACGAAGCCGTTGCTCGACAGCGCGTCCTCGATCTGCCGGATGCGTTCCTGCGAGCGCTCTTCCTCGGCGCGGTCGCGGGCGGCGGGGTCGTGGATCTCGACGCGGTTGCCGCCCATTGTCGTCACCGTTTGCAGGCCTTGGCCGGCGCTGGTGAGGATCTGCGGCGTGCTGGCGTTCTTCTCGCCGATCTGCACGCCGCCGATGCTGACGTTGACCGCCAGGCTGCGCTCGCCAACATGCAGGATGTTGCCGTCGAAGGCCTTGCGGATCGCCTCGGCGACCTCGGCGGTGCGGGTGTGGTTGCTGTCGCGCAGCAGCACGCCGAAGCCGTGGTCGGCGAAGCGGGCGGCGGGAACGTCCTCGCCGATCACCTGTTGCAGGCGCTGCCCGGCGGCGGCCAGCAGTTCGTCGGCGTGGGCGAGGCCGATCTCGTTGAGCAGGGACGAATAGCTGTCGATGTCGACCAGCAACACGGCCTGGCCCATCTTGCCCTGGGCCGCGGCGGCGACGACTTCATCGAGCTCGTTGAGGAAGTGCTGGCGGTTGAACAGGCCGGTGACCTGGTCGCGCTGGCGCAGGGTGTCGAGCTGCTTGGCCACCTCGGCGTCGATCAATTGCTGGCGGAACACCACCTGCAGGCAGCGCTCGCCCTCGAAGCTGGCCTGGGCGAACTCCATTACCGCGTCGAAACGCGACCCGTCGCTGCGCTGCGCGGCCAATTCCAGCGTCTTCGGCGGTGCCTCGCCCTTGCTCAGCTTCTTCAGCAACTGGCGGAAGGTGTCGGTGTGCGAGCTGGCGATCAGGTCGAGCACCGACAGCCCTTCGATGTCCTCGAACTCCTCGAAGCCGAACATCTCCAGATAGGCCTGGTTGGCGCGGATGTGCATGCCTTCGTGGACATAGGCGATGGGGTCGCGCGAGGACTCGATCAGTGCATCGCAGCGGCGCTCGGATTCGCGCAGGCCGGCCTGCAGGGCGCGCAGGGCGCGACGGCTTTCCAGCGCGCTGAACTCGTTGCGCACGATGGCCTGGAGCAGGGCGGTGACCTTGCGCGGGACGACCCGGGTGACGCCGGCCTTGAACGCCTCGATCAGGGTCGCCTCGTCGAGTTCGCCGCAGACCGCCAGCACCGGCACGTCCTTGCCGCTGGTGTGTACCGTCTCGGCCACCGCGGCCATCGGGAAATCCTTGCCGTCGAAGGCCACCACGACCATGTCGATGGCCTGGTTGGACAGCCACTGGGTGAGCTGTTCCGTGTTTTCGGCGCGTTGCGGCCGCACGGCGAGGCCGCCGTTGCGCAGCAGGCTGATGATCTGTTCGGCGTCCTCGACCCGGTCCTCGATCAGAACCAAGCGCAGCACGGAATCCTTGGGAGTCATGGCGGAATGGGTAGCCCGATGAGGCTGGGAAGTCTCACACGGATGCGCTGTCGCAGCCAAGCGCCGTCTGCCCCGCGATGGCACAAAGCGACGTGATCGGAAGGCCGCGCCGTGGTCATTTTGTGCTATGCGTCACAGTGGTTGCTTGGCCGCCTCGCCGGCCACTTCGCGCACCAGACGCGGGACCAGGTAGCCCGGCAGGCGCGCGCGCACGGCGTCGACCAACTCGCGCGCCCGCGAGTCGGGCACCTCGAAATGGGCGGCACCGACGACCCGGTCCAACTGGTGCAGGTAATACGGCAACACGCCGGCAGCAAAAAGTTTTTCCGACAATTCCGCCAGCGCCTCGACGCTGTCGTTGACGCCGCGCAGCAGCACCGCCTGATTGAGCAGATGGGCACCGCTTGCGCGCAGATCGGCGCAGGCGCGGGTGACGGCGGCGTCGATCTCGTTGCCGTGGTTGGCGTGCAGCACGACAATCTTTTGCAATGGGATGTCGCCCAGCCACTGCGACAGCGCCGCGTCGACCCGTTCCGGCAACGCCACCGGCAGGCGGGTGTGGATGCGCAGGCGACGCAGTTGCGCGATGCCGGCCAGCGCCTCGGTCAGTTCGCCCAGTTTGGCGGTGGACAGGGACAGCGGATCGCCGCCGCTGAGGATGACTTCGGTGATGCTTGGATCGCCGCGCAGGGCATCCAGCGCCGGCTGCCAGCCGTCGCTGGCGGCGGTTTCCTCGGCATAGGGAAAGTGCCGGCGGAAGCAGTAGCGGCAGTGGATGGCGCAACTGCCGGTGGCGATCAAAAGGGCGCGTCCTTCGTATTTGTGGATGACGCCGCGACCGGCCTTGGCCGCGCCGTCGCCGACCGCATCCAGCGCGAAGCCGGGCGCGATGCGCAGTTCCTCGTCCAGCGGCAGCACCTGGCGCAGCAATGGGTCGTGCGCATCGCCATGGCGCATGCGGGCGACGAAGCTGGCCGGGACACGCAAGGGGAAACCGGCCTGGCCGGGCGCAATCCGCGCCGCCAGCGACTCCAGTCCCAGACTCGCCAGCAGCGCCGCCGGCTCGCGGATCGACGCCCGCCACAGCCGCCGCCAGTCCTCCTCGTGCGGGAGCGGATTTTGTGCCGGAAGGGGGCTCGCAGGTATCATGGGGGGTCTGCCGGACATCGCCGGTCGCCTCATCCATCGCCAATCATCGGACCGCAGAGTTTAGCCGCTCGCGGTCGCGAGCCCGTACCTCAGAGGAGCTTTCCCATGGCCAGCTACGGCATGAACGACGTCAAGAACGGGATGAAGATCCTGGTCGAAGGTCAACCCTGCGTCATCGTCGATACCGATTACATCAAGCCGGGCAAGGGGCAGGCCTTCACCCGCGTGAAGTACCGCAACATCCGCACCGGCCGCGTGGTCGAGCTGACCATGAAGTCGACCGATTCGGTGGAAGGTGCCGACGTGGTCGACACCGACATGCAGTATCTCTACAGCGACGGCGAGTTCTGGCACTTCATGCAGCCGGACACCTTCGAGCAGCACACCGCCGACGCCAACGCGATGGGGGACGCGGCGCAGTGGCTGAAGGGCGAGGAGGACTGCGTGGTGACGCTGTTCAACGGCACGCCGCTGTCGGTGACGCCGCCCAACTTCGTCGAGTTGCAGATCGTCGAGACCGATCCCGGCCTGCGCGGCGACACCTCCGGCGGCGGCGGCAAGCCGGCCAAGCTGGAAACCGGTGCCGTGGTCCGCGTGCCGCTGTTCGTCGGCCAGGAAGAAATGATCCGCGTCGATACCCGCACCGGCGAGTACGTCTCGCGGGTGAAGTGAGGACGGACAGGGTGGTTGGAATCAGTTTCAGGAGCAGTTCCGGGGATGGAGCCAGTTCCGGTTCCAGAAAAGCCGGAGTCGCGCCCGCTTTTCGCTCCTCTGGAACTGGAACTGCTCTCGCAACGGGCTTCATCTCCGGAACTGCTGAATCCAAAAGGACCCGCCCATGACCTCGGCGCCGGAAACCTGCGACCTGCTGATCGAGGCCGGCTGGGTGGTGCCGATCGAGCCGCACGCCACGACCCTGCCCGATCATGCCGTGGCGATACGCGGCGGGTGCATCGTCGCGCTGGGGCCGCGGGCGGAGTTGCTGGCCCGCTTCGACGCCGTCGAGCGCGTGCGCCGGCCGCGTGCGGTGTTGCTGCCCGGCCTGGTCAACGCCCACTGCCACAACCCGATGACCCTGCTGCGCGGCGTCGCCGACGACCTGCCCTTGCAGACCTGGCTGACCCGGCACATCTGGCCGATCGAGGCGGCGCTGCTGGCACCGGACTTCGTCGCCGACGGCATCGAACTGGCGGTGGCCGAGATGCTGCGCGGCGGCGTCACCTGCACCAACGAGAACTATTTCTTTCCCGACGTGCAGGCGGCGAGCTACGCCCGGCTGGGTTTTCGCGCCTGCGTCGGCCTGCCGGTGATCGACTTCCCCACCGCCTGGGCGGCCACCCAGGACGAATACTTCGACAAGGCGCTGGAAGTGCACGACAACTGGCGCGGCCATGCGCTGGTGTCGATGGCCTTCGCCCCGCACGCGCCCTATTCGGTGAACGACGCCGGGCTGGCGCGGGTGCGCATGCTGGCCGACCAGCTCGACCTGCCGGTGCACTGCCACGTCCACGAGACGGCGCAGGAAAACGTCGACTCGCTGCGCGACAACGGCATGCGGCAACTGGCGCGGCTGGACCGCCTCGGCCTGGTCAACGACCGCCTGATCGCCGTCCACATGACCGACCTCAGCGCCGCCGAGATCGCCCTGTGCGCCGAGCGCGGGGTGTCGGTGGTGCATTGCCCGGAGTCCAACCTGAAGCTGGCCTCCGGCTTCTGCCCGGTCGAGGCGCTGCGCCGCGCCGGAGTCAACCTGGCCCTGGGCACCGATGGCTGCGCCTCGAACAACGATCTCGACATGTTCGGCGAACTGCGCACCGCCGCCCTCTTGGCCAAGGGCGTGTCGGGCGATGCCGCGGCGCTGGACGCGGCTTGCGCGCTGCGCATGGCGACGCTCGGCGGCGCGCGGGCGATGGGTCTCGACGCCGACATCGGCTCCATCGAGGTCGGCAAGTCGGCCGACCTGATATGCGTGGATTTCGACAGCATCGAATCCGCGCCCTGCTACAACGCCATTTCCCATCTGGTCTACGCCAGTGGCCGCCATCAGGTCAGCGATGTCTGGATCGGCGGCCGGCGCAAGCTGGACGAAGGCCGTCTGGTCGACATGGACCTCGCCAAGCTGGCGACCCGCTCGCGCGAGTGGCAGGGCCGCATCGAAGTCGCCCGGGAGCGCGCCGTCCATGACTGAGCCCGCCCTCAACGCCGATCCGCTCGAACTCGGCCGCTTCAACCAACTGGCCGCGCGCTGGTGGGATCCGCAGGGCGAATCGCGCCCGCTGCACGACATCAACCCGGCCCGGCTTGGGTACATCGCCGAGCGCCTGCCGTTGCCGGGCGCGCGCGTGCTCGATCTGGGATGCGGTGGCGGGCTGCTGTCCGAGGCATTGGCTGCGGCGGGTGCCGAAGTCACCGGCATCGATCTCGGCGCGGAGCTGATCGACGTCGCCCGCCTGCACCTGCTGGAATCGGGCCTGTCGGTGGATTACCGGCAGTGCAGCGCCGAGGCGCTGGTGGCGGAACTGCCCGGCCATTTCGATGCCATCGCCTGCATGGAGATGATCGAACACGTGCCGGATCCGGCTTCGGTGATCCGCGCCGCCGCCGCGCTGTTGAAGCCGGGCGGGCAGTTGTTCCTGTCCACCCTCAACCGCACGCCGCGCGCCTTCGCCGTTGCCATCGTCGGTGCCGAATACATCGCCCGCCTGCTGCCGCGCGGCACGCATCGCTACGAGCGCTTCATCCGGCCGTCCGAACTCGCTGCCTGGCTGCGCGAGGCCGGCCTGCAACTGGGCGATGTCAGCGGTCTGCAATACAACCCGCTGAGCCGGCGCGCGCGGGTCGGCGGTGGCGTCGCCGTCAATTACCTGGCGGCGGCACGCAAGCCGACGTGAGCGCGCCGTCGTTGTGGCTGTTCGATCTCGACGGCACCCTGGTTGACAGCGCCGGCGACCTGCACGCCGCCGCCGTCGCGCTGTGTGCCGAGGAAGGCGTCGCGCCGCCATCGCCCGCCGCCTTTCGCGAGCGCGTTTCGCAGGGCGGTACGGCGATGCTGTCGCTGGCCTTTGCCGACGCGGATGCCGCCCGCATCGCCGCCTTGCTGCCGCGTTTCCTCGCCCTGTACGACGCCGTCATCGGTCGTCATGGCCGCCTGTTTGCCGGTTTCGACGCCGTGCTCGACTCACTCGACGCACGCCGCCTGCCCTGGGGCGTGGTGACCAACAAGCCGGAGCGCCTGGCGCGCCGGGTGCTGGACGAACTGCACCTGTCGCCACGCTGCGCGGTGCTGATCGGCGGTGACACCCTGGCGCAGCGCAAGCCCGATCCGCTGCCGCTGCGCGAAGCCTGCGCCCGCCTCGGCTTTGCGCCCGACGCGGCGCTCTACCTTGGCGACGACCCGCGCGACGTGCAGGCAGCGCGTGCCGCCGGCATGCCGGTGCTGGTCGCCGGCTGGGGCTACATCGGTGCCGAGGTCGATCCCGCCGACTGGGCGGCCGACGGCGTGTTGCAGGCACCGGCCGAGCTGCTGGCCCTGATCGAGGCGGAGCGCTGAATGGCCGATCCGTCTTCGGCGCTGGCCACCCACGTCGACAAATGGCATCAGCGGCAGCCGGAAATGGCCGTCGCCGAGGTCTTCGTGCCGGCGGCGCAGCGTCCGCTGTTCCGCGCCTGGGGCGCGCTTGGCAACGAACTGCTGGAAGCCTGTTTCGAAGTCGCCGACGCCGGCGTCGCACGCACCAAACTGGCCTGGTGGGTGCAGGACCTGTCGGCGGGCGAGGGCGCGCGCCATCCGCTCGCCCGCGCGCTGCGCGCGGCCGGTGCCGGCGAGGTCCCGGCCACGCTTTGGCGCGATTTCCTGCTGCACGCCACGCCCTTGTGCGCCGTCGCGCCGGAGTCCGACGACAGCGATGTCGACGCCGACCTGGAGCGCTTGCGGCCGCTGGCGCAAGCACTGGCGGTGATCGAGGCGAGCGTACTCGGCGTCGCCGTCGATGCATCGGCCGATGCGCTGGCGGTCCACCTTTATGCTCGCCGCCATCTGTGGCGGCAGAGCACCGCCGATGCCGCGCTGCGGCCACGGGCGCAGCGCCTGCTGGAGCGCTTCACGGTCGGCGGCAGCAGCGTGCTGGCGGCCTGCCGGGCGCGTGCCGACCGCCGACGCCTGCGCCGTCTCGCCCGCCACGGCGACCCGCAGCGCGCCCGGGAGCGCAGCCACTGGCAGACCCTGTGGGACAGTTGGCGCGCCGCCGGCGCGGTGGCGCGCGCACGCGGCCGGGCCTGAGCGGACCCGCCGACCTTGCAACGGCCGCCATCGGCCGCATCTCTGCTTGAATGGACAAGGAATCCCGACCCATGCTGCAAGTCACCGATACCGAGCCCCGGGCGCTGCCCGATGTCGCCGTCCAGGTCCGCCCCGACGCCGCCGGCGCGCTCGACTGGGTCGGCATGAGCGGCATCGAAATGGCGGTACGGGTGGCCGATGGCGAGGGCGGCGACCAGCGCTGCCCGGCCCGCGTCGGTGCCTACGTCAGCCTTGATCGGCCGGAAGCACGCGGCATCCACATGTCGCGCCTGTACCTGCACCTGGACCGCCTGCTCGGCGAAGCGCCGCTGAGTGCCGCCCTGCTGCGCCGCCTGCTGGACGAATTCCTCGCCTCGCACCAGGGGCTGTCGCAGCGCGCCATGGTCTCGCTGCGTTACGAACACCTGCTGCGCCGCCCCGCGCTGCGTAGCGACAACAGCGGCTGGCGCGCCTATCCCGTGCGCCTGCGCGCCAGCCTGGAACGCAACGCCGGCGGCGAGGAAACCTTCGATCTCGAACTGGGCCTGGACATCACCTATTCCAGCACCTGCCCGTGCTCGGCGGCACTGGCCCGGCGGCTGGTGCAGGACCGCTTCGACGAGGGTTTCGCCGGCGGCAGCCCCGATCACGACGCGATCCGCACCTGGCTGGGCAGCGAGCAGGGCATCATCGCCACCCCGCACAGCCAGCGCTCAGTGGCCGAACTGCGCCTGCGCCCTGCGCCATCGCTGCACGCGCTGCCGGTGGAACGGCTGATCGACCGCGTGGAAGCCGCCCTCGGCACCCCGGTGCAGACCGCCGTGAAGCGCGAGGACGAACAGGCCTTCGCCCTGAATAACGGTCAGAACCTGATGTTCTGCGAGGACGCCGCCCGACGCATCCGCGCCGCGCTCGACGTGCTGCCCGAGGTAGCCGATTTCTGGCTGCGCGTCGCCCATCTGGAAAGCCTCCACCCGCACGACGCCGTCGCCGTCGCCAGCAAGGGCGTCGCCGGTGGCTACCGGATCGGTCCGGGGGATTTCCCGCCCTGAACGACCCGTCATTGCTGTTTCAGCCCCGCTGACCGGGGGCTGGATGCAATGTTTTGGTTGTCCGTGGCGATGGTCTGGTTCTTCGTTCTCCCACCCCCCGTCCGCCGAGGCGGACGAAATCCGGCGACAGCACAACAGTCAGGCGGATGAAGCCGAAAGCCCCCGCCAATCAACAACCGAAGTACTCACCAAAACAGACGAGCCCCGACGACACCACCCTGCCAGCAACGCCACGTCAGGCGAACTCAAAACCATCCGTTGCTGCGCAGGCCAGGCAAGCCCTCATTTCCGTCACGGCCACCAAAAAGGCCCTGGCCCCCATACCGACCACGGACCATGCCGGTAGCCGATCCACATGGAGGCGCGGCGGCGGTCGTCGAGGTGATCCGGCCACAGGTAGACGACGTCGGCGGCGATGCGCGGGTAGGCGTATTCGTATTCGCCGATGCGCTGGCGTTCGATGGCTTCGATGCGACCGGTCACGGTGAGGTCGCGGCCTTCGGCGAACAGCACGGGGTCGTAGAAGCCGCTGCGGCAGGCGATGAAGCGGCCGGCGCTTTCGTCGACGCGGGTCGGGCGGGTGGTGTCGCGCAGCGGTTTGCCGAGCAGTTCGAAGCAGGTGCGGTCGGGCAGGGTCCGGGTGGCGATGATTTCGCCGCCCCAGCGTACCTGGGCACCGATGTGCGCTTCGCTGCCGGCCTGGGCGGGCAGCAGGTCGCCGTAATCGCCGCGCAGTGGTGTCGGCACGTGGGCGCAGGCACCGAGCAGCAGGACGATGCCGGCGAGGATCGACAGGCGGGCGGGGGTGTCGTTCATGGCATCGCCTCCTTGGCGGGACGGAACTCGCGCAGTGCCCGGCACAGTTCGCGTTCGTCGTCCGGGTCGCTGGCATCGGCAGCGTATCGGCGTCTCGCATAACGCATGCTGAGTGCTTCCAGCGTGGCGGCGCTGGTGGGCAGGTGGGCGGCGGCGCGGCGGCCGAAGTCCAGTGCGCCCTCGTGTGCGGCCTTGGCCACGCCGGCGCGGGCCAGGGTGCGCAGGAAACGTGCCCAGGCGCGGCCGAGGGCGTCGCGATCATCGGCCGGCGGGCGCAGCATCCAGGCGAAGGTCAGCGCCAGCGCCAGGCCGACGGCGATCAGTAGGCCGATGCCCAGTTGCCGCCAGTCGGCCTTGGCGATGCCGAACGGGCGCAGCATCCGGGTCTGCCGGCTGGCATCGAAGCCGAGCACGAAGTCGTTCCAGCCGCGACGCAGCCAATCGGCGGTGTTGAACAGGGCGCGACCCCAGCCGCGCAGCATGCGGCGCTCGGCACCGAGCGCGTCGACGCCGCGCTGGATGCGCTCGGGGGCCACCGCGCTGGTCGGGTCGATGCGCAGCCAGCCGCGGCCTTCCTGCCACACTTCCGCCCAGGCGTGGGCGTCGGATTGGCGCACCACGAGGTAGTCGCCGAGCGGGTTGACGTAGCCGCCCTGGTAGCCGGTGACGACGCGGGCCGGGATGCCGGCGGCGCGCAGCAGCACCACGAAGGCGGAGGCGAAGTGTTCGCAGTAGCCCAGTTGGGTGCGGAACAGGAACTCGTCGACGCTGTCGCGGCCGAGCAGGGTCGGCTCCAGCGAGTAGGTGAACTCGGCGTTGAACCATTGCAGGGCGCGCTGGATCACCGCCTCGTCGTTCGCGCCCTCGGCGCGCCACTGCGCCGCCAGTGCCGTGGTGCGCGGGTTGAAGCCCGGCGGCAGGGCGGTCAGCGATTGGCGCAGGGTGTACGGCAGGGTCGGCTGGAAGCGGTAGTCGACCTGCGAGCGCAGGGTGTGGCGGCTGACGTTGTTGAGCCGGCGCGGGGCGATCAGGCTGCGCTCGAAGCTGAGCCGATAGTCGCCTTCCGCCGCCAGCGGCAGGTCGAGCGCGAACACGAAGCGGCGCTCGGTCGGCTCCATCTCCAACTGGTAATCAAGCGCCGGACCCTGCGCCAGCACTTCGCCGGGGTCGATGCGGTTGAAGTAGGAGATGGTCCAGGTGCGGCCATCGAAGTTGCTCAGTACCGGGCCGCGCCAGTACAGCGCGCCGGGCGGCGGCGCGGGGCCGTCGAAATAGGCGCGCATGACCGGCGAGTCGTCGATGTAGAGCTTGGCGATATCGCCTGGCGACATGGTGTCGGAGACGCCGGTGCGGGCCTCGTCGGCCATCCGCGGCAGTGCCCACAGCGGGCCGGGCAGGCGCGGGAAGAAGTAGAACACGGCGATCGCCAGCGGCAGCGACAGCGCCGCCATGCGCAGCACTGCGCCCAGTCGGGCGTGCAGGTCCGGCGTTGCCTGCGCGCGCGGGTCGGGCGATTCGACTTCCGCCAGCCGCGCCAGTCCGGCCAGCACCAGCAGGCCGCCGAGCAGGGACAGCAGCAGGGTCAGCGGTCCCTGATCGAGCAGGAAGGCCGCCATCAGCGAGAACAGCGAAAACGACAGCAGGGCGCGGCCATCGCGGATGCGGCGCAGTTCCAGCAGCTTGAGCATCAGCATGATCGCCAGCAGGGCGGCACCGGTGTCGCGGCCGAAGCCGCCGCCGAAACCGATCTGGTATTGCTGGGCGATCAGCAGCAGGCCGGCCAGGGTCAGCAGCACGCGCAGCGGCCGCGGTAGCAGGCGGCCGCGCCACAACGCCAGCGCCGCGAACAGCGCCAGGCCGAGCAGGGTCATCGCCAGCGGATTGGGCAGCAGCAGCGCCAGCGGCAGCACCGCCGCGCCGGCACCCAGTGCGCAGAGCAGGGCGCTGCGGCGGTCGAGCGGATGCTCGGCGCTCATCCGGCGGTCTCCTCGTGCGGCAGCAGGGCCAGCGCGCGCAGGCAGGCATGCAGATGGGCCGGACCGCTGTCCGGGCCGAGGCGCAGGCCGGGCAGGCGCAGTTCGCTGCGGCGTCCCTGTCGCTGTGCTTCGCTGGCCCAGCGCGCCAGCCGCTGGATGCGCCGCTCGACCGGCAGCGCCGCCAACTGCGACCAATCCAGCGTCACCGCCTGCCCGGCCGGTGATTCGAACTCGCGCACCAGGGTACGACCCTGCTGCGCGCTGCGCTTCCAGGCGATGCTGCGCAGCGGGTCGCCGCCGCGATAATCGCGCAGGCTGTGCACGGTTTCATCCGGCCCGCGACGGCGCGTGGGCGTGCCATCGCCCAGCCCTTCGGGCAGCGGCGGCGCATCGCGTTCCAGCGCCGGGTAGACCAGCGCCTCGCGCTGCGGATGCAGCCAGCTCCAGGCGACGAACATGCCCAGCGGACGGCGCATCGACACCTCGATGCGACCGAGCGGCAGCCGGCCGCGGCGTTCGGTCGGAATCGCCAGCAGCACGTCGGCGGCGCCGCGGGCGTCCAGCGAGAAGCCCTCCACGATGTCGCCGCGACGCAGGCGCAGGCCACGTCGCGCACGTGCTTCGACGCCGTCGAAGCGCAGCCGCAGTTGCAGCGGCTGGCCGGCATGGACCGGGATCGCCGACGCCTCGATCAGACGCAGGCCGCGCAGCGCCAGATAGCCGGACAACAGGCCGGTGTTGGCCACCGACAGCAGCAGGAAGCAGAGGATCAGCGCCGGGTTGTTGTTGTAGTTGAGCGCGCCCAGCGTCATCGCCGCCAGCAGCACGCCGAAGGCGATGCCGAAGCGCGTCGGCAGCACGTAGATGCGACGCCGGTCCAGGGTGATCGGCAGCGCTTCGGCGCTTTTCAGCCGGGTCAGCGCCGGCAGCCGCGACTCGGCGGCGCGCAGCAGGCGTTCGCTCCAGCCGGCACCCAGGCCGCGCATCGTCGGCTCAATCCACCGCGACGGCTTGCAGGATGCTGCGCGCCAGCGCCTCGCGGCCCTGGCCTTCGCTTTCCGCCGTCAGCCGGTGCGCGGCGGCTTCGACGAACAGCGCCTGCACCGCTTCCGGACTGACGAAATCCTCGCCGCGAAGCAGGCTCAGCGCGCGCGCGCCGGCCAGCAGGGCAAGGCCGGCGCGCGGCGACAGGCCGACCCGCACGCCGGGATGGCGACGGCTCTCCGCCAGCAGCGCCTGCACGTAGGCGATCAGCGCCGGGCTGGCATGCACGGCCTCGCTGGCGGCGCGCAGGGCGAGCACGTCGTCGGCACCCAGGATCGGCCGCACCTCGGCGATCCGCCGCTGCCGGTCGCCGCCGGCCAGCATCGCGCGCTCGGCGTTGTCGTCCGGATAGCCGAGGGTGATGCGCAGCAGGAAACGATCAAGCTGGGAATCGGGCAGCGGGAAGGTGCCGGCGAGGTCGACCGGGTTCTGCGTGGCGATGACGAAGAACGGCGAGGGCAGGGCGTGGCAGTGGCCGTCGATGGTCACTTGCCGCTCCGCCATCGCCTCCAGCAGGGCGCTCTGCGTGCGCGGCGGCGCGCGGTTGATTTCGTCGGCGAGCAGCAGTTGGGTGAACACCGGGCCGGGATGGAAGCGGAACTGGTGCGTTTCCTGCTCGTAGATGGAGACGCCGAGGATGTCCGACGGCAGCAGGTCGGCGGTGAACTGGCTGCGCTGGAAGCTCAGCCCCAGCGTCGCCGCCAGCGAGCGGGCGAGGGTGGTCTTGCCGAGGCCGGGCAAGTCCTCGATCAGCAGGTGGCCACCGGCCAGCAGGGCGACAAAGGCCATCTCGACCTCGCGCGGCTTGCCGAGCACCAGTTGGTTGACCTGATCGATGGCGCGGGCCAAAGCGGCGCGCGGGGCGGCGGGGTCCGGAACCGGATTGGGCATCGGGCGGCATCTCGCTGGGACGGGGCGTGCCAGTGTAGCCGGCTTGTCGCCTCGCGCAGCGCGCCGATCCGCTGACAGCCACGTTGAACGCTCAGGGCAGGCGGTAGCCGAATGGCCGCAGCAGGGCGCACAGCGCGATCAGCGGCAGGCCGACCAGGGCGGTCGGATCCTGGCTGTCGATGCGCTCGAACAGGGCGATGCCCAGCCCTTCGCAGCGAAAGCTGCCGGCGCAGTCGAGCGGCTGGTCGTGGGCGACGTAGCGCTCGATGCCGGCGTCGTCCAGTTCACGGAAAACGACCCGGGTGGCGTCCAGCGCCTCGCCGATCCCGCCCTGCGGGCCGACCACGCACAGCGCGGTGTGGAAATCCACCGCCCGGGCGCTGAACTCGCGCAACTGCCGACAGGCCGCCTCGACGCTGCCGGGCTTGCCGAGCATCCGGCCCGCGCAGTCGGCGACCTGGTCGGAGCCGATCACCACGCAGCCGGGATGGCGGCTGGCGACCTCCAGCGCCTTGGCCCGGGCCAGACGCTGCGCGCAGGCCGCCGGCGTTTCATCGGCCAATGCGGCTTCATCGACCTGCGGGGCGACGCGGGAGAACGGCAGGCCGAGCCGCTGCAGCAGGGCGGCGCGATGGCGCGAGGTGGAACCCAGCACCAACGCCGGCGCGGCGCTCATTGTCCCGGGCCGTCCTGGCGGCGCAGCGCGGCCGGCTCGCGGGCGGCCTGTTCCAGCGCGCCGCGGGTGGCCTCGGCCAGTTCCGCCCCGGCGCTTTCCAGCACGCCGAGGCGCGATTCGATCTGCTGCCGCGAGCGCTCGATGGCGTTCACCGCGGCGCGCAGTTCGTCGAGGCTGGCGTCCTGCGCGCTGCGGGCGATCCACAGCCGGTGTTCGAGCACGTTGCGCAGCGCCTGCTGCACCGGCTCGTCGGCATCCAGCGAGGCCTGGGCGACGGCGGCGATGTCGGCCGGCACGCGATCCACCACGCTGCGCATCGCCGCCATCCGCTGCCGCGTCGCCTTCAGCGCCGCCTCCAGCGCATCGGTGCCGTCGAGCAGGCGCTCCAGCAGGTCGGTGCGCTGGCGCAGGCGGCGCTGGTACAGCCACAGGGCCACCACCACGGCGGCGACGCAGGCGATCAGATAGGGCAGGACGGGCGTGTTCAGGGTGTTCAAGATGACGGCCACCGGGCAGCACCGGCATGCAGTCTGCTTGATGTCGCCGCCGGGGTAAACGCGAGGTGCGCCGCCAGCCGTCCCGGCATCGCCGCCATCCGAGCCGTCGCTGTCGGCGTCGAGGGGTCATGCCGCGCACCCCTTGGGCGCAGCCGGCGGGTATGTCATTCTGGCCGGTCCACAACGATTTTGATTACCGAGGAAACGATCCCGATGGCGCCGATGCCTACCGTCAATGCCCGAGTCGCCCCGCGCGGCGGACTCGACGTGCTTTCCCGCCACGAAGTGGCCCGCCTGCGCGACGCCTCCAGCGGCGGCCTGCACGAACTGCTGCGCCGCTGCGCGCTGGCCGTGCTCACTTCCGGCAGCCAGACCGACGACCCGCGCGCCGCGCGCGAGCTGTATCCGGACTTCGAGGTCCAGGTCCACCAGCAGGATCGCGGCATCAAGCTCGAACTGCGCAACGCGCCGGCGGTGGCCTTCGTCGACGGCCGCATCATCAACGGCGTGGCGGAACTGCTGTTCGCCGTGGTGCGCGACATCGCCTATGTGTCCACCGAGTTGGAGGAAGACGGCTCGTTCGACCTGCACAGTTCCGAAGGCATCACCAGCGCCGTGTTCGAGATCCTGCGCAACGCGCGCGTGCTGCGCCCGCACGTGGAGCCGAACATGGTGGTGTGCTGGGGCGGTCATTCGATCCCGCGCAACGAGTACGACTACACCAAGGCGGTCGGCTACCAGCTCGGCCTGCGCGGACTGGACATCTGCACCGGCTGCGGCCCGGGCGCGATGAAGGGGCCGATGAAGGGCGCGACCATCGCCCACGCCAAGCAGCGCCGGCTGCGCAACCGCTACATCGGCATCACCGAGCCGGGCATCATCGCCGCCGAGTCGCCCAACCCGATCGTCAACCAGTTGATCATCATGCCGGACATCGAGAAGCGCCTGGAGGCCTTCGTCCGCATCGGCCACGGCATCATCGTGTTTCCCGGCGGCGTCGGCACGGCTGAGGAAATCCTCTACCTGCTCGGCATCCTGCTGCATCCGGACAATCGCGAGATTCCGTTCCCGCTGGTGTTCACCGGGCCGCGCGAGTCGGCCGCCTACTTCGAGCAGATCGACCAGTTCCTGCGCCTGGCCCTGGGCGAGGAGGCCGCCCGTCGCTACAGCATCGTGGTCGACGACCCGACCGAAGTGGCGCGACAGGTAGGCAAGGGCATGGAGCACGTGCGCCAGCACCGGCTGGACAACAAGGACGCGTTCTTCTTCAACTGGTCGCTGCACGTCGCGCTGTCGTTCCAGCAGCCGTTCGTGCCCACGCACGAGAACATGGCGCGGCTGAAGCTGCACCGCGACCAGCCGGTGCACGATCTCGCCGCCGACCTGCGCCGCGCCTTTTCCGGCATCGTCGCCGGCAACGTCAAGGAGGATGGCATGCGCGCCATCGAGCGTTTCGGGCCGTTCCGCATCGACGGCGAGCCGGAAATCATGCGTGCGCTGGACGCCCTGTTGCGCTCCTTCGTCGCCCAGCAGCGGATGAAGATGTCCGGCGAGTACCAGCCCTGCTACGAGGTGGTCGCAGGCTGATCGTGAGCGCGCCCGGCAGCGACGACACCGACTGGCGACCGGGTGCCGGCATCGCCGCGCTGCACCTGCGCGCCCGCCTCAACGCCACGCTGCGCGCCTTCTTCGCGGCGCGCGGCGTGCTGGAGGTGGAAACGCCGATCCTGTCCGCCGCCGGCACCACGGATCGCCACATCGAGAGCTTCCACGTCGATTTCGACGGCCCGGCGCGCGCCGGCGCGCGCCGGCGCTGGCTGCGTACCTCGCCGGAATTCGCGCTCAAGCGCCTGCTCGCCGCCGGCGTCGGCGACTGCTACGAACTCGGCCGGGTGTTCCGCAACGGCGAGGCCGGCGGCCGCCACAATCCCGAATTCAGCATGCTGGAGTGGTACCGGGTCGGCTGGGACCACCATAGACTGATGGGCGAGACGGCGGAGCTGATCGGTGCGGCGCTGGCCCTGGTCGGGCGGCACTGCCGGGTGCGGCGGATCGCCTATCGCGATCTGTTCCAGGACCAACTGGGCCTCGATCCGCTGACTGCCCCGCTGGAAACCCTGCAATCGGTGCTGGCCGAGGTCCGCATCGACCCCGCCGGGCTCGACCGCGATGACTGGCTCGACCTCATCATCAGCCATCGCCTGCAACCGCATTTCGACCCGGACACCCTGCTGCTGCTGTACGACTATCCGGCCAGCCAGTGCGCGCTGGCACGCCTGCGCGGCAGCGGCGACAGCGCCGTCGCCGAGCGTTTCGAGGCCTATCTCGGCCCGCTGGAACTGGCCAACGGTTACCACGAGCTGACCGACGCCGCCGAGCAGGCGCGGCGCTTCGACAGCGACATCGCCGCCCGTCGCGCCGCCGGCCGCGATGCGCCGCCCGCCGACGCCCGCCTGCTGGCGGCGATGGCGCATGGCCTGCCGGCCTGCGCCGGGGTCGCGCTGGGCGTGGATCGTCTGTTGCTGTGCCTGCTCGGCGATAGCCGTGGCGCGGCGATTTCAGCCGCGCTGGCGTTTGACTTTGGCCGCGCCTGAAGTGGCGGGGTCGGCATCGGGTTCCGCCTTGCCGGTCGGCATCAGCACCGACAACGCGCCACGGAAGGGACGGATCGCCAGGGCGAAGGCTTCCGCGCTCCAGGTGAACAGGCGGCTCTGGTCGATGCCGGACAGTCCGCGCAGCAGCTCGCCCAGGTTGCGCACCCCGGTGCCCGGCAACAGGCACAGCGCCTGCGCACGCTTGCCCACGGCGTAGGTGCTGGCCACCGAGGCGGCGATCTCCGCCATCACCGAGGCCAGCGGCAGCATCCGCGCCAGCAGCGGCTGGTAGATGCGCCCGCCGAGCTGCTTCACCAGATGATCGACGGTGCGTTTTGACAGTTGCTGCGCGCCGATGTTGGCGGCGGTGGCCAGCAGGGTGACACCCTGTTCTTCGGTGTCGGTGAGGTCGAGTTCGTACAGGATCAGGATGTCCTGCACCAGTTGCCGCTGGATGCGCGCCAGCGCCACGGTTTCCGCCAGCGGGCCGAGCAGCACCGGGGCCAGCCGGCCGAGCAGCGGTGCCTTGCTGGTGATGGCGGTGATCGCCGCCGCCGTGCCGGCCTTCAGGCAGGCGGTCTGCACGATCAGGTTGAAGCGGCGCTCGCGGTCGGCGGCGCTGAGCGGACGCGGACGGCGGACGGCTTCTTCTGCCGCCGCGCTGTCGATGTCCGGCGTGGGTGCTGCGGATTTGCGCGCGCGGTCGGGCTGCTTGGCGGGCCGCGGCTTGGCCTTGGCCTTGCTGGTCGGCGCGCGTTTGGCGGCGGCCTTGGACGCGGGCTTCTTTGCCGGCACCTTCGCCCGTGGCGACACTGCGTCCTCGGTCGTCTTGGCGGCGGCCGGGCGTGGCTTGGCGGAACGGTCGGGCTTGCGGGTCGCCATGTCCGCGAGCATAACGCCAGGCCGTGATCGGCGACAGCGCGGCGTGCGCAGGCGTTATCCTGCGCATCCCTTCCGTCCCGCCTCCGTCATGATCGATTACGACCGCTACGACCGCGTCCGCGCCGTGTCCTGGCAAGGCGATCACCTGCGCCTTCTGGACCAGCGCCGCCTGCCCTTCGAGCAGATCTGGATCGACTGCCGCGACGCCGAATCGGTGGCGCAGGCGATCACCGATCTGGCGGTGCGCGGCGCGCCGGCCATCGGCATCGCCGCCGCCTGGGGCGTGGTGCTGGCGGCGGATGCGCTGGACGATGTCCCGGTCGCCGCCGCGCGTGTCGCGCTGGCACCGGTGTTCGAGCGCCTCGACGCGGCGCGGCCGACGGCCGTCAACCTGGCCTGGGCGCTGCGCCGGATGCGCGCACGGCTGGATCGCGCCGGGGAAGATTTCCGCACCGAACTGCGCGCCGAAGCCGCCGCCATCGAAGCCGAGGATCTGGCCGCCAACCGCCGCATGGGCGAGTCCGGCGCGGCGCTGATCGCGCCGGGCAGCGGCGTGCTGACCCACTGCAACACCGGCTCGCTGGCCACCGCCGGCTTCGGCACCGCGCTGGGGGTGATCCGCGCCGGCGTCGCCAGCGGTCGCATCGCCCGCGTGTTCGCCTGCGAAACCCGGCCCTGGCTGCAGGGCGCGCGGCTGACCGCCTGGGAGCTGCTGCAGGACGGCATCGACGCCCATCTGATCGCCGATTCCGCCGCCGCGCATCTGATGGCCGGTGGCCAGGTGCAATGGGTGGTGGTCGGTGCCGACCGCATCTGCGCCAACGGCGACACCGCCAACAAGATCGGCACCTATGCGCTGGCCATCGCCGCCCGCCACCACGGCCTGAGGTTCATGGTGGTGGCACCCTCGTCGACGGTGGATTTCGACACCGAACACGGCGGGCTGATCCACATCGAGGAGCGCGACGGCGCGGAACTGCTCGGCCTCGGCGGCGCACCGACCGCCGCGCCGGGCGTCAGGGCATGGAATCCGGTTTTCGACGTGACCCCGGCCGGGCTGATCGACGCCATCGTCACCGAACGCGGCGTCGTCCTGTCGCCGGACAGCAAAGGCATGGACGCCTTGCGCCCCTGAGCGCGCAAGATTTTGGATTGACGGAGAAAAGCTGCAAGAATTGTGCGATACACTGCACAGAAATCGGTGAGCAAGGAGGGGTTGGCGTGAGCACCGCGCCGACCCTTCTGCGCAGCCGCCGCACGGCCTTCGCATGCCGTGGCAACTGCAAAAAAACGGGGAAGAGGGTGCAAGTTTGATCGATTGGCTTTACTACGGCGTGGCTGCCCTGCTGGCGACCTTGTTGCTGACCGCCGCCTTGCTGCCGGCGGCGCAGCCGCTGGGGCTGGTCGACCGTCCGGGCGGGCGCAAGGACCACGGCAGGCCGATCCCGGTGATCGGCGGCGTCGCCATCATCCTGGTGACGGTGGTCATGGCCTGTCTGACCATCGAGGACAGCGCCGCGCTGCTGGCCTTCGTGATTGCCTCCCTGCTGCTGCTGCTGGTGGGCGTGCTCGACGACATGCACGACCTGCGCTGGTTCTGGCGCATCGGCGCGCAGGCGGCGGCGGCGCTGATAATGATCTACGTCGGCGGCGTGCGGGTGGAGCAGATCGGTCCGCTGTTCGGCATGGAGCCGATGGCGCTGGGCAGCCTGTCCGTGCCGTTCACCGTGTTCGCCACGGTCGGCCTCATCAATGCCGTCAACATGGTCGACGGCATCGACGGCCTGGCCGGCTCGCTGGTCATCGCGGCGCTGCTGATGTTGGGTTGCGCGGCGGCGTATTCCGGCAACGACGCGCAGTTGCCGTTGATCGCCATCCTGGTCGGCTCCCTGTCGGGTTTCCTGTTCTTCAACCTGCGCCGGCCGGGGCGCGAGCGCGCGCTGACCTTCATGGGCAACGGCGGCAGCGCCTTCCTCGGCTTCGTCATCGCCTGGTTCAGTTTCCGGCTGACGCAGAACCCCGGCCATCCGGTCAGTCCGGTGCTGGCACCGTTCCTGATCCTGCTTCCCCTGCTCGATTGCCTGGTGCTGATCGTGCGCCGGCTGAAATCCGGCCGCTCGCCCTTCACCGCCGACCGTGGTCACCTGCACCACCGGCTGCTCGACGCCGGTTTCTCCCAGGGACAGGCGGTCGCCCTGCTGCTGGGGCTGAGCTTCGCCGCCGGCCTGGCCGCCGCGCTGCTGCTGAAGTGGAACCTGCCGCATCCGTTCTTCGTCCTCGGCTTCATCGGGCTGTTCGTCCTGCACTACTGGGCGACCGCCTGCGCGCTGCGCTCCGAGCGCGTGTTCCGCTGGTTGCACGCCCGCCTGTTCGGTCCCTACTTCGCGCAGTCGGTCGAGCCGGCCAAGCAAGACTCCGTCCTGTGATCGACCTGCACTGCCATATCCTGCCGGGCATCGACGACGGTGCGCCGGACCTGGAGGAGGCGCTGGCGATGGCCCGTGTCGCCGTCGCCGACGGCATCCGCGTCACCGCCTGCACCCCGCACATCTATCCCGGCCTGTACGAGAACGACGCCGCCGGCATCCGCCGTGCAATGGCCGAGTTCCGCCGCGAACTGGATCGCGAGGGCATCCCGCTGCAACTGGTCGAAGGTGCCGACGTGCACCTGTGCCCGGACCTGCTCGACGGGCTGCGCGGCGGCCGCATCCCGACCCTGGCCAGGTCGCGCTACTTCCTGTTCGAGCCGCCGCATCACGTCGCCCCGCCGCGACTGGAGAACGTCGTCTTCGACCTGGTGGCTGCCGGCTACGTCCCGGTGTTGACCCATCCCGAGCGCCTGACCTGGATCGATACCCACTATTCGGTGTTCGCCAAACTGGTCCACGGCGGTGCCTGGATGCAACTGACCGCCGGGGCCATCACCGGCCGCTTCGGACGCCGGCCGCGCTACTGGGCCGAACGCATGCTGGACGAAAACCTGGTCCACATCATCGCCACCGACGCCCATCGCGCCGACAAGCGCCCGCCGCTGCTCGCCGAAGCCCGCGAAGCGGTCGCCCCGCGCGTGGGCGCAGGCGCGGCCGACGACATGGTCAACCGCCGACCCCAGGCCATCCTGCAAAACGCCGGCCCGGAAACGGTCGCGCTGCCGGAGCGGGAACGGCATACTAGCCGGCCGTCTCTGTGGCGACGCTTCTGGGGCGCTCGGTAATCCCGCATGACAGGACAAACACGCGCCATGACCTTGCGTATCAATCCCCTCGCGATACCGCTCATCTTGCTGCTGCTGGCACTGGCTGGCTGCGGTGCCTCCACCTCCGGCGGCGTCAAGTCCGGCCATGCCAAGGCGGTCGTCGCGACCGACGAACTGGGCATGCCCGACACCACCACCGACTACGGTGCCTACACCGGTGCCTCGGAGTACCGCATCGGTGCCCAGGACCTGCTCGAAATCAGCGTGTTCCAGGTCGAAGACCTGAACAAGACCGTCCGCGTCAACTCCGGCGGCCAGATATCGCTGCCGCTGATCGGCACCGTGATCGCCGGCGGCAAGACCGCGCAGGAACTGGAGGTGGAAATCTCCGGCAAACTGGCCGATGCCTACCTCCAGGACCCGCAGGTCGGCGTCTTCGTCAAGGAGTTCACCAGCCAGCGCGTCACCATGGAAGGCGCGGTGCGTTCGCCCGGCATCTTCCCCTTGCGCGGCCGCACCTCGCTGCTCCAGGCCATCGCCCTCGCCGGTGGCGTCAGCGATCTCGCCAACCTGGAAGGCATCGTCATCTTCCGCACCATCGACGGCCAACGCATGGCCGCGGTGTACGATCTTCGCCAGATTCGCGGCGGCGACGCGCCGGACCCCGAGGTCTACGGCGACGACATCGTGGTAGTGGACCAATCCGGCCCGCGCACCACCATCCGCCGGATCATCGAATCGATGCCCGTTTTCAACATGTTCCGTCCGTACTAGCGGACCAACCCTTTCCGCAAGGCCCGGGAACCCGCGCATGACCCGCGCGATCCCCGCCAGGAGCCCACATGGATAATCGCAACGACAATCCCGCCGGCGAGCCGGAGGGGCGACTTCCGGTACCGCAGTCCCCTGCGGCGGCCTCGCAGGCGCTGGTGCCGGCCCCGCCCGGGGCGCAGGCGCTGGTGTTGGGCAGAGAGGCGAACACGCCGGAGGAGGCATCCGACGAGATCGACCTGCTGGCCTACTGGCGCATCCTGGTCAAACGCAAATGGTGGATACTCAGCACCACCATCGCCGGTCTGCTGTTGGCCGTATTGATGACCTTGATGGCGACGCCGCTCTACCTTGCCGCCGCGACCGTCCAGGTGCAGGAGCGGACTACCCAGGTCGTGCACGTGGGTGACACCTCGCCGATGCGGGGTGGCTGGTCGCAACGTGATTTTTTCAGCACGCAGTTGGAACTGATCCGTAGCCGCTCGTTGATGCAACGCGTGGCCGCCGACATGGGTCTGACCGAGGGCAGGGAACTGGAAAGCCTGCAACCCAAGTCAGGGTGGCAGAACCTGATGTCGCGGTTCGGTGGTGGGCAAGCACCCGCCGAAAGCGATGGCGGCGAGGAGTCGGAGCAGATTCCGCCGGAAGTCCGTGAACGGTGGGCGATCGGGCAGTTGCTGGGTGGTGTCTCGGCTGCTCCGGTGCGGGAGTCGGAACTGGTGAGCATCCAGTTCGTCAGTGCCAGTCCCGGCTTTGCGGTGCGCGCGGCCAACGCCATCGCGGAAGGCTACGTGGAGAGCAATCTGGAGCGTCGCTTCGATTCGTCGTCCTATGCCAAGACCTATCTCGAGGAGCGTCTCGAGGAATTGAAGGTGAAATTGCAGGACTCCGAGCGCGAATTGGTCGAGTTCGGATTGAAGGAGCAGATCGTCGGCACCCGTGGTGCCGAGGGAACCCTCGCCGAGCAGAATCTCGGCAGCGTCAACTCGGCCTTCGCCAAGGCGCGTGCGGATCGCATCGGTGCCGAAACCCGGTGGCGCCAGGCGCAGGCCTCGACCGGCGCGGTCCTCGCCGGCATGAGCGACGCCGGAGAACTTTTCAAGACCCTCCAGACCCGGCGCGCCGAGTTGATGGCGGAATACCAGACCAAGCTTGCGGTCTACAAACCGGATTTTCCGGCCATGCTGGAACTCAAAGCGCAGATAGACGAGGTCGAACGGCAGATTGCTCTGGAAACCGATGCGATCAAGGGCGCGGTCAAGGCCGAATATGACGCCGCGCTGGCGCAGGAACGCACGCTGGCGGCGATGGTGGAGGAAATCAAGGCTGAAGTCCTCGATCTGCAAAACCGCAGCATCCAGTACAACATCCTCAAACGCGAGGTGGACACCAATCGCGAGCTGTACGACGGGCTCCTGCAACGTTACAAGGAGATCGGAGTGGCTGCCGGCGTCAGCGCCAACAACCTGTCCATCGTCGACCGCGCCGAAGGGGCCGGCCGCATCAAGCCCAACCCGTCCGCCAATATGTCGATCGGTCTGTTCCTGGGGGTGATGTTCGGCATCGCCATTGCGTTGCTGGCCGAGTTCCTCGATGACAGCGTCAAGTCGCCCGAGGACGTGGAAGGAAAGCTCAAGCTGGTCAACCTCGGTGTGGTGCCACGCCTGCCCAAGCAGACCACGCCACAGCGGGAACAGGAGGATCAACGATCCGCCTTCGCCGAATCCTATCGATCCATCCGCACCGCGCTGCAGTTTTCCACCGAGCGCGGCATTCCGGCCGTCCTCGCCGTCACCAGCACCGCGC
>JBAYTD010000029.1:0-23851 GCA_041675805.1 Lysobacteraceae bacterium
CGAGGCCGCCGAAGCGGAAGGCGAGGCCGGCGACACCCGCAGCCGTCGCCTGTCCGACTCCATCAACCGCGGCAACCTGGTCACCCAGACCCGCATGGCGATCAACGACATCCTGCCCTACGGCCTGGTCTGGGTGGAGCGCGCCATCCGCGTCGAACAATACGACGAAGCCGAGCGCGTGCTCGGCCTGCTGCAGCGCGCCCAGCTCGGGGCCGCCTCGCTGGATCGCCTGCGCGACCAGTTGGCCGACGCCCGCACCCGCAGCGAGCGCGAACTGGCGCAGGCGGAACAACGCGCCGCCGCCGCCGAAGCCGCCGCCGCGCGCGCCGCCGCCGAAGCCTCCTCGGCGCCGGCCCCCGCGACCCCGACGCCGGAGCCGACCCCGACCCAGCCGGTGGCGCAGCAGCCGACCACGCCGCCGCCAACCGCCGCACAACCGACACCGACCCAGCCCGCCGTCACCCAGCAACCGGCCACCCCGCCGCCCGCACAACCGGCCCCGAGCACACCGCCGCCGGCCGCCGCGCCGGTTTCCAACGCGCCGCCACGGCTGATCAGCCAGCCGACCATGCGCTACCCGACCCGCGCCCTGCGTGCCGGCACCGAGGGCTTCGTCCAGGTGTCCTTCACCATCATGCCGGACGGCAGCACCAGCGCCGTGCAGGTGACCCGCTCCGACCCGCGCGGCGTGTTCGACCGCGAAGCCGTGCGCCTCGTGGAGGGCCTGAAGTTCGTCCCGCCGGGCCGCCAGATCCGCAGCGAGCGGCAGATCGACTTCCGCCTCAACGAGTGACCGGAGGCCGGGCATCGCCCGGCTCCCCTCATGGCCCTCGCCGTTCAACTTGGCATCGCGCTGACGCTGGGCCTGGGCCTTGGTGCCACTGCCGCGCGCCTGCTGCGCCCGCGGCAGCCAGCAAGCCTGGCTGACCGCCTCGACGCCCTGCTGCCGCAGACGCAATGCGGCCAATGCGGCTATCCCGGCTGCCGCCCCTACGCCGAAGCGATGGCGCAGGGCAATGCCGACATCAACCAGTGTCCGCCCGGCGGCCAGCGCGGCATCGACCTGCTCGGCAATCTGCTCGGCCGTCCCGGCAAACCGCTGAACCCCGACAACGGCATCGAAAAACCCGCCGTGCTCGCCTTCATCCGCGAGGAAACCTGCATCGGCTGCACCAAGTGCATCCAGGCCTGCCCGGTCGATGCCATCGTCGGCGCGCCGAAACTGATGCACACCGTGATCGCCGAACTGTGCACCGGCTGCGAACTCTGCCTGCCGCCCTGCCCGGTCGACTGCATCGACCTGATCCCCGCCCCCGCCGCCCTGCGCGGCATCGACCCGCCGCCGCTCAGCGAAGCATTCGAGCAAGCCCGATAGATCGGCAGAGTTGGCGAACCCGACACGGCAGGAGTCGCCGGGTGCCACGACGTTGGGCTTCGCAAGCTCACCCCAACCCATGGCCTTGCCCGCCGAAAGACGGATTGCAACGGTCAGTGCTTGCGCCAGAACTTCACGCCGGGCAGCCCCTCGAAATCCGCGTCCTGCGTCCACACGGTCGCACCCGCCGCCTGCGCGGTGGCGTAGACCACGCTGTCGGCCAGCGGCAGCTTGTGCGCCCGCCCGAGCATGGCGGCACGCAGCGCGAGGGCGGCATCCAGTTCAACCACGGAGCTCTGCTGCATGACCGCGATGTATTGCAACGCCACGGCCTCATCGCGCTGCTGGGCGATGCGCTTGAACACTTCCAGCAGGGTGATCGAAGGCACCAGCAGGTCGTCGGGTGTTTCGATGGCCCCGGCGAAGCGCCCGGCGTTCGGGCCATCGGCGAAGTACTCCAGCCACGCCGAGGAGTCGATGACGTTCACGCGCGGTCGCGCTCGCGTGGCACCGACGTATCAATGCCGTGCAACGAGCCACGCAGCGATTGGGCCGAACGCACCGGGATCATTTCGATGCGATCCCCGTACTGCAGCACCTGCAAGCGGGTGCCGGGGGTCAACCGCATCGCCTCGCGCACCGCCTGCGGAATGACCACCTGAAACTTGGGCGACAACGTGACTGCGGACATGGGGAACCTCGGCGAAGCAATCGAATGACTGATCGTAGACCTATTATTCCATCGATGTAAAAATCGTAAAACGAGGCCGTGGGACGACATTCATCACGCGCAGCTTTGCCGCCGCGTCGCTTGGCATCGCTGCCGAATGTCTCTGCCGAATTCCTCGACGTTGGGCTTCGCAAGCCCACCCCAACCTATGGCCCTGCAGCGTCGGGGCGGTTCAGCCGCCGACGGCGGGGATGCGCAGGCGTTCGCCGACGCGGACGACGTCGCCGCGCAGGGCACCGGCGTTGGCGGCGCGCAGTTGCGAGAGCGGCACGTTGTGGCGCACGGCGATGGCGCTGAGGGTTTCGCCGCGGCCGACGACGTGCTCGCGCGCGCGCGTGGGGGCGGCGTTGCTGGCCAGCCAGGTGCCCGGCGGTGGCTGCACGTGGAAGAAGTCGCGGATGCCGTCGCGCAGGGCCTCGGCCAGCCGGCGGCGGTAGGCCGGGCTGTTGAGGTTCTTCTCTTCGCTGGGGTTGGAAATGAAGCCGGTCTCGACCAGCATCGAGGGCACGTCGGGCGAACGCAGGACGACGAAGTTGGCGTGCTCGACATTGGGCTTGTGTGCCTTGCCGACCCGCTTGAGCGCACCGAGCACGTTGTTGGCGGCGTCCTTGGAGGCCTTCATGGTCGCGCTCTGCGACAGGTCGAGCAGCACGGCGGCGAGGGTTTCGTCCTTGTCGCTGAAACTGACGCCGCCGACCAGATCGGCGGCGTTCTCGCGGTCGGCGAGCCAGCGTGCGGCCTCGCCGCTGGCACCGCGCGTCGACAGCACGAACACCGAAGCGCCGGCGACGGTCTGCTTGTAGAAGGCGTCGGCATGGATGGAGACGAACAGGTCGGCCTTCGCTTCGCGCGCCTTGAGATAACGCTTTTCCAGCGGCAGGAAGGTGTCGCTGTCGCGGGTCAGCACCGCTTTCATGCCGGGCTCGGCGTCGATCTGCCGGGCCAGTTCGCGCGCCACGGCAAGGACGACGTGCTTTTCGTGGGTGCCGCCGGGGCCGATCGCGCCCGGATCCTTGCCGCCGTGGCCGGCGTCGATGGCGATGACCACGTCGCGATCACTGGCCGGTACGGCCTGGGCCACGGTCTTCACCGCCGTCGCCAGACCGGCCTGCGGGTACAGGTCGACGACCAGGCGATGGCCGTGCTGGTCATCGGGCGGCAACAGGAAGCTGCGCGGCTTCACGCCCTCGCTGAGGTCGAACACCACGCGCAAGTCGGTCTTGTCGAGCACGCCGGTGCGCAGGCCGCGCACGGGGCCGGTGCCGTCGACGGTGCGGAAACCCTTGCCCAGCGCGCTGGCCTTGATGTCCAGCACCACCCGATGCGGATCGCCGAGCGAGAACACCTTGTAGTCCAGCGGGCCGGAGACCTCGAACACCGCCCGCGTGTATTCCGCGCCGTTGGACACGCGCAAGGCGCTGATTTCCGCAGCCAGGGCGGCCTGCGACGCGGCAAGCGCGAAGGCCAGCACGCAACCGGCGCGCGCCGACAACGAAGCCAATGCGGGTCGAATAGCTGACATGGGGTGAATTGAACGCCATGAAAAAGCAGAAATCAAGCGATTTATCCTTGAAAATCCGCCGTATGCACAACTTTTCTCGAATCAGGCGCAAGAACCGGGCCGCATCGCCGCCGGCGCACTAGAATGGCCGCATGAGCGCTTTGCCTCTTTCCACCGCGCTGTACGGCACAGATGCCGTGCGCCGGATCGACGCCGCCGCCATCCGTGGCGGCGTCGCCGGCTACACGCTGATGACGCGCGCCGCGCAGGCCAGCTTCGCCCTGCTGCGCGACACCTGGCCGGACGCGAGGCGGATCACCGTGGTCTGTGGCCTTGGCAACAACGGCGGCGATGGCTGCGTGCTGGCGCGGCTGGCGCAAGAGGCCGCGCTTGGCGTGCAATTGGTCGCCCTGCCCGGCGAGCCGCCGGCCGGCAGCGATGCGGCGCAGGCGCGCGCCGACTGGCTGGCCAGCGGCGACACAATCATCGAAACCGACAGCGCACGGCTTCCGCCCGGCGACGTGGTGGTCGATGCGCTGTTCGGGATCGGCTTGTCGCGCGCACCGCAGGGCGCGGCGGCGGCGCTGATCGAGGCAATCAATGCGCAGGGCGCGCCGGTGCTGGCGCTGGACGTTCCCAGCGGCGTCGATGCCGACAGCGGCCACGTGCCCAGCGCGGCGGTCAACGCGACGGTCACGATCAGTTTCATCGCCCACAAGCGTGGCCTGCACAGCGGCGCGGCGCTGGATCATGTCGGCCGGCTGGAACTGGCCGACCTCGACGTCGACGCCACTGCCTTCGCCGGCATCGACCCGGCCGCCTCGTTGGTCCATGCCGAGGCGCTGGCGCTGCTGCCGGGCCGTCGCGCCAATGCGCACAAGGGCAGCCACGGCCATGTGCTGGCCATCGGCGGCGATCACGGCGGCGGCGGAGCGATCCGCTTGTGCGCGGAAGCGGCGCTGCGCACGGGTGCCGGGCTGGTCAGCGTGTTCACCCGCGCCGACCACGTCGCGCCGCTGCTCGGCGGGCGGCCGGAGTGCATGGTCCACGCCTGCGAGGGCGAGATACCGGAAGCCGCCGCCCGCGCCAGCGTGCTGGCCATCGGCCCCGGCCTTGGTCAGGGCGACTGGGGCCGCGCGCTGTTCGAGCGCTTCATCGACGATCCGCGCCCGCTGGTGCTCGACGCCGACGCGCTGAACCTCCTCGCCCGATCACCACGCCTGCTGCACGCCCGACGCATCCTCACTCCGCATCCGGGCGAGGCCGCGCGCCTGCTCGATGTCGACATCGCCACGATCCAGCGTGATCGCTGCGCCAGTGCCGCGGAACTGGCGACCCGCTACGCTGCCACCATCGTGCTCAAGGGTGCCGGCAGCGTAATTGCCGCGCCCGGCATCCGCCCGATCATCATCGGTGCCGGCAACCCCGGCATGGCCAGCGGCGGCATGGGCGACGTGCTGACCGGCGTCATCGCCGGCCTGTCGGCACAGGGCCTGGGCGACTTCGATGCCGCCTGGCTGGGCGCGCTGCTGCATGCCGTGGCCGGTGATCGCGCGGCGGCCGCCGGCGGCCAGCGCGGACTGCTGGCCAGCGACCTGTTTCCGTACCTGCGCGGCGACGCCGATGACTGATCACCGCCGCATCGAACTGCCCGATCCGGCCGCCACCGACGCGCTGGGCGCGGCGCTGGCCGCCGCGCTGCCGGCCGGCCGCCTGGTCGTCCATCTGCTGGGCGACCTCGGTGCCGGCAAGAGCAGCCTCGCCCGCGCCCTGTTGCGCGCGCTGGGTGCGCAAGGCGCGCTGCGCAGCCCGACCTACACCCTGGTCGAGCGCCACCGCCTGCGCGAGGGCGAGGCCGCCCACCTCGATCTGTACCGCATCACCGATCCGGAAGAGCTCGATTATCTGGCGCTGGACGAGTTGGCCGACGCCGTCCGCCTGTGGCTGGTGGAATGGCCACAGCGCGGCGGCGAGCGCCTGCCGCCGGCCGATCTGCGCATCGTGCTCAGCCTTGCCGGCGACGGTCGCGAGGCCGGGTTGAGCGCGCCCAGCGCCGCCGGCCGAACCTGGCTGGATGCCCTGTCCGAACCGTCAACGGACGCCGCGCCGGGCGCGCATTAGCCGCCCATACAGGCCAAACGGCCCATGCCGGGCCGGTGGCCGGTAGAATGGGGCTTTCCGGTCACCCCCTTTGACATGACCCCTCTGATTTTCGTAACCGGCGGCGTGGTGTCCTCGCTCGGCAAGGGCCTTGCCGCCGCGTCGCTGGCTTCCGTCCTCGAAGCGCGCGGCCTGCGCGTGACGATGATGAAGCTCGATCCCTACATCAACGTCGATCCGGGCACCATGAGCCCGTTCCAGCACGGCGAGGTGTACGTCACCGAAGACGGTGCCGAAACCGACCTCGACCTCGGCCACTACGAGCGCTTCGTGCGCGTGCGGCTGACCCGCAAGAACTCGATCACCGCCGGGCGCATCTACGAGAACGTGATCCGCCGCGAGCGTCGTGGCGACTATCTCGGCGCCACCGTGCAGGTGATCCCGCACATCACCGACGAGATCAAGCGCTGCATCGACGAGGCCACCCACGGCTTCGACGTGGCGCTGGTGGAAATCGGCGGCACCGTGGGCGACATCGAATCGCTGCCGTTCCTGGAGGCGATCCGCCAGTTGCGCAGCGAGCGCGGCCCGGACAAGGCGCTGTTCATGCACCTGACCCTGGTGCCGTGGATCGCCGCCGCCGGCGAGCTGAAAACCAAGCCGACCCAGCATTCGGTGAAGGAACTGCGCTCCATCGGCATCCAGCCGGACATCCTGCTGTGCCGCAGCGAGCGCCCGCTGCCGGAATCCGAGCGGCGCAAGATCGCCCTGTTCACCAATGTCTGCGAACAGGCGGTGATCTCGGTCGTCGATCTCGACAACATCTACAAGATCCCTCTGCACCTGCACGCGCAGGGGCTGGACCAGATCGTGCTCGACCGCCTGCGCCTGGCCGCCCGGCCGACCGCCGACCTGTCCGACTGGCAGGCGGTGATCGATGCCATGGACCATCCCATCGACGAGGTGGAAATCGCCATCGTCGGCAAGTACGTCGACCATGCCGACGCCTACAAATCGCTGTCCGAGGCGCTGCGCCACGGTGGCCTGCGGCAGCGCACGCGGGTGCGTCTGCGCTGGCTGGAATCCGAGCAACTGGAAACCGACGGCATCGACCTGCTGGAAGGCGTCGACGCCGTCCTGGTGCCCGGCGGTTTCGGTGATCGCGGCTTCGAGGGCAAGGTGATGGCCAGCCGCCACGCCCGCGAGCGGCGCATCCCGTATTTCGGCATCTGCTACGGCATGCAGGCAGCGGTGGTCGATTTCGCCCGCCACGTCGCCGGGCTGGAAAACGCCAACAGCACCGAGAACGACCCGCACAGCGCGCATCCGGTGATCGGCCTGGTCACCGAGTGGCGCACCTCCAGCGGCGACATCGAGCGTCGCGGCAAGGACTCCGACCTCGGCGGCAGCATGCGCCTGGGCGCGCAGGAGTGCCGCCTCAAGCCCGGCACCCTGGCCCGCGAGCTGTACGGCCGCGACGTGGTCGCCGAGCGCCATCGCCACCGCTACGAGTTCAACAACCGCTACCGCACGCAACTGGAGGACGCCGGCCTGGTCATCTCCGGCAAGTCGATCGACGACCTGCTGGTGGAAATGGTCGAACTGCCGCGCGAGGTGCATCCCTGGTTCCTCGCCTGCCAGGCGCATCCGGAGTTCCTCTCCACGCCGCGCGACGGGCACCCGCTGTTCGTCGGCTTCGTGCGCGCCGCGCGCGAGCACAAGGCCGGCGGACGACTGCTGAAGGAGGCTGCGGCGCGATGAACCTGTGCGGATTCGAGGTCGGCCTGGATCGACCGTTGTTCCTGATCGCCGGTCCCTGCGTGATCGAGTCGCTGCAACTGCAACTGGACACCGCCGGCACGCTGAAGGAAATCACCCAACGGCTGGGCATTCCGTTCATCTTCAAGTCCAGCTTCGACAAGGCCAACCGCACCTCGGGCACCAGCTTTCGCGGTCCGGGCCTGGAGGAAGGTCTGAAGGTGCTGGACGCGGTGAAACGGCAGATCGGCGTGCCGGTTTTGACCGACGTGCACGAATACACGCCGATGGACGAAGTGGCCTCGGTGGTGGACGTGTTGCAGACCCCGGCCTTCCTGTGTCGGCAGACCGACTTCATCCAGCGCGCCGCCGCCGCCGGCCGCCCGGTCAACATCAAGAAGGGCCAGTTCCTCAGCCCGTGGGAGATGAAGCACGTCGCCGCCAAGGCCAAGGCCGTCGGCAACGAGGCGATCATGGTCTGCGAGCGCGGTGCCAGCTTCGGCTACAACAACCTGGTCAGCGACATGCGCAGCCTCGCGGTGATGCGCGATACCGGCTGCCCGGTGGTGTTCGACGCCACCCACTCGGTGCAATTGCCCGGCGGGGCCGACGGCAAGTCCGGCGGCCAGCGCGAATTCGTCCCGGTGCTGTCGCGCGCGGCGGTCGCCGCCGGCGTCGCCGGGCTGTTCATGGAAACCCATCCCGACCCGGACAAGGCGCTGTCCGACGGCCCCAATGCCTGGCCGCTGCCGAAAATGGCCGCGCTGCTGGAAACCCTGGTCGGGCTGGACCGGCTGGTGAAGCAGGCCGGCTTCCTCGAAACCTCCCCTTCCTGACGAGCGACGATCCACGCCCCATGACCACGATCAAGACCCTGCACGCCCGCGAAATCCTCGACTCCCGGGGCAACCCGACCCTCGAAGCCGAAGTGACCCTGGCCGATGGCAGCTTCGGCCGCGCGGCGGTGCCCTCCGGGGCCTCCACCGGCGCGCGCGAAGCGATCGAACTGCGCGATGGCGACCGCACGCGCTATCTCGGCAAGGGCGTGCGCCAGGCCGTCGCCAACGTCAACGGACCCATCGCCACCGCGCTGGCCGGCATCGACGCCACCGACCAGCAGAGCCTCGACGCGCGCCTGATCGAACTCGACGGCACCGACGCCAAGTCGCGCCTCGGCGCCAACGCCCTGCTCGGCGTGTCGATGGCCGCCGCCCACGCCGCCGCCGCTTCGCGATGGCTGCCGAGCTGCGCCAGGTAGGCCCACAGCGGCGCCGCCAGCGTGCTGCCGGTACCGATGATGAACATCATCAACGGCGGTGCCCATGCCGACAACAACGTCGACATGCAGGAGTTCATGATCCTGCCGGTCGGCTTCGATTCCTTCTCCGAGGCGTTGCGCGCCGGGGCCGAGATCTTCCATGCGCTGCGCAGCGTGCTGAAGGGCCAGGGCCTGTCCACGGCGGTCGGCGACGAGGGCGGTTTCGCGCCCGATCTGAAATCCAACGAGGAGGCCATCGACACCATCCTCGAAGCGATCAACAAGGCCGGCTATCACGCCGGCGAGGACGTGCTGCTGGGCCTGGACGTGGCCAGTTCGGAGTTCTACGACAACGGCAAGTACGCACTGGTCGGCGAAGGCAAGCGGCTTTCTTCGGAACAGTTCGTCGACTTCCTCGCCGACTGGACCCGCCGCTACCCGATCATCAGCATCGAGGACGGCCTGGCGGAAAACGACTGGGACGGCTGGAAGCTGCTCAGCGAGGCCCTCGGCCAGCGCGTGCAACTGGTCGGCGACGACCTGTTCGTGACCAACCCGAAAATCTTCCGCGAAGGCATTGACAAGGGCATCGGCAACGCCATCCTGATCAAGGTCAACCAGATCGGCACGCTCAGCGAAACGCTGGAAGCCATCGCCATGGCCGACGCCAACGGCTACGCGGCGGTGGTCTCGCACCGCTCCGGCGAAACCGAGGACACCACCATCGCCGACATCGCCGTCGCCACCACGGCGACGCAGATCAAGACCGGCTCGCTGTGCCGCAGCGACCGCGTCGCCAAGTACAACCAGTTGCTGCGCATCGAGCAGGCGCTGGGGGCGAAGGCGCGTTACGCCGGCCGCGAGGCGTTCGTCTCGCTGCGCGGCCGCTGACCGGCGAGGCTGTGTGCCGCGCCTGCTTGCCCTGGCCCTGCTGGCGGCGCTGATCGCGCTGCAGGCCAAGCTGTGGTTCGGTGCCGGCGGACATGGCGAGGTCGAGGCGTTGAAGACCGCAGTGGCCAGGCAGGAAGCCGAGAACGCGGCGCTGCGGCAACGCAATGCCGCGCTGGCGGCGGAAGTGGAAGACCTCAAGTCCGGCCGCTCCGCCATCGAGGAGCGCGCACGCAGCGAACTGGGCATGATCCGCCCCGGCGAAACCTACTACCGCATCATCGACGAACCCGCCGCCGGCGCGCCGCCGCGATGAGCACCGCGCCGACGCACTGGGTGGTGGTGCCGGCCGCCGGCCACGGCGCACGCTTCGGTGGCGAGCTGCCCAAGCAGTACGCGCCGCTGCTCGGCAAGCCGGTGTTGCTGCGCACGCTGGAGCGGCTGGCACGGCATCCGCGGATCGCCGGCATCATGGTCGCCCGCGCCGCCGACGATCCGCACTATCCGCGCTGCGAGGCGCTGCATGGCAAGCCAGTGCTCGACTGCGCCGGCGGCGCGCAGCGCGCCGACTCGGTGCTGGCCGGCCTGCGCGCCCTGCCGGAATCGGTACGCGAGCGCGACTGGGTGCTGGTCCACGACGCCGCCCGTCCCTGCTTGCGCCACGACGACCTCGACCGCCTGCTCGACCACGGTTGCGCGCACGCCGTCGGCGCCCTGCTCGGCGCACCGCTGCGCGACACCCTGAAGGAAGCCGAGCCGAGCGGCGAGATCGCCCGCAGCATGCCGCGCGAGCGGCTCTGGCGCGCCTTCACCCCGCAACTATTCCGTCGCGCCACGCTCAGCCGCGCGCTGGAGGCCGCCCTCGCCGCCGGCGCGGCGGTCACCGACGAGGCGATGGCGATCGAACGCCTAGGCCTGTCGCCGCTGCTGGTCGAAGGTGCCGAGGACAACCTCAAGATCACCACCCGCGCCGACCTCGCGCTGGCGGAATTCATCTTCACCAAATTGGACGCCTGACTCGCATGCGCATCGGAATCGGCTACGACGTTCACGCCTTCGGCCCCGGCGACCATGTCGTCCTCGGCGGCCGCAGGATCGACCACGAGGCCGGCCTCATCGCCCACTCCGATGGCGACGTGCTGATCCACGCGCTCTGCGACGCCCTGCTCGGCGCGCTGGCGCTGGGCGACATCGGCCGCTACTTCCCGCCGCACGATCCGCAATGGCACAAGGCCGACAGCCGGCTGATGCTGCGCGCGGTGCAGGCGATGCTGGTCGAACGCGGCTGGCGGGTCGGCAATGTCGATGCCGTGGTGATCTGCGAGCGCCCGAAGCTGGCCCCGCACATCGATGCCATCCGCGCCCAGCTCGCCGACGACCTGCGCATCGGTGTCGATGCGGTCGGCGTCAAGGCCACCACCAGCGAGAAGCTAGGCTTCACCGGGCGCGGCGAAGGCATCGCCGCGCAGGCCGTCGCCCTGATCCTGCCGCGTACCTGATCGATGACCACGCACGCCCTGCCGCGCGCCTTCGCGCCCGCGCCGCTGCACGCCCGCTTCCGCGCCCGGCCGGAGGATTTCGAAGTCGACGAGACACTCGGCTTCGACCCGGACGGCCACGGCGAACACCTGTTCCTGCGCGTGCGCAAACGCGGTGCCAACACCGCCTGGGTGGCAGCGCAACTGGCGCGCTGGGCCGGCATCGACGAGCGCGGGGTCGGCTATGCCGGCCTCAAGGACCGCCACGCCGTCACCACGCAGACCTTCTCCCTGCACCTGCCCGGCCGCGAGGCACCGGCGGCGTGGCCACAAAGCGATGAGTTAGACATCCTCGAAGCCAGCCGACATGGCCGCAAACTGCCGCGCGGCGCATTGCGCGGCAACCGTTTCCGCATCGTGCTGCGCGAGGTGCGCGGCGAACGCGAGGCCATCGAGGCGCAGCTCGGCCGCATCCGCGAGCACGGCTTCCCCAACTATTTCGGCGAACAACGCTTCGGCCATGCCGGCGGCAACCTCGACGCCGCCCGCCGGCTGTTCGCCGGCCGTCGCATGGATCGCAACAAGCGCGCCATCGCCCTGTCCGCCGCGCGCGCAGAACTGTTCAACAGCGTGCTCGCCGTCCGCATCGGCGAAAACTGCTGGAACCGTGGCCTCGACGGCGAAGTGTGGATGCTCGACGGCAGCCGCAGCGTGTTTGGCCCGCAAACCCTCGACGCCGAACTGACCGAGCGCCTGCAACGCGGCGACATCCATCCCAGCGGCCCGCTGTGGGGACGCGGCACCCTGCGCAGCGAGGCCGCCGCACAGGCACTGGAAACCCGCGCCCTGGCCGGCTTCGAAGACATCCAGCGCGGCCTGGAAAGCGCCGGCCTCAACCAGGAACGCCGCGCCCTGCGGGTGATCCCCACCGATATGGACTGGCGATGGCCGCAGCCGGAAACGCTGGAACTGGACTTCTTCCTGCCCGCCGGCAGCTACGCCACCGCCTTGCTGCGTGAACTGGGTGAGGTGGAGGAAGCTGACTGAACTGTAATGGGTTGGGTTTTTGCGGGGTGATGTCAAACCCCGGACGTACCGGAGCCCCTGCAATCCGAGCATTATCGGCGGGTCTGGAAGAGCTTGAATCCTGCTTCGCTCGCCTGATTTGATGTTGTCGCCGGGTTTCGTCCGCCTCGGCGGCGGCCGAGTCGCTTTTCTTTGTTTCGCCAAAGAAAAGTGACCAAAAGAAAGGCGACCCCGGCACCGCGCTGTCGTCTTCGACAAGCGTCAAGGCCGGCATCCATCCCTGGAACGCCTACCTGCCCGCACATCCTTGTGCGGGCGTTCGCCGGGATGTTCCGCCTGATGGCGAAACATCAAGTCCCGGCTCACCCCTGCGTTGCTCGGCAACCGGCGGCCGGCGCGTTCGAGCGCATAGCTCGACGTAGACGCGCAGCGGCCGAGTTCGCGCATCCATGCGCTCGAACATTCGCGCCTTTCCCCGCCGCTTGCCTGCGCTACTCGGCGCGGTGCAGGGGGAGTTGAACGTCAAGAGCCGCAGCCAAAGCCGGTGGGCCACAGGCTGTCGCGCTTCTGAAGTGCCTTTCAATCCTCCTCATCCGTTCGCGCCGAGGTATCGAAGCGTATGCCTGGACGCTTCAATACACCGCAGGTCTGCCCTCACATTGTCAAAAAAGGGACGGTGCAAACAGGCACCCGCTTCGATACCTCAGCGCGAACGGGTGAGCAAGTTTCACCGCAACCGCTTCAGCAACACCAACACCGCGCCGCCACCACCCTGCGCCTGGGGCGCGGTGGTGCAGGCGAGTACGTCGGCGCGATGCGACAGGGCAGTGGCGACGCGTGATTTCAGCACCGGTTCGCCGGACTTGGAATGCAGGCCCTTGCCGTGGATCACCCGCACGCACAGGCGGCCGTGCTGGCGGCAGTCGTTGAGGAAGGCATGCAGCAGCCTTTCCGCGCTCGGTGCGTCGAGGTGATGCAGGTCGAGTTCGTCCTGCACCGCGAACTGGCCGCGGCGCAGGCGTCGCCAGGTGCGCTCGGAGACGCCGTTGGCGCGGAAGGCGAGGCTTTCGTCGCGCACGGTGGCGGCGTCGAACGGGCGCTCGCGGGAATCGCGCAGCGCCTCGCGCTCGTCCGCTTCGCGCTGGCGCGGACGCGGCGGCGGCGGTTTGCAGCGCGGCGGTGGCGGCGCCGGGTCCAGCCGGCGTACCTCGCCGATGGCCTCGCGAAACAGGGCGGCGTCATCGTCGGCGGACGGCGGCGGCGGGTCGTCGTGTCGGCCTTGCATGGACGCAGTGTACGGCGCGCGGCCGGCAGGGCGACCGGTCATGGCAAAATAGGCCGTTGTTCCCTGCCAGTCACGACACCGACCATGCGAGTACTTGTCAGCAACGACGATGGCGTCGACGCACCGGGCATCCACGCCCTGGCCGAGGCGCTGCGCCATGCCGGCCATGCGGTGACCGTGGTTGCGCCCGACCGCGACCGCTCCGGGGCCAGCAACTCGCTGACCCTGGACGCGCCGATCCGGGCCAGGGAAATCGCCCCGGACGTGTGGAGCGTCGCCGGCACGCCGACCGACTGCGTGCATCTGGGGCTGACCGGCCTGCTCGACAGCGAGCCGGACATCGTCGTCTCCGGCATCAACAATTTCGCCAATCTCGGCGATGACGTGATCTATTCCGGCACGGTGGCGGCGGCGATGGAGGGGCGCTTCCTCGGCCTGCCGGCGCTGGCGATGTCGCTGGCCACCGGCGATCACGTCGGCCGCCATTTCGACAGCGCGGCGCGGGCGGCGGTGGAGATCATGGCGCGGCTGGTGGTCGATCCCTTGCCGGCCAACACCATCCTCAACGTCAACGTGCCGGATCGGCCGTGGAGCGAGATCCGCGGCTTCGAGACCAGCCGCCTCGGCAACCGCCATCGCTCCGAGCATTGCGTGCGGCAAACCGATCCGCGCGGCCGCGTCGTCTACTGGGTCGGCCCGGCCGGACCCGAGCAGGACGCCGGCCCCGGCACCGATTTCCACGCCGTGCGTACCGGCCACATTTCGATCACGCCGATCCACATCGACCTGACCCGCTACCAGGCGCTGGACAAGGTCGCCAGTTGGGTCGACGGCCTCAGCGCGGCGATCACGGAGCGCGCATGATGGCGTTGTCGCGACTGGGACCGGAAGCACGCGGGCTGGGCATGACCTCGCAGCGGGCGCGCGACCGGCTGGTCGACCTGTTGCGCACCGGCGGCCTGGTCAATGGCGTCGAGCGCGAGCCGATCCGCGATCCGCGCGTGCTGCAGGCCATCGCCCGCGTGCCGCGCCACCTGTTCATCGACGAGGCGCTGGCCAGCCGCGCCTACGAGGATTCCGCCCTGCCGATCGGTCGCGGCCAGACCATCTCGCAGCCCTGGGTGGTGGCGCGGATGACCGAGGCGCTGCTCGAACACGGCGCGCCACGCAGCGTGCTGGAGATCGGCACCGGCTCCGGCTACCAGGCCGCCGTGCTGTCCTGCCTCGTGGAGACCGTCTACACCGTCGAGCGCATCGACGAGTTGCTGCGCGCAGCGCGGCGGCGCTTCCTGCGCATGGGCCTGGGCAACATCCGCTGCCGTTTCGACGATGGCGGCGACGGCTGGCCGGACCGCGCGCCGTTCGACGCCATCCTGGTCACCGCCGGCAGTGCCACGCTGTCGCCGCAGTTGTGCGACCAGTTGGCCGTCGGCGGCACCCTGGTCGCGCCGGTCGGCGGCAGCGGCGGACAGCAACTGCTGCGCCTGCGGCGCAACGAAAACGGTTTCGTCGAGGACCGGCTCGGATCGGTGATCTTCGTGCCCCTGCTCGGCGGCACGGCGTGAACGCAGCATCGGCCAGGCTGCTGCTGCGCGCCGCGACGCTGGCCGCGCTGGCCCTGCTGGTCGCCTGCGCACCCAGTCGCAGCGTGCGCGTGGAGCCGGTCGATGCACCCGGTCGGAGCACCGGCCAGCGCCCGGCACCGCAGCCGATCCCGCGTGCCGGCGAGTACGTCGTCGCGCGTGGCGACACGCTGTACGGCATCGCCTTCCGCCACGGTCTGGACTACCGCGAGGTGGCGCGCCGCAACGGCATCGCGCCGCCGTACACCATCTATCCGGGGCAGACCCTGAATCTCGGTGCGACCTCGGCCCGCGCGCCGGCACGGACCAGCCGACCCGCCGCCGGCAGCGGTCGCGGCGTGATCGCCTCGACGGCAAAACCGGCCCCGCCGCCCGCTGCACCGGCAACCAACACCGCCACGCCTGCGCCGCCCAGCAGCAAACCCGCCGCGACGACCGCCACGCCGCCAGCGACTCCGCCGCCGGCAACAACGCCGACAGCAACGCCCGCAGCGACCCCGCCGCCGGCCGCCCTGCCCGCCGGCCCGGTGCGCTGGCGCTGGCCGACCAGCGGTCAACTGGTCAGCCGCTTCGGTGCCGGCGATCCCACCCGCCAGGGCATCGGCATCGCCGGCAGCAACGGCCAGGCGGTGCTGGCGGCGGGCGATGGCGTGGTGGTGTATTCCGGCTCCGGTCTGATCGGCTACGGCGAACTGGTGATCGTCAAGCACTCCGACGAATGGCTGTCCGCCTACGGCCACAACCGCAAGCGGCTGGTCAATGAAGGCCAGACGGTGAAGGCCGGCCAGCAGATCGCCGAGATGGGCCGCAGCGGTGCCAGCCGCGACATGCTGCACTTCGAGATCCGCCGCAACGGCAAGCCGGTCGATCCGCTGGCCCACCTGCCGGCGCGCTGAGATGAATCCGTGAACTATCGCCACGCCTTCCACGCCGGCAACCACGCCGACGTGCTCAAGCACACCGTGCTGCTGGCCCTGGTCGATGCCTTGCAGCGCAAGGACGGTGCCTGCTTCTTCCTCGACAGCCACGCCGGCCCCGGTCGCTACGCGCTGGACGATGCCCGCGCGGCGCGCACCGGCGAGGCGCGCGAGGGCGTCGCCCGGCTGTCGCGCGAGGACGGCCTGGAAGCACCCGCCCTGCGCCGCTACCTGGAGGCGATCCGTCGCCACAACCCCGATGGCGGGCTGCACGTCTACCCCGGCTCGCCACGGCTGCTGGCCGACGCCCTGCGCGCCCAGGACCGCCTGGCCTGCTGCGAACTGCATCCCGAGGAAGCGGCTTCGCTGCGGCAACTGCTGCGCGGCGATCCGCGCATCGGCGTCCACCAGCGCGACGGCTACGAGGCGCTCAGTGCGCTGCTGCCGCCGCAGGAAAAACGCGGACTGGCGCTGATCGACCCGCCCTACGAAGCCCAGTTCGACGAGTACGACCGCATCTTCCCGGCCCTGCGTAACGCCCTGTCGCGCTGGCCCAAGGCGGTCTACGCGCTGTGGTATCCGATCAAACAGGGGCGCGCCCTGCATCCGATGCTGCGCCGCGCCGCCACCTTGCCGGTGGAACGCCTGCTGCGGGTCGAACTGCTGGTGCGCGCCGACGACTCGCCGCTGCGCATGAACGGCAGCGGCCTGCTGATCCTCAACCCGCCGTGGCAGATCGAACAGGCCCTGCAACCCGTCCTGCCGATTCTCCGCGACCGCCTCGGCGAGGCCGGCGCGACCTGCCGCCTGGACTGGCTGCGCGGCGGCTGACCCTTTCCGGAAGTCCGATGACCACAAACCCCATCGCCCGTCTCGTCCCGCTGCTGCTGACGCTGGCCGCCAGCCTCGCCGTCGCGCCCTGCACGGCAGACGACGCCGCGCCGATCTTCGCCGTGGTTTCCGCCGCCACCCTGCAATCCAGCCCGCTGCGCGACCTGCCCGCGCAGCCGCGCCAGGACAGCCTCGGCACGCCGTTGCGGCTGATCGAAATCGACCTCGACCAGCGCGACCTGCTGACCCGCCACGTCCACGAGCAGGAAGGCCGCTGCGGTGGCTATTTCGCCTTCGACAGCCGCGCGGCGGCGGAAGCCTTCCTCGCCGGCGAACGCAGCCTGCAGGCGCTGCTGCGGCCGGATGCGATCAGCTACGTGATCGACAATTCCGACACCATCCTGCCGTGGCTGCCGCAGGTCGAGGCCGACAACCTGTACGCCACGATGGCGCATCTGTCGAGCTACCAGAACCGCTACTACGACAGCCCGCACGGCCTCGCGGCGGCAGAGTGGATCCGCGACCAGTGGGCGGCGCTCGGCCAGGGCCGCGCCGATGTCGGCACCGAACTGTTCACCGGCTGCACCACCTGCTCCACCCAGCCCACGGTGGTCCTCACCGTGACCGGCAACGAACTGGCCGACGAAGTGGTCGTGGTCGGTGCCCACCTGGACTCGATCCGCAGCGGTGCCGGGAGCAACACCCAGCAGTTCGCGCCCGGTGCCGATGACGACGCCTCCGGCATCGCCGTCATCACCGAAACCCTGCGCATCGCGCTGGACAATGGCTGGCGGCCGCAGCGGACGATCAAGTTCATGGGCTACGCCGCCGAGGAAGTCGGCCTGCGCGGCTCCAATGCCATCGCCGCCCGCTTCGCCGCCGATGGCGTCAACGTGGTCGGCGTGCTGCAACTGGACATGACCAACTACCGCAACGGCGTGCCCTTCCACCTGCATTTCATCAGCGACTACGTCAACGCACCGC
Source organism: Lysobacteraceae bacterium (assembly GCA_041675805.1). Taxonomy (GTDB): domain Bacteria; phylum Pseudomonadota; class Gammaproteobacteria; order Xanthomonadales; family Xanthomonadaceae; genus JANNWF01. Next base: position 17,715 of record JBAYTD010000029.1, read on the forward strand.
TGCTGGCGTTCGCCAAATCCCTGTTCGACGCCTATCTCGCCCCGCTCGGCCTGGTCCGCCGCGACCTCGCCTGCGGCTACGCCTGCTCCGACCATGCCTCATGGACCAGCAACGGCTTCCCCTCGGTGATGGCCAGCGAGCCCGGCGACGTCAACTACCGCTTCTTCCCCGGCCTGCACACCGCCAACGACACCCTGGCCACCGTCGGCGACAACGCCAACGCCAGCGTGCCCTTCGTGCAGTTCGCCCTCGCCTTCATCGGCGAAATGGCCAAGACATCCAGCGGCGACCCGACGCGCATCCACCACAACGGTTTCGAGGCGGCACCCTAGCACGACGCGCGTCGTGATCGCGGCGCGCGCGGGTGCGCACCGCCTGTGCGCATCCCGGATCTGAACGCGCCGCGATGGAATTGGAGCCGCTGCTCGGCCCGGCGCTGCCACGCTGCGGCCATGTTGCCGTATCGTGCGCCCGATCCGCCCTGCCGACATGGACCGATGCCAGCGATCCCCAGTCGTCGCGCCCTAGGCCCGCCGTGGAGCGAGGAAGTCATCCTCGCCGATGGCCGCGCACTGCACATCCGACCGATCCGCGCCGACGATGCCGAGCCGCTGCGGCACGGCTTCTCGCTGCTGGAGCCGGAGGAAATCCGCCTGCGCTTCATGCACCCGATGCGCGAGCTGACGCCGGAGCTGGCGCGCCGACTGAGCGCCATCGACGCACGCAGCGACTTCGCCCTGATCGCCTGCGAACCGTCCACCCACGCCCAACCGTCGCCGCCCATCGTCGCCGTGGTCCGCGCCTCGATCCAGGCCGACCGCCGCCGCGCCGAGTACGCCATCATCGTCGCCCATCCGTTTGCCGGCCTCGGCCTGGGTCGCCACCTGATGCGCCGGGTGATCCGCTGGGCGCAGTACCGCCGCCTGGACGAAATCTTCGGCGATGTGCTGGACGAGAACACCGCCATGCTGGCGCTGGCCGATTCGCTGGGTTTCCGTCGCGACCGGGCACCCGGCGAGCCCGGCGTGATCCGCGTCCGGCTGCCACTGAAGCGCGCTTCGACGACGCGGTAGGGAAGGCGGGCAGGTACACTGCGCGCCCTCGTTTTGCCGTTTTCCCGTTTCGTGACCATCGATTACCTGATCGCCCCGCCCCTGCCGCGCACCGGCCAGCAACGCGCGCTGTGGCAGGCACCGCACAGTTCCAGCGCGCTGTCGCTGGCCATCGCCCAGGCCGCGCAGCGGCATGACGGGCTGCTCGTCGCGGTCACCCGCGACACCCACGGCGCGCAGGCGCTGGAGGCGGAACTGGGGCTGTTCGCGCCGGACCTGCCGACACTGCATTTCCCCGACTGGGAAACCCTGCCCTACGACCAGTTCAGCCCGCATCCGGACATCGTCTCCCAGCGCATCGCAACGCTGTATCGACTGCCCGGTGCGCGCCGCGGCGTGCTGGTGGTGCCGGTGGCGACACTGATGCAGCGGGTCGCCCCGCCGGCCTTCGTCGGCGGCAACGCGCTGATGGTGGAAAACGGCCAGAAGCTCGACCTCGACCGCGAGAAGGCGCGGCTGGAAGCGGCCGGTTACCGCAACGTGCCGCAGGTGCTCGATCCGGGCGACTTCGCCGTGCGCGGTGCCCTGCTCGACATCTTTCCGATGGGCAGCGCCGAGCCCTACCGCATCGAACTGTTCGACGACGAGGTCGAGTCGATCCGCAGCTTCGACCCGGAAACCCAGCGCTCGCAGCATCCGGTCCCTGCCGTGCGCCTGTTGCCCGGCCGCGAGTTCCCACTCGACGCCGCCGCCAGCCGCCGCGTGCGCGATCTGCTGCGCGAACGCTTTCCCATCGACACCCGGCGCTGCCCGCTGTACCAGGACCTGAAGGAAGGCGGCGCGCCGGCCGGCATCGAGTACTACCTGCCGCTGTTCTTCGAGGGCGAGGACCAGCCCGGCGCGGCGACCCTGTTCGATTATTTCGGCGCGGACGCGCTGTGCCTGCTCGGCGATGGCGTGTACGAGGCCGCCGAGCGCTTCTGGGCGCAGACCGGCGAGCGCCACGAACAGCGTCGCCACGACATCGAACGGCCGACCCTGTCGCCGGAAGAACTGTTCCTGCCGCCGCAGGCGCTGCGCGAACAGCTCAACCAGCGCCCGCGCGTGGAAGTGCTCGGCTCGGCACATCCGCGCCACGGCGAGGCGCAGGCGCTGGGCGATCTTCCGGCCCCGAGTCTGCCGTTGATGCAGAAGGACGAGGCCAGCGGCACGGCGCTGCGCGGCTTCCTCGACAGTTATCCCGGCCGCGTGCTGATCGCCGCCGATTCGCCCGGCCGCCGCGAGGCGCTGATCGACCTGCTCGACGGCGTCGGCCTGCGCCCGCCGGTGGTCGCCGACTGGCCTGCCTTCGTCGCCGCCGATCCGCCGCCGCGCTACGCCATCGCCGTGGCCGCGCTGGACGATGGCTTCGCCCTGGCCGCGCCGCCGCTGTGCGTGCTGACCGAGCGCCAACTGTTTCCCGAGCGCGCCACCCAGCCGCGTCGCCGCCGCCGCGCCGGACGCGAGCCCGAAGCGATCATCCGCGACCTCAGCGAGCTCAGCGAAGGCGCGCCGATCGTCCACGAGGACCACGGCGTCGGCCGCTATCTGGGCCTGGAAACGCTGGAGGTCGGCGCATCGCCGGCGGAGTTCCTGTGCATCGGCTACGCCAGGGGCGACAAGCTGTACGTGCCGGTGGCGCAGTTGCACCTGGTCAGCCGCTACGCCGGTGCCTCGGCGGAAACCGCACCGCTGCACTCGCTGGGCGGCGAACAGTGGGAGAAGGCGAAGAAGAAGGCCGCCGAAAAGGTCCGCGACGTGGCCGCCGAACTGCTGGAAATACAGGCCCGGCGACAGGCCCGCGCCGGGCTGGCGCTGGTGCCGGACCGGGCGATGTACGAGCAGTTCGCGGCGCAGTTTCCGTTCGAGGAAACCCCGGACCAGCTCGCCGCCATCGAGGCCGTGCTGGCCGACATGGCGTCGAGCATGCCGATGGATCGCGTGATCTGCGGCGACGTCGGCTTCGGCAAGACCGAGGTCGCCGTGCGCGCCGCCTTCGCCGCCGCCATCGCCGGCAGGCAGGTCGGCGTGCTGGTGCCGACCACCCTGCTGGCCGAACAGCACTTTCGCAACATCCGCGACCGCTTTGCCGACTGGCCGCTGCGCGTGGAAGTGCTGTCGCGCTTCAAGACGGCGAAGGAAATCAAGGCGGCGCTGGACAGCCTCGCCGAAGGCCGCATCGACGTCATCGTCGGCACCCACCGGCTGTTGCAGAAGGACGTGCGCTTCAAGGATCTCGGCCTGGTCGTGGTCGACGAAGAACAGCGCTTCGGCGTGCGCCAGAAGGAGGCGCTCAAGGCGCTGCGTGCCGAAGTGCATCTGCTGACCCTGACCGCCACGCCGATCCCGCGCACGCTGAACATGGCGATGAGCGGCCTGCGCGACCTGTCCATCATCGCCACCCCGCCGGCGCACCGCCTCGCCGTGCAGACCTTCGTCGTGCAATGGGACACCGCCCTGCTGCGCGAAGCCTTCCAGCGCGAACTGGCGCGCGGCGGCCAGGTGTATTTCCTGCACAACGAGGTGCAGAGCATCGAGCGCTGCGCCCGCGAACTGGCCGAACTGGTCCCCGAGGCGCGCATCCGCATCGCCCACGGCCAGATGCCCGAGCGCGAACTGGAACAGGTGATGCTGGACTTCCACCGCCAGCGCTTCAACGTACTGGTGTGCTCCACCATCATCGAATCCGGCATCGACATCCCCAGCGCCAACACCATCATCATCGACCGCGCCGACCGCTTCGGCCTGGCCCAGTTGCACCAGTTGCGCGGTCGCGTCGGCCGCAGCCATCACCGCGCCTACGCCTACCTGGTGGTGCCGGACAAGAAGTCGCTGAGCGGCGACGCCGCCAAGCGGCTGGAAGCCATTGCCTCGCTGGACGAACTCGGTGCCGGCTTCGCCCTGGCCACCCACGACCTGGAGATTCGCGGTGCCGGCGAGCTGCTCGGCGAGGGCCAGAGCGGGCAGATCGCCGAAGTCGGCTTCAGTCTGTACACCGAACTGCTGGAACGCGCGGTGCGCTCGATCAAGCAGGGCAAGCTGCCCGACCTCGACGACGCCGACCGCCACGGCGCGGAAGTCGAATTGCACCTCCCGGCGCTGATCCCGGACGACTACCTGCCCGACGTGCACACCCGCCTGATGCTGTACAAGCGCATCGCATCCGCCCGCGACGAGGACGGCCTGCGCGCGTTGCAGGTGGAGATGATCGACCGCTTCGGCCTGCTGCCCGAGCCGACCCGCAACCTGTTCGCCGTCGCCGACCTGAAGCAGCGCGCCACCGCCTTGGGCCTCCGCAAACTGGACCTTGGCGAAGCCGGCGGCCGGGTGACCTTCACGCCCGATCCCAAGATCGACCCGATGACCCTGATCCGCATGGTGCAATCGCAACCGCGCGTGTTCTCGATGGAAGGCCCGACCACCCTGCGCCTGCGCATGCCGATGCCCGGCACCACCGAGCGCCTGCGCAGCGCCACGGATTTGCTCAACGCACTGCGCGGCCGGCCGACTGGCTCAGACAGCCCCGACGAGGGCCGTCAGGAACGCCGTAGCAAGTAACCCGGATCCTTCGGCCAGGCTATAGGTTGGGGTGAGCGCAGCGAACCCCAACACCAATGCCTTCCGAATGCTGCCGCGTTGGGCTTCGCTGCGCTCACCCCAACCTGTGCCTCTGATATGCCTCTGCCTGCGGACCCTCGCGTGCGATACCTCGGTGCGAACGGGTGAGGGGATTTCAAGTCTTCGATACCAGCGCGAACGGTGTGGTGACTCCAAGCCTCTGTCGGCTCCACCGCTTCGCGGCTTGAGCCGACCTACGCGAAACCGGCTTTCGGCTCTGGCTCTTCGCTTCCACCGCCCGTCATCGCGCCGAGCAACGCAGCCGGCTTCGGGGGAAAGGCGCGAATGTTCGAGGCCATGGATGGCCGAGTCCGCGCCGGCCCGAAGCTGGCGAGTAGCGCAGGGTGAGCCGGGACTTGATGTTTCGCCATCAGGCGGAACATCCCGGCGAACGCCCGCACAAGGATGTGCGGGCAGGTAAGCGTTCCAGGGATGGATGCCGGCCTTGCCATGTCTCGAAGGCAACGGCGCGATGCCCGGGTCGCCTTTCTTTTGGTCACTTTTCTTTGGCGAAACAAAGAAAAGCGACTCGGCCGCCGCCGAGGCGGACGAAACCCCTGCGACACTGCCCAAATCAGGCGAACGAAGGATAGTCACGTACCGCCCACACAGCCTGAAGCGAAACCTTGAACAAGCGCTCAGGAGCGCCCGTAAACATCCTCCAGCCGAACGATATCGTCCTCGCCGAAGTAATCCCCGCACTGCACCTCGATCAGATGGATCGGCTCGCTGCCAGGGTTTTCCAGCCGGTGCAGAGTATCGACCGGGATGAAGGTCGACTCGTTGCGCTGGAGCAGGAACTCGCGCTCGCCGACACGGACCTTGGCGACGCCGTGCACCACGGTCCAGTGTTCGCTGCGGCGGAAATGTTTTTGCAGCGAGAGGATGCCGCCGGGGTTCACCGTGAGGCGCTTCACCTTGCAGTCGTCGGCGTCCTCGAGCACGGTGTAGCTGCCCCAGGGCCGGTACACGGTGTGGCCGTGCTGGGCGGCGGCGTGGCCGCGCTGGCGCAGTTGTTCTGCCACGCTGCGCACCGACTGGCTGCGCGCGCGGTCGGCCACCAGCACGGCGTCGCCGGCGTCGACGATGACCAGATCGCTGACGCCCACCGCGGCCCCCAGCCGATGCTCGGACTCGATGTAGCAATCACGGCTGTCGACGGCGACGACGTCGCCATGCAGGCGGTTGCCGGCCGCATCGGCCTGGCCCAGTTCGCTGATCGCCTGCCAGGAGCCGATGTCGCTCCAGTCGAAATGCGCCGGAGCCACGGCACGCCGGCGCGCCGGCTCCATCAGGGCGTAGTCGATGGAGATGTCCGGCTGCGCGGCGAACAGGTCGGGATCGAACTGCCGTGGCTCGGCATCGGCGTTGCCGGCGGCGAAGCAGTCGCGCGCGGCGGCCAGCACCTGCGGGCAGCTTTCGGCGGCC
>JBAYTD010000030.1:0-23390 GCA_041675805.1 Lysobacteraceae bacterium
CGTTCAGCAGCCGAGCCGGCGACAGGTCGCCGCCCCAGGCGAGCAGGCCGTCCGGCTCGGCCAGCGCGTCGGCGGCGGGCGGGAAGGGTGCCAGCGGATCAGCCGGCAGGCGCGGCAGTCGGATCGTCATCATGTCGATACGGGGAATGCGCCAGCAGGCGCTCGCGGTAGCCGGCCAGCCAGGTCGATTCGCGTGCCAGCGACTCGGCGATGGCGGCACGAAAGCGCGGCTCGGCGATGAAATGGCGCGAATGCGTGGCCACCGGCAGGAAACCGCGGGCGATCTTGTGCTCGCCCTGCGCGCCGGGCTGGAACACGCGCAGGCCGTGGGCGAGGCAGTAGTCGATGCCCTGGTAGTAGCAGGTCTCGAAGTGCAGGCCGGGCAGGTCGACCTCGCTGCCCCAATAGCGGCCGTACAGGGTGTCGGTCGAGCGCAGGCACAGCGCGCCGGCCACCGGGCGGCCTTCGTGCTCGGCCAGGATCAGCAGCAGTTGACGCGGCATCGTCTGCGCCAAATGGTGCAGGAAATCCAGCGTCAGCACCGGCAGGTTGCCCTTCTCCATGAAACTGCGGCAATAGAAGCCGTGCATGGCGGCGAGTTCGGCCTCGCTGGCCTCGTCGCCATGCCGCCAGTACAGACGGATGCCGGCGCGGCGCACGGCGGCGCGTTCCTGGCGGATGTTCTTGCGCTTCTTCGCACTCAGCGCGGCGAGGAAATCATCGAAATCGCGCCAGCCGCGCTGATGCCAATGGAATTGCCAGTCGTGGCGCGGCAGCCATCGGTCGTCGGCATCGTCATCGACGCTGGGCGCGTGGTCGAAATTGACGTGGGCGGAGGACAGCCCGAGGCGCAGTGTTTCCTCGCGCAGCGCGTCCAGACACAGGGCGCGCAGGCCGGCGTCGCCGGCGGTCAAAAGTCGCGGGCCGGGCACCGGCGAGTAGGGCACGGCGCACAGCAGTTTGGGGTAGTAATCCAGCCCGTGCCGCCAATAGGCTTCGGCCCAGCCGTGGTCGAACACGAATTCGCCGTGCGAGTTGGATTTCAGGTAACAGGGCGCGGCGGCGAGCAGCCGCGCGTCGCGGTAGATCGCCAGGTGATGCGGCGTCCAGCCGCGCTGTGGGCGCAGGCAGTCGTGTCGCTCCAGTCCGTCGAGGAAGGCGTGGGCGAGGAACGGATCGTCGCCGCCGCGCAGTGCGTCCCACTGCGCGGCGTCGATCCCGGCCAGGCGCGGCAGGAAGCGGATGTCGATTCCCTCGCGCATGCCCGCGCGCCCGCTGGCGGCGTCGCTCAGTGGCCGCCCTGGGCGTCGAGGAAGCGCTCGGCGTCCAGCGCCGCCATGCAGCCGAAGCCGGCCGAGGTGATCGCCTGGCGATAGACCTGGTCGGCGACGTCGCCGGCGGCGAACACGCCCGGCACCGAGGTGGCGGTGACGTTGCCTTCCAGTCCGCTGCGGATCTGGATGTAACCGTTCTTCATCGCCAACTGGCCCTCGAACAGGCTGGTATTGGGCGTGTGGCCGATGGCGACGAAGAAGCCCTGCACGGCGATCTCGCGGGCGCTGCCGTCCTGGGTGGAGCGCAGGCGCATGCCGGTGACGCCGGAGTCATCACCGAGCACCTCGTCCACGGTGTGATGCCAGAGCAGTTCGATCTTGCCGGCGGCGGCCTTGGCGAACAGCTTGTCCTGCATGATCTTTTCCGCCCGCAGGGTGTCGCGGCGATGCACCAGGTACACCTTGCGGGCGATGTTGGACAGGTACAGCGCTTCCTCCACGGCGGTGTTGCCGCCGCCGATCACGGCGACATCCTGATCGCGGAAGAAAAAGCCGTCGCAGGTGGCGCAGGCGGAGACGCCGCGGCCCATGAACTTCTGCTCGGACTCGATGCCGAGGTACTTGGCCGAGGCACCGGTGGCGATGATCACGGCGTCGGCGCTGTATTCGCCGGCGTCGCCCTTGAGTCGGAACGGCCGCTGCGACAGGTCGGCCTCGTTGATGTGGTCGAAGATGATCTCGGTCTCGAAGCGTTCGGCATGGGCCTGCATGCGCGTCATCAGGTCCGGTCCGGTCAGGCCGTGGGCGTCGCCGGGCCAGTTGTCGACATCGGTGGTGGTGGTGAGCTGGCCGCCCTGCTGCATGCCGGTGATCAACACCGGCTTCAGGTTGGCGCGGGCGGCGTAGACGGCGGCGGCGTAGCCGGCCGGGCCGGAACCGAGGATCAGGACGTGGCAGTGCTTGGTGGCGCTCATGACGGGGTATGCTTCCTGGGGTCTGCGTCCGCCGTGCGCGGCGGGCGTGGGAGAGAATCCGACAATGCGGTGCGCGGCGGCATGAATCAAGGCTGCCTGCCGGCGCATGGCAACTCAAGCCTCGGTCAGATGTCGGAAATCAGGCAGTATAATCAGCAGCTAACTCCTTTTTTCTGACGTAATTTCTCGCATTGGCGAATTCCGAAGCCCGCAAGTCCGTTGTCCCGCCCGTTCGCCGCCGGATGTGGTGGGAAAGTCTGGTGCTGTTGCTGGCACCGGTGTTCGTGTACCTGTTCGCCTGCCTGCTTAGCTACAGCGCGGATGATCCGAGCTGGTCGCATTCCGGCAGCGTCACCGGCAAGGTGGAGAATTTCGGCGGACTGTTCGGTGCCTGGTTCGCCGATTTCGCCCTGGCGTTCTGCGGAATCGCCGCCTACGGCATTCCGCTGCTGGGCGGGTTGCTGGCTTGGGTCTCGCTGCGCCGCGACGGCACCAGCGAAGACAACGGCCTGACGCCGGCACTGCGCCTGCTCGGCTGCGTCGGCCTGATGATCGCGGCGGCCGGCCTGGCGGCCTTGCAGATGAGCGGCTGGGGCGGCGACCTGCCGGCCGGCTCCGGCGGCCTGCTCGGCCAGTGGATCGGCACCACGCTGACCCGCGCGTTCGGCTTCATGGGGGCCAGCCTGTTCCTGCTCGCCCTGCTGCTGGTGGCGATCACCTTGTCCACCGGGCTGTCCTGGTTCCGTCTGATGGATCGCCTCGGCGGCTGGGCGCTGGCCGCCATCGCCCTGTTGTCGCGTGGACGCCAGCGCGCCGATACCTGGCGCAGCGCGCGTCACGCCAAGGCCGAGCGCGAGGAAGTTCGCCGCGAGGACAGCGTCAAGCGGGCCAGACGCGAGCCGGTGCGGATCGAGCCGCAGGTGCCGCCGCCGGAGCGCAGCGAACGCGCCAGGCGCGAGCAGCAGATCCCGCTGTTCAGCGGCGTGCCGACCCGCGCCGGCACACCGCCGCTGTCCCTGCTGGACGATCCGCAGCCGCAGAGCGCCGGCTACAGCGAGGAAACGCTCACCGCGCTGTCGCGGCAGATCGAGTTCAAGCTGAAGGACTTCCGCATCGATGCCCAGGTGGTCGGTGCCTATCCGGGGCCGGTCATCACCCGCTTCGAGATCGAGCCGGCACCCGGCATCAAGGGCAGCCAGATCAGTTCGCTGGACAAGGACATCGCCCGCGGTCTGAGCGTGAAGTCGGTTCGCGTGGTCGACGTGATTCCCGGCAAGTCGGTGATCGGCCTGGAGATTCCCAACAGCAACCGGGAGATGATCTACCTCTCCGAGATCCTGCGCTCGCGCGAGTACGACAAGGTGCACAGCCCGCTGGCGCTGGCGCTGGGCAAGGACATCGGCGGCCGGCCGACGGTGACCGACCTCGCCCGCATGCCGCATTTGCTGGTCGCCGGCACCACCGGCTCGGGCAAGTCCGTCGCCGTCAACGCGATGGTGCTGAGCCTGCTCTACAAGAGCACCGCCGACGAAGTGCGGATGCTGATGATCGACCCGAAAATGCTCGAGTTGTCGGTCTACGAAGGCATCCCGCACCTGCTCGCGCCGGTGGTCACCGACATGAAGGAGGCCGCCAACGGCCTGCGCTGGTGCGTGGCCGAGATGGAGCGCCGCTACAAGCTGATGTCGATGGTCGGCGTGCGCAACCTGGCCGGCTTCAATCGCAAGGTGAAGGAGGCTGCCGAGGCCGGCCAGCCGCTGATGGACCCGCTGTTCGTGCCCAACGAGACGCTGGACGCCGCGCCCGATCCGCTGGAAACGCTGCCCTACATCGTCGTCATCATCGACGAGTTCGCCGACATGATGATGATCGTCGGCAAGAAGGTGGAGGAGTTGATCGCCCGTCTGGCGCAGAAGGCGCGCGCCGCCGGCATTCATCTGATCCTCGCCACGCAGCGCCCGTCGGTGGACGTCATCACCGGCCTGATCAAGGCCAACATCCCGACCCGTATCGCCTTCCAGGTGTCGAGCAAGATCGACTCGCGCACCATCCTCGACCAGAGCGGCGCGGAAACCCTGCTCGGCCACGGCGACATGCTCTACCTGCCGCCGGGCACAGCCATGCCCGAGCGCGTGCACGGTGCCTTCGTCAGCGATGACGAGGTGCATCGCGTGGTGCAGCACCTGAAGGCGTCCTGTGACGGCCCGCAGTATTTCGACGGCGTGCTGGAGGACGTGCAGATGCTGGCCGACGGTCAGATGATCGGTGCCACCGGGCTGCCGGAAGCCGGCGGCGCGGGCGACGAATCCGACGCCCTGTACGACCAGGCGGTCGCCATCGTCACCGAATCGAGGCGGGCATCGATTTCCGGCGTGCAGCGGCGGCTGAAGATCGGCTACAACCGCGCCGCTCGGCTGATCGAGGCGATGGAAGCGGCGGGTATCGTTTCCGCGCCGGAACACAACGGCGACCGCAAGGTGCTGGCACCGCCGCCGGTGCGTGGCTGAGCGCGGATTTCGCCGGGCCTGAGCGGCGCAGCGCGCAGCGCACATTCATGCGCCGGCGGGCACACTCGCCGCGCGTTTCGCCCAAGGAGGTGTCCATGCGCCTGTTCCGTCTGCTCCTGCCGGCCCTGCTGGGCCTCGCCTGCGCCGCGCAGGCAGCCTCGCCGGTCGAGCGTTTCAATCAGGGCCTGCACGGCCTCGACGGCCGCTTCGTGCAGACCGTGTACGACGAACAGGGCGTCCTCCGCGAGCGCAGCGAGGGCAGCGTCTCGCTGGCCGCGCCGCGCCTGTTCCGCTGGGAATACGAGCAACCGTTCCCGCAGACCATCGTCGCCGACGGCGACCACGTCTGGATCCACGACCCCGATCTCGAACAGGTCAGCGTGCGTCGGCAGGCGCTGGAGGAACAGTCCAGCCCGCTGGCGGTACTGATCGATCCGGCCGAACTCGACCGTCAGTTCGACCGCGAAGATCTCGGCATGGCGGACGGCCTGCACTGGGTCCGCCTGACGCCGAAGCTGGACGATGGCGCGTTGACCGAATGCCGGATCGGCTTCGATGGCGATGCGTTGGCGACCATGCTGCTGGTCGACCAACTCGGCCAGCGCACCGAGATCGCCTTCAGCCACTGGCGGCGCAACCCGCAGTTCGAACGCGACCACTTCCGCTTCGAGCCACCGCCGGGAACCGACGTGGTCGGCGAGCAGATCGAGCGCGTCGAGGTGCGGCCGCTGGCGGACTGATCGGCGGCGTTCGCGCGGTCTTCGCGCCGTCTATCCAGCCGTGTCTTGCAACGTGTAGGCTGGCGCGCGCGGGCGTTGCTCCGCCCGCTACGGTCCAGAGGGTTTTCCGCGCACCATGCAGACGGCAAGAAGGAGTTCCCGGCTCAATCGTGTGGCGGTGGCGATCGCCTGCATCGGCATCCTCGCCATCGTCGTCCACGACGAATACTCCAACTGGAAACGCCGGGTCGCCGAGATCGAATCCAGCCTGCGCGAAACCACCACGTCCATCGTCCGCCGCGTCGACGACACCGTGCAATTGGCCGAGGTGGCGCTGGACGCCTTGCTGGCCGAGGTCGAGGCCGAGGAGCGCGCCGGCCGCGTGCCGGAACGCCTGGTCGACCTGATGCGCCGCCAGACCGGGCTGTCCGGGCGCTTCGGGGCGTTTTCGCTGTTCGGTGCCGATGGCCGGGTGCGGATGTCCTCGCATGAGGGCATGAACACCTCGGTGGACGTTTCCGACCGCGTCTATTTCCAGTATCACCGCGACCATCCGCAGGGCGGCACCTATATCGGCGCGCCGCTGCGCTCGCGCTTCGGCGATGGCTGGGTGATCACCGTGTCGCGCCGCCACGAGCACGCCGACGGCAGCTTCGGCGGGGTGATGGCGGCGGCCATCCCGATGCGCAGCATCATCGATTTCCTCGACGAGTTCGATGTCGGCGAGAAGGGCAGTTTCCTGGTCCTGCGCGGCGACGGCGTGCTGTTGCTGCGCATGCCCTTCGTCGACGAACTGGTCGGCATGGACGCCTCGTATTTCCGTTTGTTCGGCCAACTGACGGCGTCCGGACAGGGTGTCTACGAGTACCAGTCCGAGATCGACGGCGAGCCGCGCCTGGGTGCGTTCGAACGCAGCGCGCTGACCGGCCTCGTCGTGCAGACCGCGGTGTCGCGGCCGGAGCTGTTGGCCGATTGGCGGCGCGCGGCGCAGATTCGCTGGATGAGCTTCGCCTGCCTGTTGGCGCTGGGCCTGTTCGCGGCATGGCGCTGGATGCACCAGTCGCGGCTGCGTCGCCGCCGCGAGGCGGAACTGGCCTCGCGCGAGGCGGCCTTCCGCGTGCTGGCGGAATCTTCCGGCGACATGATCCAGCGCCTCGATGCGCAGGGCGTCTGGGAGTACGTGTCGCCGGCCGCGCACAGCCTGCTCGGCCTGCCGCCGGAGGAACTGATCGGACGCAACATCCTCGACGGCCTCGATGCCGAGCAGGCGACGCGGGTCGGCGCGGTGCTGGACCGGCTGCTGGCCGGATCGCCCAGCGAATCGGTGGATTTCTCCACCCGCCACCGCGATGGCCGCACCGTGTGGCTGGAAGCGACGCTGAGCCGGATCCCGATCAGCGACGATTCCGAGCACGGCGGCGGCATCGTCGCGATCACCCATGACGTGACCCACCACAAGCTGGAGCAGGCATCGCTGGGCGAACTGGCCAGCACCGATCCGCTGACCGGTCTGGCCAATCGGCGCGTGTTCGACTGGCGCCTGCGCGGCATGGTCGGCAAGGCCGGCGAGCAGCACCGCGAGGCGTCGCTGGTGATCATGGACATCGACCGCTTCAAGCTGTTCAACGACAGCCAGGGCCATGCCGCCGGCGACGTCTGCCTGCGCGCGGTGGCGCAGGCGGCAAAGTCCTGCGTGTCGCGCGCCGACGACTGCATCGCCCGCATCGGCGGCGAGGAGTTCGCCGTGCTGCTGCCGGACACCCGTGGCGAATCCGCCCGCCTGCTGGCCGAGCGCATCCGCGAAGCGGTGGCGGCGCTGCGCATCGCCCATCCGCCCAATCTGCCCTGGGCGCACGTCACCATCAGCCTCGGCGTGGCGACGCTACGTGCGGAAAGCCATGGCGCGGACCCGGTGGCGAGCCTGTTCGAGCGCGCCGACGCGGCGCTGTACCGGGCCAAGAACGCCGGGCGCAATCAGGTGGCGGTGGACGGCGTGCCGAGCGCCTGATCGCGGCCTCGCCCGACCGCCAGGTGTCTGGCCATCGTCAGCCGGCTTCCACCCGATCCACGCGCTGGAAGCCGCGCGGCAGCAGGTTGCCGCGTGAGGCGCGATTGCCGCCGTAGGCTTGCAGGTCGCGCCAGCTCATGCCGAGTTTGCGCTGGCCGCAATGCAGGGTGAGTTCGCCGCCATCGCGCACGCAGGCGACCAGGATCACGCGCTCCTCGCCGCTTTTCAGCTTTGCCGGCGGAATCTGGATCAGCTTGTTGCCCTTGCCCTTGTCCAGTTCCGGCAGCTCGGCCACCGGGAAGGCCAGCAGATGACCTGCCGAGGTGATGGCGACCAGCAGGTCGCTGGCCGGGTCGTGGACGGGGACCGGCGGCAACACTTCGGCGCTGGCGTCGAGGTTGAGCAGGGCCTTGCCGGCCTTGTTGCGGCCGGTGAAGTTCTCGAAACGGGTAACGAAGCCGTAACCGTGACTGGAAGCGAGCAGGTAGCGTGCGTCGGCCTCGGCGATGGCGGTGCAGACGAAGCCGGCTCCGGCGGCCGGCGTGAAGCGTCCGGTCAGCGGCTCGCCGGCACCACGCGCCGAAGGCAGGGTGTGCGCCGGGGTGGAATAGGCGCGGCCCTGGCTGTCGAGGAAGGCCGCCTGCTGGTTGCTGCGGCCGCGGGCGAAATGCAGCAGGGCGTCGCCCTCGCGGTAGTTCAGTGCGGCGGGATCGACTTCGTGGCCCTTGGCGGCGCGAATCCAGCCCTTGGTCGACAGCACCACGGTGATCGGCTCGCTCGGCGTCAGCTTGGTTTCCGACAGCGCCTGCGCCGCGCCGCGTTCCACCAGCGGCGAGCGCCGCGGATCGCCGAACTTCTTCGCATCGGCGAGCAGTTCGTCCTTGACCCGCTTCTTCAGCCTGGCGTTGGAGCCGAGCGTGGCGATCAATTGCTCGCGTTCCCTGGCCAGTTCGTCCTGCTCGCCGCGAATCTTCATTTCCTCCAGCCGCGCCAACTGCTTGAGGCGGGTGTCGAGGATGTAGTCGGCCTGCGCCTCGCTGAGCAGGAAACGCTGCATCAGCGCCGGCTTCGGCTCGTCCTCGCTGCGGATGATGCGGATCACCTCGTCGAGGTTGAGGAAGGCGACCAACAGGCCTTCCAGCAGGTGCAGGCGCTTCTCGACCTTTTCCAGCCGGTGGCGCAGGCGGCGCGCCACGGTATCGGTGCGGAAGCGCAGCCATTCGCCGAGCAGCGTCTTCAGCGGCTTGACCTGCGGTTTGCCGTCCAGGCCGATGATGTTGAAGTTGACGCGGTAGCTCTTTTCCAGATCGGTGGTGGCGTACAGATGGCCGAGCAGGCCATCGGTGTCGACCCGGTTGGAGCGCGGCACCAGCACGATGCGGGTCGGGTTGGCGTGGTCGGACTCGTCGCGGATGTCCTCCAGCCAGGGCAGCTTCTTGGCCCGCATCTGCTGCGCAATCTGTTCGATGACCTTGCTCGGACTGACCTGGTAGGGCAGCGCCTCGATGACGATGTGGGCACCCTCGCGGCTGTGCGTGGCACGGGCGCGCACGCTGCCGTTGCCGGTTTCGTACAGTTTCAGCAGATCGGCGGCCGGCGTGATGATCTCGGCGGCGGTCGGGAAGTCCGGGCCGCGCAGGTGTTCGCATAGATCGCGCGTGCTCGCCTCCGGATCGTCGAGCAGGCGGATGCAGGCGCTGACCACTTCGTTGAGATTGTGCGGCGGAATGTCGGTGGCCATGCCGACGGCGATGCCGGTGGTGCCGTTGAGCAGCAGGTGCGGCAGGCGCGCCGGCAGCCAGCTCGGTTCCTCCAGGGTGCCGTCGAAGTTGGGCGACCAGTCCACCGTGCCCTGGCCGAGTTCGCCGAGCAGTGCCTCGGCAATCGGAGTCAGCCTGGACTCGGTGTAGCGCATCGCGGCGAAGGATTTCGGATCGTCGCTGGAGCCGAAGTTGCCCTGGCCGTCGATCAACGGATAGCGGAACGAGAACGGCTGCGCCATCAGCACCATCGCCTCGTAGCAGGCGCTGTCGCCGTGCGGATGGAACTTGCCGATCACGTCGCCCACGGTGCGCGCCGACTTCTTCGGCTTGGCCGTCGCCGACAGGCCAAGCTCGCTCATCGCATAGACGATCCGCCGCTGCACCGGCTTCAGACCGTCGCCGATGAAGGGCAGGGCGCGGTCGAGCACCACGTACATCGAATAGTCGAGATAGGCGCGCTCGGCGTACTCGTGCAGCGGGATCTGCTCGAAGCCGTGGAAGCTGGGGCGGGTCGTTTCGGTCATGCCGGGGCCAGGTCGGGACGAAAGCGGGCAATTGTAACGGTGACGGTCGCGGCGGCGCGGCGGGGAACGCGCTCAGCCGTCGTCCGCCACGCGCCATTGCGTGCGCCCGCGCGAGCTTTCCCGCAGGGCCAGGGCGAGTGCGTCCAGCGCGTTACGCGGCAGTTCGATGACGAAGCGCGCGCCGTCGGCGAGGTAATCCGTATCGATGATCGCGGCGCCGTGGCCGGCGAACAGGCGGTGACTGGCGTCGATGTGTTCGAAGGCGCAATGCACCTCGGCCTGGACGAGGTCGACCAACGGCGTGCGCGGTGCGTTGCGCAGGCATTCCGCCGCCGTGCCGCCATAGGCGCGGACCAGGCCGCCGACGCCGAGCTTGATGCCGCCGAACCAGCGCAGCACGGCCACCAGCACGCGGTCGACGCCCTGGCCGTCGATGGCGGCGAGGATCGGCCGGCCGGCGGAACCGGCGGGTTCGCCGGCGTCATGGCTGCGATAGTCCTGGCCGAAGCGCCAGGCCCAGCAGCAGTGGCTGGCGGAGGGATCATCCAGACCGGCGAGCAGGGCCGGTGCGTCGGCGGCGCTGTCCAGCGACAGCGCAATCGCCAGAAAGCGGCTGCGCTTGATCTCGCACTCGTGACGATGCGCTGCGGCGAGCGTCTCGGCCATCAGGGCGCGGCGGGCAGGTCGTCGATCCAGCCGCGCACATCGGCCGGCAGCTCGGCGTCCGGATGTTCGTGCTGGATGCGCATCAGGATCGCTTTCAGCGCGCCGGCATCGCCTTCGCGATGATGCGCGCGAGCCCGTTCGATCAGTTGTTCGAGGCTTGCTGGCGGCGCGGCTGCCTGACGGAGGCGGGTTCCGCTGACCTCGATGCGGTCGAGGCGTTGGGCGTCGGCTTGTCGGCTCATGCTGTCCAGACTGCGTTCGACGTGTGGCGGCGCGGCGGACTGCGGCATCGGCGCGGCGGCAGGCGGCGGGGCGACGGCTTCCTGCGTCGTCTTGCGGGTAGCCGGCGCGGCGGCGGGCGCGATATCCGCGGTCGGCTCGGTCGGCAGCGTATTGAAGGTGCCGGCATCCGGCGTCACCGATTCGGCCGGCGGAACGCTGTGCAACTCGGCCTCGGATTGGGGGAGCTCCGTGCGCTCGATCGGCGAGCGCAAGACCTGCAAGCCGATGCCCAGCGCCAGCGCGGCGGCCATCGCCCCGCCGCCCCAGCGCCAGATGCGTACCCGCCGTGACGGCGCGCGACGTACGGCGGCATGCGCCTGGGCGCGTAGATGCGCATCCAGGGACGCCGGCGGTTCGTCGCCGGGCAGGCGGCGATAGACCTCGGCCAGCGCGGCTTCCTCGGCGCTCAGCGGCGTGGTATCCAGCCGGCTCATTGCGACAGCCTCGCGCGCAGGCGGTCGAGCGCGTAGCGCAGCCGCGACTTGACCGTTTCCCGACCGACGCCGGTGATCTCGCCGATGGCCTCCAGGCTCAGTTCCTGTTCCAGCCGCAGTTGCACGGCGATGCGCTGCTCGTCCGGCAGCGTGGCCAGCGCGTGTTGCAGGCGGCGGCGCTGCTCGAAGTCCGACAGCGCATGCGCCGGCTCGGGGGCCTCGTCGGGCAGCCGCGCCAGCGCGTTGTCATCGGCGGTCGGGTCGAGGGTTTCCGCGGTGTGGCGGCGGTACTGGTCGATCAGCAGGCGATGGGCGATGCGGTACAGCCATGTGCTGAAAGCCGCTTCCGGGCGATAGCGGGCGCGCGCGGAGATGACCCGGGTCCAGACTTCCTGGAAGCACTCCTCGGCCTGGGCGCGATGCGACAGCCCGCGCAGCAGGAAGCGGAACAGCGCCGCCCGGTGACGCGCGTACAGCACATCGAAGGCAAGCGCATCGCCGGCGGCATAGTCCAGCATCAGTTGCTCGTCGCTGCGGTCGGCGTCCATGCCGGAAAGAGTAGGACACGGCGACGCCACGGGTAAGCCCCGTGGCGCCACCGAAGCTCGCAGGTGAGCCGCATCGATCACTCCGGTGCGGCGAGATGGCCGTCCTGCGGACGCTGGCTGGACAGCGCCCGCGCCATCTCGACCAGTTGCAGAAACTCGCCGCGATAGCCGAAGGCATCCTCGCCGCGCGCACTGCGCGCCGTCGCCAGCACGTCGTCGAGCGTCCAGTCGCCCAGGTGGCGACCACCGCGCAGGGCTTCGGCAAAACCGGCCACGGCGCTGGCGAAGCGCAGGCGCTCGCTGGCTTCACCGGCGATGTCGCGGCGCAGGATCGGCGTTTCGATCAGCCGGCTGACATCCTCGCCGGGCGATTTGTAGCGCAGCCGCAGATGGGCCAGCTCGGCGGCTTTCGGGTTGCCGTCCGCTGCCGCTTGCGTGGCGTAGCGCAGCGGTTCGATGGCCTCGCCGCCGGAGCCGGTCAGGGCCAGTTCGTACAGCGCGGTGACACTGTGCCCGGCACCGATCTCGCCGGCATCGACCTGGTCGTTGCTGAAATCCTCGCGACGCAGCAGGCGGTTCTCGTAGCCGATCAGTCGGTATTCGGCGACCACGGCGGGGTTGAACTCGATCTGCACCTTGACGTCGGCGGCGATGGTGAGGAGCGTGCTGCTCAGCGATTCCACCAGCACCTTGCGACCCTCGTTGAGGGTGTCGATGTAGGCGTGCTGGCCGTTGCCGACGTTGGCAAGCTGCTCGGCCAGCGCATCGTTGTAGTTGCCGCCGCCAAAGCCCAGCGTGGTCAGGGCGATGCCGGTCTTGCGCTTCTCCGCCACCAGGTCCTTCAACGCCTCGTGGTTGACCGTGCCGACGTTGAAGTCGCCATCGCTGGCCAGGATCACCCGGTTCGCGCCGCCGGCGATGAAGTGCTGCTGCGCCACCTCATAGGCGAGCTGGATGCCGGCCGAGCCGTGGGTCGAGCCACCGGCCTGCAGGCGATCCAGCGCGGCGAGGATGCTGGCCTTGTCGCTGCCCGGCGTGGACTCCAGCACCAGACCGGCCGACCCGGCATAGGCGACGATGGCGACGCGGTCCTGCGGACGAAGCTGTTGCACCAGCAGGCGGAAGCTCTGCTTGAGCAAGGCCAGCTTGTCCGCCGAATGCATCGATCCGGACGTGTCGATCAGGAACACCAGATTGGCCGCCGGCACCTGCGCCTTCGGCACCTCGTAGCCCTTCAGGCCGACCAGCAACAGATGCCGGTTCCTGTGCCAGGGCGAAGGCGCGATCTCGGTGGTCACCGAGAACGGCTGCCCGCCGCCTGCCGGCGCGGCGTAGCCGTAGTCGAAATAATTGAGGAATTCCTCGCTGCGCACCGCATCGGCAGGCGGCAGGCGACCGGCATTGAGCATCCGGCGCACATTGCTGTAACTGCCGGTGTCGACATCGATGGAAAAGGTCGACAGCGGCTGCTCGGCGACCACGTGGATCGGGTTTTCGTCGATTTGCGCGTAGTTCTCGCGATCAACCGGCAGCGGTGCCGGTGCGACGAACTCCGCCACCATCTTGGCCTGCGCGTGCATCGCCCCGATCCGCGAACCGCTGACCTCGATGCGGTCCAGCGTTTCCGATGGTGCGGAGGCCGGAGGCGGTGCCGGCTCGGCCACGGCGGCTTGATCGTGGCCGTGCTTATGCGCGCAGCCGGCAAGGCCCAGCGACAGCGCGATGGCAAGGGTGAGGATACGCATGGGGTTTCTCCGCATTGTTGTGGGGTGCCCGGTTATCAACGCAGCATGGCGGAGAACGGGGTTAATGATGTGAAACAGGCGGCGTCGGCGGCCAGCCAGTCGCCAGCACTGCGTCCACTGCTGGTAAAATTCCGCCCCATGTCCTTGCCAACCCTTGCTTCGCCGTTGTGCCTGTTGCGCAACGCCGAGGTTCACGCACCGCAGCCGTTGGGCCTGAAGAACCTGCTGATCGGTGGCGGGGCGATCCTGTGGATGGATGACGCCGGCGCGCCGTTGCCGTCGGGCCTGCCGCTGGATGTGCTCGACCTGGAAGGCCGGCGGCTGATTCCCGGCCTGATCGATGGCCACGTGCATGTCACCGGCGGCGGTGGCGAGTCCGGCTATGCCAGCCGCGTGCCGGCCCTGCCGCTGTCGCGCTACACGCTCAGCGGCGTCACCACCGTGGTCGGCCTGCTCGGCACCGATGACACCCTGCGCGGCACGCGCGAACTGGTCGCCGGGGTGATGGGGCTGCGCGAGGAAGGACTCAGCGCATTCGGATACTGCGGCGGTTATCACCTGCCGCCGGCTACCATCACCGGCAGCGTGCGCGGCGATCTCACTCTGGTCGACTGCCTGATCGGCGTCGGCGAACTGGCGATCAGCGATCATCGCTCCAGCCAGCCGACCCTGGACGAACTGCTGCGGGTGGCGGCGGATGCCCATGTCGCCGGGCTGATGACCGGCAAGGCCGGCATCGTCCACCTGCATCTGGGCGATGGCGAGCGCGGGCTGGATTTGGTGCGCCGGGCGCTGGCGCAAAGCGAATTGCCGGCGCGGGTGTTCAATCCGACCCACGTCAATCGGCGCAAGGCGCTGTTCGAGGAAGCCGTGGCGCTGGCGCGGCAGGGTTGCTGGATCGACATCACCGCCTTCCCGGTCGAAGACGGCGAGGACGCCTGGAGCGCCGAGGATGCGCTGGAGCGCTATCTCGACGCCGGCGCGCCGGCCGAGCGGGTGACGATCAGTTCCGATGCCGGCGGCTGCCTGCCGTGCTTCGATGACGAAGGCCGCGTCTGCGGCATGGATGTCGGCACGCCCGGTGCCCTGCCGCGTGCGCTCGCCGAACTGCTG
Source organism: Lysobacteraceae bacterium (assembly GCA_041675805.1). GTDB lineage: Bacteria > Pseudomonadota > Gammaproteobacteria > Xanthomonadales > Xanthomonadaceae > JANNWF01. The sequence continues at coordinate 14,558 of JBAYTD010000030.1, forward strand.
CGCCGCGGTCGCACGCTGGAACAGGCGCTACCGGCCTTCACGCTCAATCCTGCCCGCCTGCTGCGTCTGCCCGGCAAGGGCCGCATCGCCGTCGGCGCGGATGCCGACCTGGCCGTGCTGGGCGATGACGACCTGCCCGAGTCGGTGATGGCGCGCGGTGTCTGGCACGTCCGCGAGCGCATCGCCGTGCGTCGCGGCAGCTTCGAGACCGCGCCGGTGCGCTGAGCGGCCGGCTTCCTTTCGCGATCTTCCGGTTTCTCTGCCCGGTTTCTTTCAGGAGTCCCCCTTTCATGCCGAGCCAACCCCTCGCCGGTGACCAGCGCGGCTGGATCATTCCCATCGGCGGTGCCGAGGAAAAGGAAAACCAACCCGCCATCCTCGCCCGCTTCGTCGAGTTGTGCGGCGGTGCCGATGCCGACATCGTGGTCATCCCGACCGCCAGCCGCCTGCCGGATACCGGCCCGCGCTACGAGCGCCTGTTCCGCGATCTGGGTGCCGGCGTGGTGGAAAGCATGGACTTCGATACCCGCCGCGACTGTGCCGAGCCAAGGCGGCTGGAGCGCATCGAACGCGCCAGCGGCATCTTCTTCACCGGCGGCAACCAGTTGCGCATCACCACCCTGATCGGCGGCACGCCGGTGGCCAAGCTGATCCGCATCCAGAATGCGCGTGGTGTGCATGTCGCCGGCACCAGCGCCGGTGCCTCGGTGATGTCCGAACACATGATCGCCTTCGGCGAGGAGGGCGGCTCGCCGATGGCCGGCGGCGTGCGCCTCGCGCCCGGCCTCGGCCTGACCAACCGTTTCATCATCGACCAGCACTTCCGCCAGCGCGACCGCCTTGGCCGCCTCGCCACCGCGCTGGCCTACAACCCGTTCGCCGTCGGCATCGGCCTCGACGAGGACACCGCCGCCTTCATCGGCCCGGACAATACGGTGGAAGTGCTCGGTCGTGGCGCGGTCACCGTGATCGACGCCGCCGATCTCCAGTTCTCCTCGATGGACAAGGTCAGCGAGGGCGAGCCGGTCTGCCTGCTCGGCCTGCGCGTGCACGTACTGGTGGCCGGGGCGACCTTCAACCTGCACACCCGCGTCGCTGCGGCAGGACGGCTGGCGGATTGAAAGCGCACCCGGGCGACGGGGTCTGTCGCCCGGCCCCGTACAATCGCCGCCATCGTTTGCCGGGATGGCGGTGATGGAACAACAGATCATGTGGATATGGGGCGCGGGCGGATTGCTGCTCGGTGCCTTGTTGATGGCGGTCCTGCTGCCCAGCCTGCGCGCCGGCGCGCGACGTCAGGGCTACGCCGAGCGCGAGCCGGAAGTGCAGCGCACCAAGGCCGAACTGGAAGCGCTGCAGCGCGAAGTCGCGCAGGCGCAGCGCCTGAACCAGCGCCTGGAAGACGAACTGGCGGCCCTGCGGACCAGGGCCGACCGCCTTTCCGATGACTGCGCCAAGCTGGAAGGCCGACTGGAGCGGGTGCCGCAACTGGAATCCCAGCTCGCCCAGCGCGAGCACGACCTCGCCGCCGAGCGCCGCGCCCGCAATGAACAGGAAGTCCGCGGCGCCGGCCTCGACAGCCGGCTGCAGGAGCAACAGCGTGCCCACGAAGAAAAACTGGCCCTGCTGGCAACGGCGGAAAGCCGCCTGCGCGACAGCTTCCAGACCCTCGCCCAGCAGATCCTCGACGAGCGCGCCCAGCGCTTCGACGAGCAGAGCCGCAAGCAGATCGGTGGCCTGGTCGATCCACTGCGCGAACAGCTCAAGTCGTTCCAGGAATCGGTCAACGCGGCGCAGATGCAGGACCGCAACGAGCGCGTCACCCTGGCCGGTGAAATCAAGTCGCTGCGCGACCTCAACCAGCGCATCAGCGAAGAGGCCGTCAACTTGACCCGCGCCCTGCGCGGCGATACGCAGAAACAGGGAGCCTGGGGCGAAATGGTGCTCGAACGCGTGCTGGAGGCTTCCGGCCTGCAGGCCGGGCGCGAGTACGACACCCAACTGCACTTTGCCGGCGGGGACGGCAGCCGGGCGCGGCCCGACGTCATCATCCACCTGCCGGACGAAAAGGATCTGGTGATCGACGCCAAGGTGTCCCTGATCGCCTACGAGCGTTATTGCAATGCCGACGACGAGGCCGAACGCGCCGCCGCGCTGGCCGAACACCTGGCCTCGCTGCGTCGCCACATCGGCGAGCTGTCGCGGCGCGCCTACACCGACCTGCCGGGCCTGCGCACGCTGGATTTCGTGCTGATGTTCGTGCCGGTGGAGGCCGCCTTCATCGACGCCGTGCGCGCCGACGCCGCGCTGTACCAGTTCGCCCTCGATGCCAACGTCTCGCTGGTCAGTCCGAGCACCCTGCTGGCGACCTTGCGCACCGTGGCGCATTTGTGGCGCATCGAACAACGCAACATCAACGCCGCCGAAATCGCCCGCCGCGCGGCCAACCTGCACGACCATTTCGTCAGCCTGGTCGGCGAGATCGAACAGGTCGGCCAATTGCTCGATCGCGCCGGCCAAGCGCAGAAGGCGGCGCTGCGCCGCATCACCGAAGGCGGCAATGGCAGCGTGATCCTCCAGGTGCGCAGCCTGGCCGAACTCGGTGCCCCGGCCAGGAAGCGCCTGCCCGCCGCGCCATTGCAGATGGCCCTGGGCGAAACCGGCGAGGACGGCGTCGGCGCGTACGACTCCGCTGCGGAACCGACCGCTTCCGGGACCGCCGACCCGGCCGGGCAATGATGGCTGCGCCGCTGACCTCGTTGGCGCAGGCATTGGCGCACTACGCCACACGCTGGCCCGCCGAGGACGATGTCGTGGACGCCTTCCTGATCCTGCTCCGCGAAGGCGGGCCGGACGCCTTCCAGCGCCATCATCTTCCCGGCCACTTCACCGGCTCCGCCTGGCTGGTCTCCGCCGACGGCCGCCGTACCTTGCTGACCCATCACCGCAAGCTCCGCCGCTGGCTGCAACCCGGCGGCCACGCCGATGGCGAGGTCGACCTGCCGGCGGTGGCGCTGCGCGAAGCGAGCGAGGAATCCGGCCTCGCCGGCCTGCTTGGCGAGCATGAAATCTTCGACATCGACCGCCACCTGATCCCCGCCCGTGGCGTCGAACCCGCGCATTGGCACTACGACGTCCGCTACGTGATCCGCGCCACCGCCGACGAGCGTTACGCCGTCAGCGAGGAATCCCTGGACCTGGCCTGGCGGGCCATCGAGGAAGTGGCGACAGCCGTCGCGACCGAACCGTCGCTGCGGCGAATGGCGGAGAAGTGGCTGGCCAAGGGGGAGTGAGGCCTGTGCACGCCTTCCGAGGTGTTTCGGCTTTTTCAGTCCCCCTCGCCACACCCGCAAGGCCACCCCCGAAACATCCTAGAATGGCCGCTTTCCGCCATGAGCCGCGCGCGATGATCTATTTGTGGACCAAGACCTTTCACCTGGTGTTCGCCATCGGCTGGATGGCCTGCGCGTTCTATCTGCCGCGCATCCTGGTCAATCTGGCCGAATGCGCCGGGCAGCCGGCGGTCAGTGAACGGCTGGGGTTAATGGGGCGGCGTCTGTACCGCTTCGGCCACGTCCTGTTCGGGCTGATGCTGGCGCTGGGGCTGGTGCTGGCCGTCGTCTATCGCATCTTCGGCGGCTGGCTGCATGCCAAGCTGGCGCTGGTGGCGGTGATCTTCGCCTTCTATCTGCTGACCGGGCGGATGCTGAAGCGGGCGATGAGCGGCGGCGGCCTGCCGTCGGCGAAGGCGCTGCGCTGGTTCAACGAGGTGCCGGTACTGCTGCTGATTCCGTTGATCTACCTGGCGCTGGCCAAGCCGTTCTGACCGTCGTCGCGCAGATCAGGCGGCCTGGTAGCGGCCGTAGCCGCGCAGGCGTTTGTAGCGGGCTTCCAGCAGGCCCTGCGTGTCCATCGCCTGCAATGTCTGCAACTGGTCGAGCAGGGCTTCCTTGAGGCGCTGCGCCATGTCGGCCGGGTTGCGATGGGCACCGCCCAGCGGTTCCTTGATGAGTTGGTCGACGAGGCCCAATTCGAGCAGGCGCGGCGCGGTCAGACCCAGTGCCTCGGCGGCGTCGCGGGCCTTGTCGGCGGACTTCCACAGGATCGAGGCGCAGCCTTCCGGGGAGATCACCGAGTAGGTGCTGTATTCCAGCATCAGGGTGCGGTCGCCGACGCCGATGGCCAGTGCGCCGCCGGAGCCGCCTTCGCCGATCACCGTGCAGATGATCGGAATGCGCAGTTCGGCCATTTCGATCAGGTTGCGGGCGATGGCCTCGCTCTGGCCGCGCTCCTCGGCACCGACGCCGGGATAGGCACCCGGCGTGTCGATGAAGGTGAGCAGCGGCAGGCGGAAGCGCTCGGCCAGCTTCATGATGCGCAGCGCCTTGCGGTAGCCCTCCGGGCGCGGCATGCCGAAGTTGCGGCGGATCTTGGCCTTGGTGTCGCGGCCCTTCTGCTGGCCGATGATCGCCACCGCCTGGCCTTCGATGCGGCCGAGGCCGGCGACGATGGCCGGGTCGTCGGCAAAGGCGCGGTCGCCGGCCAATTCGTGGAACTCCTCGCAGATCGCGGCGATGTAGTCGTTGGTGTACGGCCGTTGCGGATGGCGGGCGAGCTGGGTCACCTGCCAAGGCGTCAGCGCACGGAAGATTTCCGCCGTGCGCGCCTTCACCTTTTCCTGCAACTTGGCGATGTCCTCGTCGATGTGGAAGGCCGAGCCATGGCTGGCGTGGCGCAGTTCGGCGATTTTCGCTTCCAGTTCGGCGATGGGCTGCTCGAAGTCGAGGAAGTTGGGGTTCATCAGCGATGGCTCGGGCGCGGGGATCGGGAAGTATAGCGGCTTGTGGCGGCGACTCAGTCCGCCGTCATGCTCGGCGGCGGCGGTGCCCACGGCCGGGCGATGCCGGGACGGGCGCTGCGCACGCCGTCGGTGTTGCGCAGATCGTCGACCAGCCCGGGAGACAGCAGCAGGCCGGGCGCGGGGGCGAGGACCAGCCGGCCGCGCCCGCCCTGCACGCTGAGCGTGAGCTTCAGCATGGCCTTGCCGCAGCGTTGCTCGCGCAGCAGTCGCCACAGCGCGGCTTCGGCCGCCGGCTGGCGGATGTCGATGTCCAGTTCCAGCGCATGGGCGTGCTCGGCGTACAGGCTTTCGAAGTCCCAGCAGCGCTTCGCGCGCAGGGTGTAGCCGCCGCTCATCTCGTCCTCGCGCAGGCTGCCTTCGACGATCAGGATGCGATCACGGCTGAGTATCGGGGCGCTCTCGACGGCGGTGTCGCCGAAGAACGTCACCTCGATCCGCCCGCGTCCGTCCTCCAGGTTGACCGACACAAATGTGTCGCTGCGCCGGCGCACGCCGGTGATCAGGCCGCCGATCACCTGGCCGTCGCGGTTATCCCAGCGGCTCTCGAACAGGGCATCGAGATGGCCCAGATCGCTGCCGACCAGTCCCTGCAATTCCTCGCGCACGGTGTCGATGGGGTGGCCGGACAGATACAGGCCGAGGGCGTCGCGCTCGTCCATCAGGATTTGCTGCAGCGGCAATTCATCGCAGGTCGGCAGCTCGATGTGGATCGACGATTGCGACTGGTCGCCGCTGCCGCCGAACAGGCTGTTCTGCCCGGCGGCGCGCTCCTGCAACGACTGTTCCACCGCCCGCAGCACCGACGGCAGTTGCAGGGCGAGGCTGGCGCGGTTGGCGGCCAGTGCATCCAGCGAACCGGACTTGATCAGCGCTTCCAGCACCTTGCGATTGAGTGTCGAGTGGCTGGCGCGCAGGCAGAAATCGAACAGGTCGCAGAACGGCCCGCCCGCGTTGCGGGCGGCGACGATGTGCTCGATGGCACCCTGGCCGACGCCCTTCACCGCGCCCAGCCCATAGCGGATGGTGCGCGCATCGATGGCGCGGAAGTGGTGGCCGGAGGCGTTGACATCCGGCGGCAGGACGGTGATGCCGCGCCGTCGCGTGTCCTCGAGGAAGCTGGCCACCTTGTCGGTGTTGTCCATGTCGCTGGACAGCACCGCCGCCATGAACTCGGCCGGGTAATGCTGCTTGAGCCAGGCGGTCTGGTAGGCGACCAGTGCATAGGCGGCCGAGTGCGACTTGTTGAAGCCGTACTCGGCGAACTTTTCCATCAGGTCGAAGATGTGCGTGGCGACCGCCGCATCGATGCCGCGCTCGGCACAACCAGCCTCGAACTTGGCGCGCTCCTTGGCCATCTCCTCGGGCTTCTTCTTGCCCATCGCCCGGCGCAGCAGATCGGCACCGCCGAGCGAATAGCCGGCCAGCACCTGGGCGATCTGCATCACCTGTTCCTGGTACACGATCACGCCATAGGTCGGCGCCAGCACCGGCTCCAGCAACGGATGCGGATAGCTGACCTGCGCCTTGCCGTGCTTGCGCGCCACCCAGTCCTTGTCCATCCCCGAACCGAGCGGACCGGGACGAAACAGCGCCGCCAGCGCGATGATGTCCTCGAAACGGTCCGGCCGCGCCTGCTTGAGCAGCTTGCGCATCCCCGGCGACTCGAACTGGAACACCGCCACCGTGTCCCCGCGCGCGAACAACTCGTAGGTGGCGCGGTCGTCGAGCGGCAGGGTGGTGATGTCGAGGAAAGGCCGGGAATCGGGAATGGGGAATGGGGAATGGGGGGGCGCTGCGGGTGCGGGGCTGTTGCCGATTCCCGATTCCCGATTCCCAATTCCCGCCGCCGCGCAGCGGTGGTTTACCGCCTTCACCGCCCAGTCGATGATGGTCAGGGTGCGCAGGCCGAGGAAGTCGAATTTGACCAGGCCGACGGCTTCGACGTCGTCCTTGTCGAACTGGGTGACGACGGAGCGGGTGCTGTCGCCCTTGGCGTGGTGTTCGGCGAACAGCGGGGAGAAGTCGGTCAGCGGCGAGGGGGCGATGACCACGCCGCCGGCGTGCTTGCCGGCGTTGCGGGTCAGGTCTTCCAGCTTGCGCGCCAGGTCGATCAGCTCGCGGACGTCGTCCTCTTCGCGGTAGCGGCGGACCAGTTCCTCGGACACCAGCGAGGCGTTCTCGCGCGCCTTGCTGCTCTCGCCCATGGCGTCGTCGAGGCTGATGCCAAGGGTCGTCGGGATCAGCTTGGCGATGCCGTCGACGAAGCCGTAGGGCAGGCCGAGCACGCGGCCGCAGTCGCGCACCGCCGCCTTCGCCGCCATCGTGCCGTAGGTAATGATCTGGGCGACCCGATCCTCGCCGTACTTGCCGCGCACGTAGTCGATGACGCGGTCGCGGCGGTCCATGCAGAAGTCGATGTCGAAGTCCGGCATCGACACCCGCTCGGGATTGAGGAAGCGCTCGAACAGCAGGTCGTAGGGCAGGGGATCGAGGTCGGTGATGCCCAGTGCCCAGGCCACCAGCGAGCCGGCACCGGAGCCACGACCGGGACCGACCGGAATGTCGTTCTGCTTGGCCCAGTTGATGAAGTCGGCAACGATCAGGAAATAACCGGGGAAGTCCATGCCGACGATGACATCGAGTTCGATGTCGAGCCGCTCGACGTAATCCTCGTGCCGGCGTCCCGGCGCCAGCGGCTGTCGCGACAGCCGCTCGGCCAGGCCGGCGTGGGCGCTCTCGCGCAGCCAGGAGGCGGGGTCGTGCTGCGCCGGCACCGGGTAGCTGGGCAGGAAGGCCTTGCCGAAGGTCAGTTCCAGGTTGCAGCGCTTGGCGATCTCCACCGTGTTGGCCAGCACGGCGGGATGATCGACGAACAGTTCGGCCATCTCCTCGGCCGATTTCAGGTATTGCTCGGGGCTGTAATCGCGCGGCCGGCGCGAGTCGGCCAGGGTGCGGCCCGACGCGATGCAGGCACGCGCCTCGTGCGCCTCGAAATCGGACAGCGCGCGGCGCTCGCCACTGTTGCCGTCGTCCTCCCCGGCGACGCTCGGCATCAGGAAGCGCACGTCGTTGCTGGCCGCCACCGCGCAGTCGCGGCGCTGCGCCAGGTCCAGCGCCAGGTTGAAGAAGCTCGACTCGTCCTTGCGCTGGGTGCGCGTCACTTCCAGGTAATAGCGATCACCGAAGGCGCGCTGCCAGTGCTCGACCCGCGCCGAAGCGACCTCCTGCCGGCCTTCCAGCGCAATCTGGCCGACATCGCTGTGCTGCCCGGCGAGCACGATCAGGCCCTCGTGCTGCTGGCGCAGCCATTCCGGCCGGATCGCCACGTAATCGCCGTGGTGGCCGTCCTGGTAGGCGCGCGAGAGCAGGCGCGACAGGTTCAGGTAGCCGGCATGGTTCTGGCACAACAGGGTGAGCCGGCTGGGTCGCATCGCGTCCTCGACCATCCACACATCGGCCCCGGCGATGGGCTTCACCCCGGCCTTTTCCGCCTCGCGATAGAACTTCACCAGGGCGAACAGGTTGCTCTGATCGGTCAGCGCCACTGCCGGCAGGCCCAGTTCCACGCAGCGGCGGACCAGCTCCGGCACGCGGATGATCGAATCGGTCAGCGAATACTCGCTGTGCAGGTGCAGATGGATGAAGGAAGGCGACATGGCAGGTCCGAGGTCAGCAGCGCAGCCTAGTGCCGGCGGCAAGAGGGGACAAGGCTTGACGGGCGGGCGCGGGCAGGGGAGCCGGCATCCGCGCTGCGGCGGCTCGCGTGATGCCGGCGGGATGCAGCGTCGGCGGCAAGGCGGTAACGTGCGCAGGACCCCGATGCGAACGGCGGACATGGCGACCATTCCACCAGCCCGGCTCAGGCAAATCCTCGACGATGTCACCCGTGCGCTGACGCGCAAGAACATCCGCCACGCGCTCGCCGGCGGCATGGCACTGGCCGCGCACGGCATCCCGCGCGCCACCAAGGAC
>JBAYTD010000031.1:0-22508 GCA_041675805.1 Lysobacteraceae bacterium
CTTGCCGCCCCACGAGAAGCGGAAGTGCCACGCCTTTGCACCGGTGGCTGAAACAAAGAGGGAAAGGCCGTCTGTGTCGGCCAGGGTGTAGGGTTTGCCGGTCGCCTTGGCTTGGCGAACCGTAAGGTCCGAAAGCATGATCCCAACTCCTTGAAAGCGAGTTGAGTGCCATGTTTCCCATCGAGCCCCGGCTCCCCCAGCAACAATGCGGAATCGGGAAGCTCCGCATTGAGATGTACCACTTGATGTACCGGTTTTGACCGGCTGTCAGTGGATTTCGCTGGACGTCACTGGAACGGATTCTCTGGAAAAACCGAACCGTGACAATGACTTGCAACACTCCATGGACGTCCTTGGAACGCCCTGGAAAGTTGAAGTGGAGCGGGTGAAGGGAATCGAACCCTCGTCGTAAGCTTGGGAAGCTTCTGCTCTGCCATTGAGCTACACCCGCCTGCGAGGGCGATGATAGGCTCGTCGGCCGGGATGCGGCAATCGCGACGAGGGAAATCATGGAGTTGACCATCAACGGGCAGGTGCGGCAGTTCGATGCGATGCCGACGGTGTCCGAGCTGCTTGATCTGCTCGGCCTGGCCGAGCGCCGGCTGGCGGTGGAGGTGAACGGGCGCATCGTGCCGCGCAGCCGGCATGCCGAGGAACGCCTGGCGGCGGGCGATGTGGTCGAACTGGTGCAGGCGATCGGCGGCGGCTGAGCCGCGCGAGGGCGCATCGCGCGGGTTGCGGGCGGGGCGATCCATTCACTGAAATGGTCGTTAATCGGCGGTTGGTTGGCGATAATGCGTGCCATGACCGCACCCATCGAAACTTCCGACCCGCTCGTCGTCGCCGGACGACGTTTCCGTTCCCGCCTGCTCACCGGCACCGGCAAGTTCCGCGACCTGGATGAGACGCGCCGCGCCACCGAGGCCGCCGGTGCCGAGATCGTCACCCTGGCGGTGCGCCGCACGCCGTTCTTCGACGCCGGTGCCGACCGCGCCGCGCCCGGCCTGCTGGATGTGTTGCCGCCGGACCGCTACACGCTGTTGCCGAACACCGCCGGCTGCTACAGCGCCGAGGACGCCGTGCGCACCTGTCGGCTGGCGCGCGAACTGCTCGACGGCCATACCCTGGTCAAGCTGGAAGTGCTCGGCGACGCCAAGACCCTGTATCCGGACGTGGTGCAGACCCTGCGCGCGGCGGAAACCCTGGTCGCGGAAGGCTTCGAGGTGATGGTGTACACCTCCGACGATCCGATCATCGCCCGCCGGCTGGAGGAAATCGGCTGCGTTGCGGTGATGCCGCTGGCGGCACCGATCGGTTCCGGGCTGGGCGTGCAGAACAAGTACAACCTGCTGGAAATCGTCGAGAACGCCAGCGTGCCGATCATCGTCGATGCCGGCGTCGGTACCGCCTCGGATGCCGCCATCGCGATGGAACTGGGCTGCGATGGCGTGCTGATGAACACCGCCATCGCCGGGGCCCGGGATCCGGTGCTGATGGCCGCTGCCATGCGCAAGGCGGTCGAGGCCGGCCGCGCGGCATTTCTGGCCGGGCGTATTCCGCGTCGTCGCCACGCCCATGCCTCCTCGCCGCTGGACGGGCTGATCGGATGAATCCGCCTGCGCCGGCCAGTGCCGACGCCGCGCCCGGCGGCAGTCCGCCCGGCCGCCGGCCGTTGCGCAGTTTCGTCCTGCGCACCGGGCGCATCACGCCGGCGCAGCAGCGCGCCTTCGATCAGCACTGGCCGCGCTACGGACTGGAATACAGCGGCGCGGAGCGCGATTTCGACGCGCAGTTCGGCCGCCGTGCCGAGCGCGTGCTGGAGATCGGCTTCGGCAATGGCGAGGCGCTGCACCACGCCGCCGCCGCGCAGCCGGAGCGCGACTTCATCGGCATCGAGGTACACACGCCGGGCGTCGGCCGGCTGCTGAACGCATTGGCCGCCGACGACCTCGACAACGTGCGCCTCTACCGGCACGACGCGGTCGAGGTTCTGCGCGAGGAGATCGCCGCGCAGAGCCTGGACGAGGTGCGCATCTACTTCCCCGATCCCTGGCACAAGAAGCGCCACCACAAGCGCCGACTGATCCAGCCGGATTTCGCCGCCCTGCTGGCCTCGCGCCTGCGCCAGGACGGCCTGCTGCACCTGGCGACCGACTGGGAGCCCTACGCCGAGCACATGATGGACGTGCTCGAAGCGGCATCGGACTGGCGCAACCTGGCCGGTCCGCGCGCCGCCTCGGCGCGGCCGGCATGGCGCTTGCCGACGCGCTTCGAGGGGCGCGGCCTGCGCCTGGGCCATCGTGTGGTCGATCTGCTCTACCGGCGGCTGTGACGATGGAGACGATGGCGACCGCCCTGAGCCGGGACATGCTGCTGGCATTCGGCGTGACGGGTTTCGCCATGGTCATGTTCATGTGGGAGCGGCTGCGCCCGGACCTCACCGCGCTGCTGGTGCTGGTGGCGCTGGGACTGTTCGACCTGGTGCCGCCGGAGCGGCTGTTCAGCGGCTTCTCCGGCAACGCCGTGCTGTGCGTGATGGCGACCATGATCATGGGTGCCGGGCTCGATCGCGCCGGCGTGCTGAACCGGCTGGCGATCTGGCTGCTGCGTGTCTCGCGCGGCGTCGAGCAGCGTCTGGTGCTGGCCACCGCCGGCGTCGCCGGCCTGCTCTCGGCCTTCATGCAGAACCCGTCGATCACCGCGCTGTTCCTGCCGGTCGCCTCGCGGCTGTCGGCACGCACCGGCGTCGGCATGGCGCGGATGCTGTTCCCGATTGCCGCCTGCGTGATGCTGGGCGGCGCGCTGAGCATGGTCGGCAGCTCGCCCCTGATCCTGCTCAACGACCTGTTGCTGGCGGCCAACTCCAACCTGCCCTCGGGCGTCGCCACGCTGGAGCCGCTGCGGATGTTCGCGCCGGCCCCGATCGGCTTCGCCCTGCTGGCGACCGGTCTGGTCTATTTCGGCCTGGCCGGCCGCCGCCTGTTGCGTCGCGGCGAGGACAAGGGCGTCACCCCGGCGCGCACGGAAAGCTATTTCGCCCGCACCTACGGCATCGAGGGCGAGGTGTTCGAGCTGACGGTGACGGCGGAAAGCCCGCTGGTCGGCATGTCGCTGTCGGAGGCCGAGACGCAGCGCGGCGCGCCGCTGCTGCTGGCGCTGAAGACCGGCAACGAATCGCGGCTGGCGGCACCGGGCGACACCATGATCTGGGTCGGCAGCGTGCTCGGCGTGCTCGGCCGCCGCGAGGAGGTCGCCGATTACGCACAGAACAACCTGCTGCGCATGCAATCGCGGCTGCGCCACTTCGCCGACCTGTTCAACCCCAGCCGTGCCGGCATTTCCGAAGCGGTGGTGCCGCCGACCTCGCGCTTCATCGGCCAGACCCAGGACGACCTGCGCCTGCGCAAGCGCTTCGGCATCAGCCTTCTGGCGATCAATCGCGGCAAGGACGTGTATCGCGAGAACATCCGCGAGATGCCGATCCGCGCCGGTGACCTGCTGGTCTTCCACAGCATCTGGCGCGACCTGGCGCAGGGCGCGGAGAGCCGCGACTTCGTCGTCGTGACCGACTATCCGAAGGACGAGCAGCGCCCGCACAAGCTCTGGCACGCGGTGATCGTCTTCGCCCTGGCGATGGGTATGGCGCTGGGCGGCTGGGTGGAGGTGCCGATCGCGCTGACCGCCGGCGTCGTCGGCATGCTGCTGTTCGGCGTGCTCAACATGGACGAAGCCTACGCCTCGATCAACTGGAAAACCGTGCTGATGATGGCCTGTCTGATCCCGCTGGGCTGGGCGATGGACAGCTCCGGCGCGGCGGCCTGGATCGCTTCGGAGGTGTTCACCCGCTTCGGCCAGTTGCCGGTGTGGCTGCTGCAAGCGGCAATGGCGGTGCTGACGACCTTGTTCAGCCTGATGATCGGCAACGTCGGTGCCACCGTCATCATGGTGCCGATGGCGATCAACCTCGCCATCTCGCATGGCGACTCGCCGCTGCCCTATGCGCTGATCGTCGCGCTCAGCGCCTCCAACAACTTCGTCAGCGTATCCAACCCGGTGCTGTCGATGATCGCCGGACCGGGCAGCTACCGCAGCCTCGACCTGCTGCGCGTCGGCCTGCCGCTGTCGGTGCTGTATCTGGCCGTCGTGCTGCTGATGGTCAACCTGCTGTACTGAGAGCTTGCGAAAAAAATCGACCATCTGAATCGGAGCGCGGGGTCAGCATCGGATGCTGACCCCGCGCTCCGATATGGAAGGTTTTCACCGAGTGGCCGGATCCTTCTCAGGAGACTTGGGGAGGAGGCGGACAATGGCAGCAGCGTACTGGGTAAGTCCGGTTGTTCCGCCATTATAGTAACCCCCAAAAAGAATGGTTTTGCCGTCCGAAGTCATGCCCATGACATTGCGAACATATCTTTGGGATTTCCAGGTATTCCCATTCACGATGGAGCAGTTTGCAAAACCCCACTTGTCACAAGGCGCAGCACAACCGCCCGTTGACCAATCAGCAGAAGACTTGGAACCACCTGTGCGGCAAGGTGCGCGCACGGGTGGAGCATGTGTTTGCACGGATCGACCTGTTCCGTCGCCATCAACCGTTGTTCTGCACGGGGTTGGCGCGAGGGGAGTGCTGCATCGGCCTGATCAATCTGACCCACAACCTGCGCCGTTTGATGACGATGCGTCGTTAGGCGGCGGCGGAGTGTTGAACGGAGTGGCCAGACAGGCCGGCCGAAGGTCGGAAAGAGGTCCAGGCATCGACGAGAGACGGCTGCGGCAGTGATCCGAGACGAAGCAAGCGCCTCGTGACAATGCGCAGACAGGGATCAAGCGGCTGATCGGCGTTGATGATCGGCCGTCAGGGAGATGGAAGGTGGTTTTTCAAACCGCTTCTTGGGTCATTCATAGGCTCTGAGCGCAGTCGTCGGCCATCCACACCTGGCCATCGGCGCAGTGCACCGACAGCGCGCGCAGGCGGTCGCCGCGACAGGGGCCGGCGACGCAGCGGCCGTCGAACTCGAAGCTGGCACCGTGGGCGGCGCAGATCAGCAGGCCCTTCTCCAGCAGGAAGCGTCCGGGTGCCCAGTTCAGCGGCCGGCCGGCGTGCGGGCAGACGTTGTGGAAGGCGTGGACTGCTTCGCCTTGGCGCAGCAATACCAAGGAGTCGGCCTCCGGGCCGGGCAGGACGGCTTCCAGCGCGCCGCCATCGGGGATGTCGTCGATCCGGCACAGGGCCGGCGGGGTGGGGCGGGTCACGTCCAAGTCGTTCCTGCGTCATTGCGCCTGTCGCGCCGGCCATGGTGCCAGATGCGCCGTGCTTACCGCATCATTCAGCCATTCGCGCGCTATCCTGAGCGCAAAGGCGTGATGACGCCCGTCCCTTTCGCCGCACAGGAATGCCCATGCGCGTGATGTTCACCGGCTTCTCTCCTCCCCGCCATCCGCTGGCGCGCGCCGCCCTGGGGCTGGGCGCGCTGGTGTTGATCGGCGTGTTCTCGGTGATCGGTCTGGCGGTGGCCAGCCTCGCCGTGCTCGCCTTCACCGGCCGCTCGCTGTGGCAGCGGCTGCGCGGTGCGCCGACCCGGCGGCCGCATGATCCGCGCATCATCGAGGGCGAGTTCGAGATCGTCCAGCCGGGCCGGCTGCCGCGTTCGCGCTGATCGCCGGCCGTGACCTATCTGTTTGAGCCGCCGCCGCCGCCCTCGCTGGCGGTGACCGGCCACGACGCCCGCTTCCCGGTCCATCGCATCTATTGCGTCGGGCGCAATTTCGTCGAGCATGCGCGCGAGATGGGTGCGGAGGTGGCGGCCGAAGCGCCGGTTTTCTTCTGCAAGCCGGCCGACGCCATCGTCCCCGGCGGCGGCGAAGTGCCGTACCCGCCGGGCACCGCCGATCTGCATCACGAAGTGGAACTGGTGGTGGCGCTGGGCACCGATGCGCCGGCCGGCGAACTGGATCGCGCCGCCGCGCAGGCGCTGGTTTTCGGCTACACGGTTGGCCTTGATCTGACCCGCCGCGACCTCCAGGCCGAGGCCAAGGCGCGGCGGCTGCCCTGGGATGTCGCCAAGGCGTTTGATCATTCCGCGCCGATCGGCGAACTGCTGCCGGTGGCGCAGGCCGGCCCGCTCGGCCTGCGCTACCTGTGGCTGCAAGTGAACGGTGTGCTGCGCCAGAACGCGCCGCTCGACGAGATGGTGCACGACGTGCCGGCGGTGATCGTCGCGCTGTCGCGGCTGTTCGCCCTGCGCGCCGGCGACCTCGTGTTCATGGGCACGCCGGCCGGCGTCGCGGCGCTGGCGCGCGGCGACCGCTTCCATGCCGGCATCGACGGCTGGTGCGAATTGCAAGGAAGTATCGCCTCGGGCTGACCCTGTCCGCCGGCTCCGGTAGAGTTCACCTCCGCAGCATTCGCTGCGTTTCCCGTCCCGGAGTTCCCATGAGTCTGTTAAGCGAATTCAAGACCTTCGCCATGCGCGGCAATGTCGTCGACCTGGCGGTCGGCGTGGTGATCGGCGCGGCGTTCGGCAAGATCGTCTCTGCCCTGGTCGATGGCCTGATCATGCCGGTGGTAGGCGTCCTGGTGGGCGGCGTCAACTTCTCCGACCTCGCCATCACCCTGAAAGAGGGCAGCGAGGGCGTCGAGCCGGTGCTGCTCACGTACGGCGCGTTCATCCAGACCGTGGTCGACTTCACCATCATCGCCTTCGCCATCTTCATCGCCATCAAGGCGATCAATTCGCTCAAGCGCGAAGAGGAAGCCGCGCCGGAAGCGCCGGCCGAGCCCAGCGACGAAGTGAAGCTGCTGACCGAAATCCGCGACGCGCTGAAGACGCGCTGAGCCTTCGCCCTCGATTGATCGACCGACCGGCGTGCGCGCCGGTCACGGGTCAGGATGCCTGCGCATGAAGCCTTCCCGTTCCACCTTGCTGGCGCTGTGTCTGGTCGCGACTGCTTCCGCTGCCGCACCGTTTGACGAATCCTCGCTGGCCACGGCGGCGGCGCTGCGCGATGCGGCGGTCGCCGGCAGCGGCGCGTTCGCCATCGTCGAGTCGCTGACCACCGAGATCGGCCCGCGCATGCCGGGCAGCGAGGCCGATGCCCGCGCCGTGGACTGGGCCGAGGCGCGCCTCAAGGCGCTGGGTTTCGACCGCGTGATCCGCCAGCCGGTGACCTTCCCCAACTGGCGGCGCCACCACGAGCGCGTCGAGGTGTTGCCGCCGAACGCCCAGCCACTGCATGTCAGCGCACTCGGCGGCAGCGTCGGTAGCGCCGGGCCGATCGACGCCGAAGTGGTCGAGTTCGCCGATCTGGACGCGCTGAAGGCCGCCGCCCCGGACAGCCTGCGCGGCAAGATCGCCTACGTTTCCCATCGCATGCAGCGCTTCCGCGACGGCCGCGGCTACGGCCCGGCGGTGGCGGCGCGCGGCAGCGGTGCCAGCGTCGCCGCCCGGCTCGGCGCGGTCGCCTTCCTGCTGCGCTCCATCGGCACCGACAGCCATCGCTTCCCGCATACCGGCATGCTGCGCTACGCCGAGGACGCGCCGCGCATACCCGCTGCGGCGCTGTCCAATCCCGACGCCGACCAGCTCTCGCGCCTGCTCGCGCGCGGCGCGCCGGTGCGCCTGCGGGTCGACATCGATGTCGACTTCGCCGATGTGTACACCTCGCACAACGTGATCGGCGAGATCATCGGCCGCGAGCGGCCCGACGAATTCGTCGTCATCGGCGCGCATCTGGACTCCTGGGACCTCGGCACCGGTGCCATCGACGATGGTGCCGGCATCGGCATCACCTTCGAGGCCGGCGCGCGGATCGCCGCGCTGGCGCAGCGCCCGCGCCGCTCGATCCGCGTCATCGCCTTCGCCAACGAGGAACAGGGCCTGATCGGCGCCAAGCAATACGCCGAAGCCAACGCCATCGAGCGCCACCTGATCGGCGCGGAAAGCGACTTCGGTGCCGGCCGCATCTACGCCCTGCGCGCCGGGGTGGACGCGGCCGCCTGGCCGGCCATCGAGGCCATTGCCGGGGTGCTTGCACCGCTGGGCATCGAACTGCAACGCGAGGGCGGCGGCCCCGGCCCGGACATCGTCCCGCTCAGCGCCAAGGGCATGCCCTGGGCACAACTGGCGCAGGACGGCAGCGATTACTTCGACTACCACCACACCGCCGACGACACCCTCGACAAGATCAACCCCAGGGCGCTGGACCAGCAGGTCGCCGCCTATGCCGTGCTGGCCTGGCTGGCGGCCGAGTACGCGGGCGATTTCGGCCGCCTGCAAGCACCCGACTGAGCTATTGCACAATGAAGCGCGGGCGCACACCAATGCGCCCGCTTTGGGATTGCCTCAGCACGGGATGGGATTATCTTGCGTTTCGAGGAACTTGATATGCATATCCACGACCACCCAAGCGGGGTCGGAGTCATTAAACCCGTCATTGTCCGAGTCACGGGTATAACGCCACTCGTAGTGGTAGGTGATGTCGGCAAATCGATTCTCGTGGGTAGACATCCTGACAGTAGCACAATTCAACATGACGGAAGTTTTGTCCCCGATATGCGTTCCATTTCCGAAGGGGTCCGGAGCGGGGGGCACGCCGATATCTTTGTGAACATTTTTGCCATTGGCCAAAAGGCGGTCCAGAAAGGAGCTGGAGTCCTTGTCCCCCGCCATAGGGTTGTATTCCAGCACGACGGTCAGAGTGTCCGCCACAAAGCCGCTTAGACCAAGACCGGCAATGGCCCCCGTGTACTCCTGGCTGCCAACCTTGAACGTCCGAATTTCTTTGTTCATGTAGATTTCTTCGGAGCCAGCGCCGTCGAGGATTGAAGCAGATGACTCCGTCGCCGGGGAGGAAAGCGGTGTTCCCAGCAAGAATATCGAGCTTGCGAGTGCGAAAGCGATATTTCTCACGGTCCATCTCCATGGTGTTATGAGCGGATAGGGTGCATCGCCGTCATCGACGGTGGTGGTCATGCTAACGCGCGGGGGGGGGGCGGTCAAATTGCGCCTGGTTGGAGTGACGCGCCTTCCTTTTGGTAAAAATGATGGGTTGATCAGGATTTTATACGCCCTGATTCGATCATCCGGCGTCGACGTCGGCCGCGAGGGCGGCGGCCCCGGCCCGGACATCGTCCCGCTCAGCGCCAAGGGCATGCCCTGGGCACAACTGGCGCAGGACGGCAGCGACTACTTCGACTACCACCACACCGCCGACGACACCCTCGACAAGATCGACCCCAGGGCGCTGGACCAGCAGGTCGCCGCCTATGCCGTGCTGGCCTGGCTGGCGGCCGAGTACGCGGGCGATTTCGGCCGCTTGCCGCGGCCTGAGCGGTAGGGCGAGGCGCAAAATGGAGCGGGCACCCTGAGGTGCCCGTGGTGGGGTTGGAAACGCTGTCTCAGCAGGGCGTTTCCAGCAGATCCGCGCTGAAACCCGTCATCTTCCAGTCCGGCTCCGCGTCCAGCTTTCCGTCGCCATCGCTGTCGCGCGTGGGCGACCATGCCCACTGGTACTGGGCGTACACGTAGCGTGTTCCCTCCGGGCGGGCGACTGCCGGGCAGTCGTCCCGTCGCGTGGTCGCCGTCTCGCCAAGCTTCAGTGCCTGCCCGGTGGGACGGGGCGCGTCCTGGATGAGCGTTGGGAGGAACGGGTCGATCTCGCTGCCCCGCTTCCCTTCAGCCTGCGTGGCGAAGGCGGATGGAACCAGCGCCACCGCGAGGAGCATGGACAGGGTGACGGCTTGCTTCATGTCGAGGACCTCCGTCGACTGGGAAAGGCCTGATCATCGTGCACGCCGCCCCTCCGTACAACCGGATGGCTGGGGCAGGTTGGCGAGCAGTCAGGGCGACAGTTCTTCCAGTCGTTCCGCCACCGCCGCGCGCAGCGTCGGCTGCGCCTGGGTCAGGATGTGGAAGATCACGTGCTGCTCGATGCTGCCACGTACCGCCTCGCTGCCGGGGCCGCGGGCGTACACGGCGACGTCTTCGCCGCCATGGGTTTCGCTTTCCAGTGCGAACAGGGCGGGCTGACGGAAGTCGGCGTGGCGGGTGTCGCTGTCGCCTTCCAACGTGGGCTGTCCGGCACCGGGGCCGTTGGCGTAGGACAGCGTGGTGTAGGGCCGGCCGCCGAGGTCGCGCAGTGGCTGGCCGTTGAAGTCGCGCACCAGGCCGAGGATGTCGTTGCCGCGCGGCGGATAGCCGACGAAGTTGAAGGCGTGGCTGTGGTCGGCAGTGACCACGATCAGGGTGTCGTCGGCCGAGGTCAGTTCATCGGCCACCGCCACCGCTTCGGCCAGGGCGATGGTGTCGACCAGGGCACGTTGCGCCATGCCGGCGTGGTGGGCGTGGTCGATGCGACCGCCTTCCACCACCAGCAGGTAGGGACGGCCATCGGCTTGCAGGCGCTGGAGGCTGAAGCGGGTCATTTCGGCGAGGCCGGGTTCGTCGGCTGCGTGGCCGTTCTCGCGGTCCAGTTCGTAACTCATGTGACTGGGCGTGAACAGGCCGAACACGCGCTGGCCATCGGCGGGCAGGGCCAGCAGTTCCTCGCGCTTGAGCACGAAATGTCCGCCGGGATGGCGCTGCGTCCATTCCTCGATCAGGTTGCGGCCATCGGCGCGGCGGCCGACCGGATGCACGTCGGGGCCGATGAAGTTGGCGCTGCCGCCGCCAAGTACGATCTGCGGTCCGCCGCGATCCTGGTGGGCGATCAATTGCGCCGCCAGGTCGGTGCAGCCGGCGGCCCGTGCCGATTCGGGCATCGCCGCGTCGCCCTCCCAGTTGCGGTCCGGCGAGTGCGCGTACAGCGCCGCCGGGGTGGCGTGGGTGATGCGGGTGGTGGTGACCAGGGCGGAGGCCATGTCGGCACCGTCGGCGAAGTCGAACAGGCTCGGATGGCTGGCCGCCTCGATGTTCTCGCAGCGCCCGCGACGGATGGTCTGGTCGACGCCGAGCACGCCGGCCAGGGTTTTCAGGCCCGAGGCCATCGCCGTCATGGTGCCGGCCGAGTCGGGGGTTTGCAGGTCGGTGTTGTAGGTCTTGGACAGCGCCAGCGCCGGGAAGCGCTCGAAGCTGAGCTGGGTTTCTTCCCCGGTCCGGCCTTGCCGCTGGCCGTGCAGGATGCGCGCGGCAGCCACCGTGGTCGGGCCCATGCCGTCGCCGATGAACAGGATCAGGTTGCGTGCCTTCGCGCGATCCGCGCCACGGGCGATGGCCGCCTCGCGGCCGGCGCGGAACCAGCCGGCCGGCGTTTCCGTGCCCTCGGGGGCACCGGCGGACAGGCGGGACGGCGCGACGAACGGGACGGGCGTTGATGCGACCGGATCGGCGGCGGGACGCGATGGCGGATGGCCGGCGCAGGCCGTCAAGGCGAGGCTGGCAAGGAGCAGGGACGAGCGGAGGACGATGCGGTTCATGCGCACAGGATCTCGCAGGGATGCGACAGGGTGGCGACAGCGCGGTGGCGCGGTTCGGGCGGGCGGGTCAGGACGGCGGTGGCTCGATCTCGTCGGCGGACGGATCGGGCTCGATGGCGTCGGGGTCGGAAGGATCGGCGTATTCCTCTTCCAGCGCGCCCGGATTGTCGCCCGATACCGCGTTCTGTGCAGCGGCGGCGGCGCTTTGTTCCTCGCCGATGTGGTAGGCGGCGAAGCCGGGCAGCACCACCTGGTTGCGCGCCATGCCGATGACCCGGCCGGACACCGTGGCCAGCACCTCGCGTTCGATGTTGTTGATCGGGTCGATGACCATGCCCAGCGTTTGCCCGGCGACCACGCGCTCGCCCAGCGCGACGCGGCCGAGCAGCATGCCGCCGCTGTCCACGCGCACCCATTGCGAGGAATAGAACATCGACGGCGGCTCGCTGCGCGCGGCGGCCGTGGCGATCATGCCCAACTCGTACATCAGCGACTGGATCGCCTCCACGCTGCGCTCGATCTCCGGCAGTTGCAGCACCGACGGCCCGCCGATCTCGAAGGTCACCGCCGGAATGCCCATCTGCGCGGCGGCCACCCGCAGCATGCCGCGCGAGCCGGCGCTGTGCAGCACCGGCGTGCCGCCGAAGCGGCGCACGAAGTCCATCACCGCCGTGCTGCGCAGGTCGGCGCGGACCTGCGGCAGGTTGCTGCGGTCGAAGGAGCCGGTATGGAAGTCGACCAGCGCATCGCAATGGGTGATGACGTTGTGCAGGAAGTTGTGGGCGATGCGCGAGGCGATGCTGCCGACCCGGTTGCCGGGGAAGAAGCGATTCAGATCGCGCCGGTCCGGCAGATAGCGCGAGCCACGGCTGAAGCCGAACAGGTTGACGATCGGCACCGCGATCAGGGTGCCGCTGAGCTGGCTCGGCTCGATCTCGTTGACGACCCGGCGCACCACTTCCACGCCATTGATCTCGTCGCCGTGGATGGCGGCGGTCAGGCACAGCACCGGGCCGGGGCGCAGGCCGTGCGCCACCACCACCGGGCTGAGCACGGCGTCGCCGGCAAAGCCCTGGCTGGTGCGCCATTCCAGCCGCGCCAGGCCGCCGGGCAGCACTTCCTCGCCGAGGATGGCGAACTTGGGCATCAGCGGCGGGCCGACGAAGGCCACCGAGGCCGGATTGCCGGCCGGCAGCAGTTCCGGCGGTCCCGGCGGCTGCTGTGCCGGCACCGTCGCGCTGGCCAGCGCGGCGATCAGCCCGGCCGTCGCCACCAGCCGGGCGGACATTGGCGGACCGGCACGCCGGCGGCCGGACATCAGCCGTTCCGGCTGCAGCGCGCGCACAGGCCGTGGACTTCCAGCGTCTGCGCCTGTGGAACGAAGCCGAGCGCGGCGGCCTGCTCGCGGAGCAGCCGGGTGACCCGCTCGTCTTCCAGTTCCACCGTCGCCAGACAACGGTTGCAGATCAGGAACGGCACCGAGTGACTGACCCGCGGATGGTGGCAGCCGACGAAGGCGTTGATCGACTCCAGCTTGTGGATGAAACCGTTTTCAAGCAGGAAGTCGAGCGCCCGGTACACCGTCGGCGGTGCCGTCGGGCCGTGTTCGGGGCGCATCAGTTCGAGCAGTTCATAGGCCTTGACCGGGCGGCCGGCGTCGGCGATCAGGCGCAGCACGCGCTCGCGCAGCGGGGTCAGGCGCAGCCCACGCTCCCGGCACGCCTCGGTCACCTCGGCAAGGAAGCTTTCGGTGTCGTCGACGTGGTGTTCCGGGTGTGAGCAGACCTGGGCGGGGACGGTCGGCGCGTTCATGGCCGAATCTTAACATCCGCCGCCGCCGAGCCCGGCCTCACCCGGCGCGGCGCAGTGCCGCCTCGATGCGGTGCAGCGCCGCCGCGCGCCCGCACAGATGGATGGTGTGGTCGATGGACGGCGAGACCGTGCCGCCGGTGATCGCCACGCGCAGCGGCTGCGCCACCTTGCCCAGGCCCAGCCCGAGCGATGCCGCCGCCGCGCGCAGCGCCGCATCGATGCCGGCCGGCGTCCACTCCGGCAGATCGGTCAGCGCCCTGGCCACCGTCTCCAGTACCGCGCCGGCACCGGCCAGATGCTTGGCGACGGCGGCGTCGTCGTAATCCTGCAACGGCCGATACCAGACCGCGGCGCGCTCTGCCATTTCCTTCAGCGTGCGCACGCGCTCGCGCAGGGCGATGACCACATCGGCCGGGTCGGGGCCGGTGGCGAGGTCGTAGCCGGCCTGGCGCAGGTGCCAGTCGAGGTGCGTCGCCACCGCCTGCGGATCATCGCTCTTCAGGTATTGCTGGTTCAGCCAGGACAGCTTTTCGACATCGAAGCGCGCGGCGGAATGGTTGACGTCGTCGATGCGGAACAGTTCGACCAGCTGGTCGCGCGAGAAGATCTCCTGATCGCCATGCGACCAGCCCAGCCGCGCCAGGTAGTTGATCACCGCGTGCGGCAGGAAGCCGTCGTCGCGGTACTGCATCACGCCGACCGCACCGTGCCGCTTGGACAGCTTGGTGCCGTCCGGGCCGAGGATCATCGGCAGATGGGCGAACGCCGGCACCGGCGCGCCCAGCGCGTGGTAGATGTTGATCTGCCGTGGCGTGTTGTTGACGTGGTCGTCGCCGCGCACCACGTCGGTGATGCGCATGTCCATGTCGTCCACCACCACAGCGAAGTTGTAGGTCGGCCAGCCGTCGGAGCGGATCAGCACCAGATCGTCCAGTTCCTCGTTGGCGATCTCGATGCGGCCCTTGACGCGGTCGTCGAAGGCGACGCTGCCGCCGGTCGGGTTCTTGAAGCGCAGCACGCGGTCGGGATGGTCGCGGCAGGGCTCGTTGCGGTCGCGGTAGTGGCCGTTGTAGCGCGGTTTGCGGCCCTCTTCCATGGCCTGTGCGCGCATCGCCTCGATCTCTTCCCTCGACTCGTAGGCGTAGTAGGCCTTGCCGGCGCGCAGCAACTGTTCGGCCACCTCGCGGTAGCGGTCCAGCCGCAGGGTCTGGTAGTACGGGCCCTCGTCGTGCGCCAGACCGAGCCAGTTCATGCCGTCGAGGATCGCCTGCACGGCGGCCTCGGTGCTGCGCTCGCGGTCGGTGTCCTCGATGCGCAGGACCAACTCGCCGCCACGGCGGCGCGCTTCCAGCCAGCAGTACAGCGCCGTGCGGGCACCGCCGATGTGCAGGAAGCCGGTCGGACTGGGGGCGAAGCGGGTGCGGCAGGTCATGGCGGCGGCAACACGGAAAGGGGGCGGCGATTCTACCGGAGCGGGCCGGGGAACCGGACCCGGTCGATTCAGGTCCAAGCAAACCGTGCGCCGGCACTGCGCGCTTGGCCGCATGCCGCCGCGCCCCTATCATCGCGCCGTCCCCATCCCTCTTTGGAGCGCCATCCATGTTCACCCGACTCGTATTCGCCGCCGGCCTGCTGCTGCCCTTCGCCGTCGTCGCCCAGGACGCCGCGCCGGCCGCCGAGGCCGAAGCCGCCCCGGCTGCCGCCAGCACGCGGGTGGCCCTGCACACCAGCCAGGGCGAGATCGTCATCGAGGTCAATGCCGCCAAGGCACCGATCAGCGCCGAGAACTTCCTCCAGTACGTGCGCGACGGCCATTACAACGGCACCATCTTCCACCGCGTGATCGACGGTTTCATGGTCCAGGGCGGCGGCTTCACCGCCGATTTGCAGATGAAGCCGACCCGCCCGGGCATCCGCAACGAGGCCAACAACGGCCTCGGCAACGCCCGCGGCACGGTGGCGATGGCGCGCACCAATGATCCGCACTCGGCGCAGGCGCAGTTCTTCATCAACGTGGTCGACAACACCCGCCTCGACTTCGTCAGCGAGCAGAACGGCTTCACTTGGGGCTATGCGGTGTTCGGCAAGGTGGTCGAGGGCATGGACGTGGTGGATCGCATCCGCGCCGTGCCGACTGCTGCCCAGGGCCCGTTCGCCAAGGACGTGCCGGTGCAGGCGGTGGTCATCGAGCGCGCCGAAATCCTCGCCGAGCCGGCCGAGCCGGCAGCGGCCGAAGCGCCGGCCGCCGGCAGCGACGAGGGCTGAACCGCGTCGCGCGGGCGAGGCCGGCCGCTTCGCCCGCGCAAGGCCTGGCCGCCATGCGCGCGCACCTGATCGCCGATCTGCACCTGGACGCCACGCGTCCGCAGTTGACCGCCATCCTGCTGCGCTTCCTCGCCGGCCGCGCGCGCCAGGCCGATGCCCTGCTGATCCTCGGCGACCTGTTCGAAGCCTGGATCGGCGATGACGCTGCCGATCCGATGGCGCTGGATGTCGCCGCCGCGCTGGCCGAACTGGCCGGCCACGGCGTCGCCATCGGCTTTGTCCACGGCAACCGCGATTTCCTGCTCGGTGCCGAATACGCCGCGCGCTGCGGCATGCGCCGCCTGCCCGATCCCTGCGTGCTGCAACTGGGTGGGCGGATCACCCTGCTCTCGCACGGCGACGCCCTGTGCACCGGCGATCACGCCTACCAGGCGTTCCGCCGCCAGGTGCGCGATCCGGCCTGGCAGGCCGGCTTCCTCGCCCAGCCGCTGCCGGCGCGGCGCGCCTTCGCCGCCCAGGCCCGTGCCGCCAGCGGCGAGCACCAGCGCAGCCTCGACCAGCAGATCGCCGACGTCGATCCCGCCGCTGTCGACACCCTGTTCCGCCGCCACGGCATCGACCGCCTGATCCACGGCCACACGCACCGCCCGGCCGAGCATCATCACCACGTCGACGGGCGCGACTGCGAGCGCATCGTCCTCGCCGACTGGCGTGAAGCCGGCGAAGCGCTGCATGTGGATGCCGACGGCTGGCGGCGGATTGCGTTGACCTCCTGACGCGCCTGCACGGCACCGGCCACGGGCCGACGACGCCCGGCCATCGAAGCCGGGCGCGCTGTCGGATCAGTCGTTGCCTTCAGTGTCGGTGCGCTTCGCCCTTCGGGCAATGGCAGGGTGCGGTCGGGCCGTATTGCAGGCCGAAGCGCTGCCCGGCGCGGTGGCGTTGCCAGTGGAAGGTCGGTGCCGGCGCGGTCTTGCCGCCGATCTCGGCCATCGTGTCGGTGCTGAACAGGCGGCCGTTGACCATCACCATGTGGGTGTCGGCGCTGGCGCGCAGATTGTCCAGCGGGTTGTCGTTGAGCACCACCAGGTCGGCGCGCTTGCCGCGCTCCAGCGAGCCCAGTTCCTTGCCGAAGCCGAGGTAATCCGCGCCGTCGATGGTCGCCGCGCGCAGCGCCTCGAACGGCGTGAAGCCGCCCTGTTCGAGCATCCAGATTTCCCAGTGCGCGGCCAGGCCCTGCATCTGGCCATGGCCGCCGACCTGGATCTTCACCCCGGCATCGCGCAGCGCCTTGGCCGACCTGGCCACTTCGACGTGGTAATAGTCCCAGTCCGGCGCGGTTTCGCGGCGGATGGCCAGTTCGTCCAGCGTCTCGCGCGGGAAGAAGCGGTTCAGCTTCTCGTCCTCCCAGACCGCATCGCGGGCATAGAACCAGCGCTCGCCGGACAGGCCGCCGTAGCTCACCACCAGGGTCGGCGTGTTGCGCACGTCGGTGCCGGCCATCAACTGGATCACGTCGCGGTAAAGCGGCGCGATCGGCAGGTTGTGCTCCACGCCGGTGGCACCGTCGAGGATCATCGGCAGGTTGTGGAAGAAGGTTGCGCCGCCTTCCTCGACCACCAGCATTTGCAGCTCGCGGGCGGCCTGGTTGATCTGCTGATGCTGGTCGCGACGCGGCTGGTTGTAGCTTTTCACCGAGAACGCGCCGAGCGCCTTCATCCGCCGCAGGTGCGAACGCGCGTCGTCGAGCGAGTTGACCACCGCCTTGAAGTCGAAATCGGCACCGTAAAGGATGGTGCCGGTCGACATCACGCGCGGGCCGACCATACGCCCGGCCTTGACCAGTTCCGCCTGCGAGAAGACGAACTCGTTGCTGGCGCTGGGATCGTGCATCGTGGTGATGCCGAAGGCGAGGTTGGTGTAGTAGGCCCAGTTCTGCTGCGGGATCACGCCGCCGCCGAAATGGGCGGCGTGGGCGTGGACATCGACGAGGCCGGGGATGATGGTCTTGCCGGCCACGTCGACGACGCGGGCACCGTCGGGAATGGCGACCTCGCCGCGCGCGCCGACGCCGGCCAGACGATCGCCGCGCACCAGCACCACGCCGTCCTCGACCACCTCCTGCGCGCTTTCGGCATCGCGGAAGGTGATGACACGGGCACCGACCAGGGCGATGGTCTGTTCCGGCGCGTACACCGGCAGGTCGAGACCGAGATCGATGCCGGTTTCGGCGTCGAGCTTGGGCGGGTTCTTCGCGGCACCGGGCAGGAAGGCAAAGCTGTCGTCCAGCGCGCGGCTGACGTAACGGTTGCCGACCAGCCAGTGCAGGCG
Source organism: Lysobacteraceae bacterium (assembly GCA_041675805.1). Classification (GTDB taxonomy): domain Bacteria; phylum Pseudomonadota; class Gammaproteobacteria; order Xanthomonadales; family Xanthomonadaceae; genus JANNWF01. Next base: position 17,822 of record JBAYTD010000031.1, read on the forward strand.
CTTTGAATCGCCGGACCAGTGCAGGTAGGAGCCGACGTCGCGGCTGACCTGCGCCACCGGGAAGGCGCTGCCGTCCCTGGACAGTTCGACGCTGCCGCCGGTGCTCGGCACCGGGGCGACATAGGCGTTGAACAGTTCGGTGAAGGCGACCCACTTGCCGTCCGGGCTGAGGCTGGCGAAGTTGGGGTACTTCATGCTGAAGATCTGCCGCGGCTCCTCGCCGTTCAGGCCGACGCTCATCAGCTTGCGGCCGGACTCCTTGTTGTTGAAGCCGCCGCTGAAATACAGCACGCGTTGGCCATCGGCGCTGAACTGCGGGCTGTTGCCGCCCTTGGCGATGCGCACCGGCGCGGCGGCGTTGGCGCGCAGCAGGTAGATGCCGGGATCGCTGGACCAGACGCTGCCGGTCAGCTCGCTGCCGGACGACTTGGCGAACACGATGTCGCGGCCGTTGGGCGCGAACTTCGGGCCGTAGTAGTACCCGGGCGCGGTCGGCAGCAGGCGTTCCTCGCCGCTGCCGAGGTCGCGCTCGACCATGCGCACCAGGTCGGCGTCGTTCCAGCGCGTGTAGAGCAGCTTGCGGCCATCGGCGCTGAAGCTGGGCTGGTATTCGAAATCCGCAGCGCCGGGATTGAGCGCCTGCGGCGTGCCGTTGGGCAGATCGCGCAGCCAGAGCTGGCCGACGGCATGGAAGACCACCCGGCGGCCGTCCGGCGCGGTGGCGACGTCGCGGATCATTTTCGGCGCGAAGCGGTCGCTGTCCAGCGTCTGCTCGAAGCGCAGCGGCTGCGCCACGGCCTGTTCCACCTTGGCGGTGAAGGGGATCGACGTCGCCGCGCCGCTTTCCGCGTCGATTTTCCACAGGCCGCCCTGCGCCCAGACCACCAGGGCCGAGCCGTCCGGCAGCCAGTCGTAGTTGGGATAGGGGCCGAAGATCGCCCAGCCTTCCTGCTGGTCCTGGCTCAGTCCGTCCCACAGCGGGCGGCTGATGCCGGACTCCAGATCGAGCAGGTGCAGCACGGTCTTCTCGCGTACGCGCTTGACGAAGGCGAGCTGCTTGCCGTCCGGCGAGGGCTGCGGACGTACCGCGCCGCCTGGGCTGCGCAGCAGGGTGTCGATATCGCCGGTCTGCCGGTCCAGCCGGCGGATGGCGTAGATCACGCCGTGCGGGTTCTTGTTGTACTGGAAGCTCGGGCCGGGGCTGACATCCTCGGAAAAGTAAAGGTAGCGGCCGTCCGGGCTCAGCGCCGGCTCGCCCTGGTCCTGCTGGTCGTTCTTCTGCTTGGTCAGTTGCAGGCCGGCCTTGCCGCCGCCGGTGTGGTACATCCACAACTCGCCGGCACCGGCCGAGCGCATGCCGGTGAAGTGCTTGCGGCCGATCAGGTACTGGCCGTCCTCGGTCCAGATCGGGTTGTTGAGCAGGCGGAAGTCCTCGAAGCTGACCTGGCTGGCGTTGCCGCCATCCACGGCGATGCGCCACAGGTTGTTGCCGCCGCTGCGGTCGGAGGTGAAGGCGACCTGCTTGCCGTCCGGGGAAAAGCGCGGCTGCACGTCGAAGGCACGGCCGGAGGTCAGGCGTGTCGCCGTGCCGCCCTCGATCGGCAGCAGATACAGGTCGCCGAGCAGGTCGAACACGATCCGCCTGCCATCGGGCGACACGTCGAGGTTCATCCAGGTGCCTTCGCTGGTGTCGAAACGGATCGTCCTGTGTGCCGCAAGGCTGGATTCCACCGACCAGCTTGCCGCTTTGGCATCGGACTTCTTGGCCGCCTGCGCGGCGGCTGGAACGACAAGCGCGCCGATCAGCGCGGCGGCAACGAGATGGCGATGGGTAGACATGGGGCGGTCCCGGCGGTCAAAGCACAGCAGGGTAGGGGATTGCCGCCGATTCGGCCACGGTTGCGGCGGCGCAATGCCGGGGTTGCGTCTTTCGGCACCGCGCAAGACGCTAAAATCGCCGGTTGCACACGACCACGACAAGGAGGCGCATCGCGATGAAGACCAAGGAAGATATCGTCAGCAACTGGCTGCCGCGCTATACCGGCATTCCGCTGGAAGGCTTCGGGCCACACGTGCTGCTGACCAATTTCGGCGGCTATCTGGACGTGTTCTCGCGCCTGACCGGGGCGGAGGTGGTGGGCCGCGACCGGCCGATGCCCAGCGCCACCATCGACGGCATCACCATGATCAACTTCGGCATGGGCAGCGCCAATGCGGCCACCATGATGGACCTGCTGTCGGCCATCGATGTGAAGGCGGTGCTGTTTCTGGGCAAGTGCGGCGGGCTCAAGCGCAAGAACCAGCTCGGCGACCTGATCCTGCCGATTGCCGCGATCCGTGGCGAGGGCACCTCGAACGATTATTTGCTGCCGGAAGTGCCGGCGCTGCCGGCGTTCTCGCTGCAGCGCGCCGTGTCGACGATGATCCGTGACCTCGAACACGATTACTGGACCGGCACGGTCTACACCACCAATCGCCGCGTCTGGGAACACGACGACGACTTCAAGGCCTACCTGCGCAAGACCCGCTGCATGGCGATCGACATGGAGACGGCGACGATCTTCGCCGCCGGTTTCGCCAACGGCATCCCCTCCGGCGCGCTGCTGCTGGTGTCCGACCAGCCGATGATCCCGGAAGGCGTGAAGACCGAGGCCAGCGACATGCGGGTGTCGGCGAGCTACGTGGAGTCGCACATCACCATCGGCATCGAGGCGCTGAAGCTGATCCGCCGGCATGGCAAATCGGTGAAGCATCTGCGCTTCGACGATTGACGCGGGCGAGGCAACAGAGCGGTTCAGCGGCGTCCGCGCGACGCCCGCCGCTCACTCCCAGAGGATGGTGAAGCCGATGATGTCCGGCTCGGCCTTGTCGGCGCTGAAGCGGGCGGTGCATTCCAGCGGCAGCGTCAGCTCACGCGGCAGGCCGGGGTCGAACACGACCGTGCCCTTGATGTGGATGAGGTCGTTGCCTTCGGCCTGCGCACTGGCTTTCAGGGCGTTGTGGTCGAGCGAATAGGTGCGGTTGGCCGCGCGTTCCTTCAGGGTGTCTTCGCAGGCATCCAGGGCCGCGCCAACGCGCCCGCCCGAGCACGCCGCCAGCAGAAGGATCAGGACGGATACGATCAACAGGCGCATCGTCGGACCTCCAAGGCTCCGATGGCATCAAGCCGGTCGGCCGGAACGCCCGGCGACTTTTAACAGCGGATCAATGCCGTGCGGCATTAACCTAATGCAAAGTCTCGACGATGTCATGTTGCGTTGCGGGCAGGCATCAGCCGAAACGGGCCAGCCAGGCCTCCATGCCGCCGTCGACGCTGAACAGTGCCTTGAAGCCATGTCCGCGAAAGTGCTCGGCGGCCTGCCGGCTGGAGATGCCGTGGGCGCAGAGGAAGGCCAGCGGGGTTTCCGGCGGCAGCGCGGCGAGGCGGTCGTGGCTGTCCTCGTCGAGCACTTCGTGGGCCAGCGGGAACGGCTGCGCCTGGCGCGCCTGCGGCGGGCGGACATCGACCACCGTGATGTCGCCGCGCTCGATGCGCTCGCGCAGGGCGTCGACGTCGATAGATTCCACGCCTGGCGGCGCGTTCGGGTTGCGGATGGCGAGGCCGCTGCCGCGCAAGTCGTCGACCCAGTCGATCTCGATGCCACGCGCGCGCGGCGCGCTGGCGAGGTCGAGGTGGACGCGGATGCCTTGAGACTCGGTGACGATCTCGCGCCCGCTCACCGGCTTGAGCTGGAACTGCGCCTCGAAGCGCGGGCTGACCTCCAGGTGCAGGCCGACGCCCTCGGCGTCGCCCATCGCCTGGCGGATGGCGTCGGCGGCGGCCGGGGTGATGTGGATTTCCGGCGGCGTGCGGTCCGGCTCGGCCAGGCCGAGCAGGCCGTGCAGTTCGCCGCTGTCGAGCATCGAGGCGATGATGTCGCTGCCGCCGACCAGTTCGCCGTCGACATAGAGTTGCGGAATGGTCGGCCAGTTGCCGTAGGCCTTGATGCCGTCGCGGATGTCGGGGTCGTCGAGTACGTCGAACGAGCCGTAGCCGTCCAGCAGCGAGTCGAGGATGCCGGCAGCCTTGGCGGAAAAGCCGCAGCGCGGGGCCTCCGGCGAGCCCTTCATGAACAGCAGGACGCGATGCTCGGCGAGCAGGGATTCGATGCGCTGGCGCAGTTCGGGAGTGAGCGACATGGCGGGACCTGGATGCTGGGAAGGATGGCGCTAGTGTAGGCCAGCGCGGACCGCGCGGCTGGGCTGGCGAGGCGGTTTCGGGCGGTCTGGCTGAGCGCCCGGCAACCTGCGCTGTCGCCGGCCTGAACGCGGCGGCCGGGTTCACTACGGATTAAGCGCCGCAACCCTAGCGTCGTCGGCGTGCGGGCCGGTGCGCCCGTTCGGTGCAAGGAGAAGCTTCATGTCGCGCAAGTTTGCAGCCTGTCTGGCAGTGGTCGGGTTGATGGTGTCCGGGGCGGTCTGGTCCGCCGATTACGACTTCCGCGGCTACGACCGCCCGCAGCAGCACTATGACTGGGCGCAGGTGATCCGCGTCGATCCGATCATCGAGCGTTACGACCGCCCCATCTACCGCGACAAGTGCCGCCGCGAGCCGGTGGTCTATCGCCAGCCGGTGCATTATCGCGGCTACTCGCAGGACCGCACGCCGGCCCTGCTCGGGGCCATCGTCGGCGGCGTGGTCGGCAGC
>JBAYTD010000032.1:0-22288 GCA_041675805.1 Lysobacteraceae bacterium
TCGGCTTCGACGCGCTCGGCTTCGACGCGCTCGGCTTCGACGCGCTCGGCTTCGACGCGCTCGGCTTCGACGCGCTCGGCTTCGACGCGTTCGGCTTCGGCACGCTCGGCTTCGACGCGTTCGGCTTCGACGCGTTCGGCTTCGACACGCTCGGCTTCGGCGCGCTCGGCTTCGGCGCGCTCGGCTTCGAGACGTTCGGCTTCGAGCGCCGCCAGCGCGGCATCCTCGGTGTGCAGGGGCAGCAGCGGGCCGGTCGGCTCCGGCAGGGTGTCGCGGATCGCCTGCATGCGCTCGGCCAGGCGCGGGAAGGCCGGGGCCAACGGCGCGTCGCTGTCCAGGCCGGCCATCAGGCTGCGGATGGCAGCGGTGGCTTCGGCGATCAGGCCAAGACCCGATGCGCTTGGCGCTTCCTCGCGGGCCAGCAGGCGTTTGATGTAGCTTTCCAGCGGACCGGCCACTTCGCCGATGTGCGGAACTTCGGTCATCGCGAAGGCACCGCTCATGGTGTGTACGGCGCGCAGCACCTGGTCGCTGACCTGGCGCGGGCCGGTCTGGCTCTGGCCGATGTAATCGTCCAGGGTTTCCAGATGGCCCTCGACCTCGGTCTTCAGGATGTCGAACAGCACGGTGTCGATGACGAATGGCGTGCCGGTGGACGGCTCGTCCTGGCCGATGACGGCCTCTTCCTCGGCGGCATCGGCAGATGCGAAGACATCGGTTTCGACTTCGGCTTCGCTCTCGACCGGCACCTCGACAGGCGGCTCGGGCAAGGCAGCGGGTTCTTCCTCCGCTGCCGGCGTTTCCTCCGCCTCGGCGACGGCTGCGTCGAAGTGTTCGACGAACTCCGCCGCCACCGCTTCGTCGAGTTCGACCGCAGCCGATTCGACCGCGCCGGCGACCTGATCGGCGGTGCTGCCGATGGTCTCGATGGTCTCGATGGTCTCGGCGATCTCGGCTGCCGTGGGCTCGGCCTGCGGACGCACGTAGGCGAGGCGCTCGCCGCCGGCGAGTCGGTCGGCGGCGTCCTTGATACCGACGATGTCGACGCGGCGGGTCGGCTCGCCGCGCAGCGCGGCCAGCAGTTGCGGCAGCACGTCATGTGCTTCGCCGACCACGACCAGCACTTCCGGCCAAGGCTCGATGGTGGCGTCGAGCACGCGGTTGAGCATGCCTTCGACCTTCCAACTGAACTCGCCCAGGGTGAGCGCGCCGACCAGGCGGCCGCTGCCCTTCAGGGTGTGGAAGACGCGGCGGATCGGCTTGATCGTTTCCAGATCGGTCGGCGCGGCGCGCCAAATCGGCAGCAGTTCGCCGAGGTTGCGGATTTCCTCCTGCACCTCCTCGACGAAGACCTCGCGGATTTCCTCGTCGATGTCCTCGCCGATGTCCTCGAAGCCGGGCACGAAGTCGCCCAGCGACTCGTCGACGGTGGCCACGGCGGGGACGGTTTCGGTGGCTGCCGGAGCCAGGTCTGCGGCGACCGGCGGCGGCGTGCCGGCATCCGTCTCCGCGGCCTCGAACGCGATGGCCGGATCGACCGCCGGCTCCGGCGCAACCTCGGCGATGGCTTCGGCAGCAAGTGCTTCCGCTACTGAGGTGGATGCCTGGAACGGGCGGTATTCGGGGATCGGCCAGTAGCCGAGGCGCTCCAGGCTGATGCGTGTGGTGTCGAGGATGCGCTCGCGGCCGGCGCGCTGTTCGCGCAGCGCTTCGAGGTAGTACTCGAGGCTGGCCAGCGCGTCGGCCAGGGTGTCCATCTGCGGGCCGTTGGGCACGCGGTGGCGCTCCAGCAGCTCTGCCTGGGTGAACTGGCGCACGGCGCTGAGATAGCGCGGCGGATCGTCCAGTTCGAGGATGCGCAGGGCGCCGGTCACCTCGTCGAGCAGGCGCGGCACGTCGCTGAGCTGGGCGTGGTCCCAGCCACTTTCGACGAAGGCGACGAAGCTCTGCTTGGCCTGGGCGAAATTGGCCTCGGCCTCGCGCACCAGGGCATCGAGCACCTTGCGCGATTCGACCTGCGGCAGCACGCCTTCGTCCTCGCCATCCGGCTGCGCCGCAGCGCCGAGGTGCTGGACCTGGTCGTCCAGCGAGGCTTCCACGTACAGCAGGGCACCGGCGATGTCGAGCAGGGCGGCTTCGTCGCCCTGACGCTTGCCGGCGACGATGTCCTCGAGGATCTGGCGCTGTTCGGACACCACGCGGCGCGGCACACCCAAGCCGAGCATGCCCAGGGTATCGCCGACGCGGGTCAGCACTTCCTCGTGCTGGGCCAGCGCGGCGACATCGGTGCTGCGGGTGCGCAGGTGGATGTCGAGCGCGTCCTTGACCCGAAGCAGGTCTTCCTTGATCGCCGCCGAGACGGTGTTGAGCAGGGCGCGGTTGTGCCCGGACATGCTGCCGCGGGCGTGTTCCAGTTCGGCCTCGGTCGGCAGCAGCAGGTCGAGGCGGAAGGTCTGCCGCAACTCGCCGATGCGGCCGTGCTCGGTGGGTGCGTGGGCGACGAAGTAGAGCAGCGCGCGGGTCAGTTCGCGCGGCGGATCGACGCGGAAGCTGATCTCGCCGGCATCGGCCAGGCGCTTGATCTCGCGCTCCACCTTGCCGATGGTCTGCTTGAGCTGGGTGGAGGGCTCGAACGCCTTGGCGCGCAGCGCCTCCAGCACGCCGGCGGCGACCCAGAACAGGCGCCGGGCTTCTTCCTCGTGGGTCACGGCGATCAGGTTGTCGCACACCTCCACCAGGCGGCTGACATGGGTATCCGGGTCATCGTTGCGGAACCAGTGCAGCAGGGCGGTCTGGAACTGCGCACGCAGCGACTCGGCCTGGCGGCGCAGCTCGGCTTCCGGCAGGGCGGTTTCCGGGCCGCGCGCGGTCGCCGGCAGGGTGCGCGACAGATCCGGCGTGAACAGGGCGCTTTCCGCCAGCGGCTTCTCGCCACGCGCGGCGCGCAGTTCGTTGACCAATGGCAACAGGACGACCGGAATGTCCTTGTGGCCGCTTTGCAGGCGTTCCAGGTAGTCCGGCAACTGCACGATGCCGCGCATCAGCACCGCATAGGCTTCCTCGCGCGAGGCCACCTGGTCGCCGAGCAAGGCAATCGCCAGTTGCTCCATTTCCTCGCTGACGGTGGCCGCGCCGAACAGTTCGACCATGCGCAAGGTGCCCTGCACCTGGTGCAGGTAGGTGGCACAGAAGCGGATCTGACTGGCGTCGGAGGGATCCTCGACGTAGGCCTCGAGGGCCGCATGGGCCTGCTTGAGCGTCTGGTCGAGTTCGCTCTTGACCCAGGTCAGGGTGGTGAAGTCGATGGTGTCTTGCAACCTCATGCCCGGGTCTCTTTCGAAATGCGCTGGTAGGCCAGGGTCTGGCGTCCGCCGGTGCGGACCAGCTGCGGATGGGTCCAGTTGGTGATTTCGCCCGGCCCGAGCACCAGCAGGCCATCGGGCCTGAGCAGCCGGGCCAGGCCGTCCAGCAATTCGCCGCGACGCTCGCGGGCGAAATAGATCAGGACGTTCTGGCAGTAGATGAGGTCAAGCTGGCGCAGCGGCGCGCGCGCCGCGTGCAGCAGGTTGACGCAGGCGAAGCCGACCCGCGAGCGCAGGCGCTCGGCGATGCGGAAGCTGCCCTCGTCGACCGCTTCGACCATCTGGGCGTGCAGGCGCTCGGGAATCTGCTCCAGTCGCGACATCGGATAGACGGCGCTGCGGGCGATCGCCAGCGCCGGCTGGCTGACGTCGGTGGCGGTGATGCCGAAACGCCGCGCCGGCGAGTGCTCGGCCAATACCTCGTCGAGGACCATCGCCAGCGAATACGCCTCCTCGCCGGTGGAACAGCCGACCGACAGCGCGTGCAGATCCTGCTCCGGAGCGGCGCGCGCCAGCCACTGCGGCAGCCACTCGTCGCGGATCAGCGAGATCGACGGCGGATGGCGGAAGAAGTGGGTTTCGTGGACGGTGAGATGGTCGACCAGCGCCGCCCATTCCATCGCGCCGCGCGCGCCATCGAGCAATTCCTCGTAGTAGGCGCTGTAGTCGGTGTGGCCGTTTTCGCGCATGCGACGACGCAGGCCGCTGACCAGGAAGGGCTTGCGCTCGGGCGGCACGGTGACGCCGGTGCGCGCTTCGAGCAGGCGCACCCAACGGGCGAACTCCGCGTCGCCCATCGGCGGCGGCGTGATCGTGCTCCGTGTCTGTCGGCTGGTCGCCGTAACCATCGCGCTGTCAGTCCCTGTTCCTCAATCCGGTTCCGAAACTCAACCGGGCAGCTTGAAGTCGGCGACCGAGCGACGCAGGTCGGCGGCAAGCTGGGCGAGGTTTCCGATCGATTCCGCGGTCTGGCTGGCACCGACCGAGGTCTGCGTGGTGATTTCCTGAATCACGTTCATGGTGGAGGAGATGTTGGTCGCCGCAGCGGACTGCTGGCGGGCCGCCTCGGAGATGTTCTGAATCAGGTCGGCGAGGTCGTTCGACACCTTTTCGATCTCGCCCAGCGCCAGACCGGCGTCTTCTGCAAGACGGGCACCGGCGACCACTTCGGCGGTGGTCTGTTCCATCGAGGACACCGCTTCGTTGGTATCGGCCTGAATCGTCTGCACCAGGGTTTCGATTCGCTTGGTGGCGTTGGCCGAGCGTTCTGCGAGGCGCTGCACTTCGTCGGCCACGACCGCGAAGCCACGGCCCGCCTCACCGGCCGATGCGGCCTGGATGGCGGCGTTCAGCGCCAGGATGTTGGTCTGCTCGGCAATGTCGTTGATCAGTTCCACGATCGAGCCAATTTCCTGCGAGCTTTCGCCCAGACGCTTGATTCGCTTGGAGGTTTCCTGGATCTGGTCACGAATCGAGTCCATGCCCTGAATCGTCTGGCGCACCACTTCGGCGCCCTTGGCGGCGATCTGCACCGAGCGCTGCGCCACGTCGGCCGATTCGGCGGAGTTCTTCGACACCTCGTCGATGGAGACGGCGATTTCGTTGATCGCCGCCGAGGCGGAGGTGATCTGCTGCGCCTGATGCTCGGCGGCTTCGGCCAGGTGCATGGCGGTGGCCTGCGTTTCCTGGGCGGCGGCGGCCACCTGCACGGCGGTCTCGTTGATGGTGGTGACGAGGGAGCGCAGCGCCTCGATGGCGAAGTTGATGGAGTCGGCGATCGCGCCGGTGATGTCCTCGGTGACGGTGGCGCGGACGGTCAGGTCGCCTTCGGCCAGCGAGCCCATTTCGTCCAGCAGACGCAGAATGGCTTCCTGGTTGCGCTGGTTGAGTTCGGACGACACCTGGAAGCGGCGGCGCTGGTCGCGATACAGGGTGGTCAACAGGCCGCCGATGCCGAGCAGGGCGAAGGCACCGGCGATGATGCCGATCAACAGGCTGGGGAAAAGCCGCGTCTCGGGCAGGCTGTTGAAGCTGATGTTGAAGCTGCGCGCGCCTTCGAGCAGTTCGTTGGAACCCTGGAAGATGCGGTCGGCGGCTTCCTTCACCTCGAACAGGTCGGTGGAGGCTTCGAGGATCTTGCCGACATCGCTGCGCACGCCCTCGTAGATGCCGGAGACGTCGCCGAGAATCTGCCGCGCGGCCGGGGCGTCGACGCGGCGGATGCCCTGTTCGGCGTTGCCCGCCATCAGGCCACCGAGCACCTGGCCGAAGATCGAATCCTCGCGCGAGAAGCGGTCGGCGGCGGACACCGCGCCCGAGCCGCCCTGCAGGATCTGGGCGACGTAGCGCAGCATGCGGTCGGCCAGCAGGATCTGCCGCGAGGTGATGTAGACCTGCGAGTTGGCGGCACCGGCGTCGCTCATGGCGCGCACCACTTCCTCCAGTTGCGTCTGCAACTGCGGGATCTGGGCGGAAAAGCCGGCGGCGGTTTCGGCCAGTTCGAGCACCAGATCCTCGCGTTCGAGGATCTCCTGGGCATCCTCGCGCATCGGCTGCCAGATGCTTACCAGGCGCTCCAGCTCGCCGCTGACCGCGGCCTCGCCGGCATAGCCGGGCATGCCGTCGGTCGGTGCGCCGACCTGGAGTTCGGTGATCGCCTGCTGGATGCGCGAACTGGTGGCGCGCAGTTCGTTGAAGGCGTCGAAGCCGCCGGCCGCCGCGTCCTGGGCGAACTTGGCGACCTGCTGCGACAGCACCTGGATGTCGGCGATGCGCGTTCGCGCTTCGTTCTCCTGCGCGGTGTAGCGCGCCGCGAAGTAGAAGTTCGCGCCCAGCAACGCCAGTGCGACGAGCAGGATCGCGATCCAGAAGTTGATTGCGCCGCGCCGTTCGCGCCCGCTACCCGCCGATGTAGTGCTCATGTGTGCAACCTCGCCCCAGAAAGTGATGTGCGCCCGCTACAGGGCCGCCTGTCGGAATTCCGCCGCCCGCGTGAGCTGCGTCATGCTGAATACGCCAAAGGTGATGTCGCCCAGCCGGTAGGCCTGGCCGACGTAGTCCGCGTAGCGCCCCTCGGCAATGCCGCCCGCCTCGCAGCGCTGCGCGTCGACGAAGTGGCGCTGGCCGTGCAACTCGTCGATCAGCACCGCCACGTTGCCGCCCGGCTGGCGCACCACCAGCGCGCGCTGGTTCTCGTGCTGCACGGTGCGCTCGCCTTCGAGAAACAGCTTGAGGTCGACCATCGGCAGCAGGTTGCCGCGCACGTTGGCAAGGCCGAGCAGCCAGTTCAGCCCGCCGGGAATCGGCGTCAGCGACGGCACGGTGATGACCTCGACCACTTCGTTGAACGAGGAAGCCAGGTGCCGGCTGCCGAGCCGATAGCCGACGCCGCGCCACAGGCCGGGCGCGTCGATGTGCTCGGGCGTGCCCGGCTGGTGCGCCAGGCTGCGCTGTTCGTAGTCGACCAGCACGTCGAAGGCGGAGGGCATCTCGGCGACCATGGCGTCAGGCGGCTCCCGGGTTGAGCAGCGACTGGATGCGATCGATCAGGGCGCGCTCGCTGGGCGGCTTGACCAGGTAATCCTTGGCCCCCTGGCGCAGGCCCCAGACGCGGTCGGTCTCCATGTTCTTGGTGCTGACGATGATGACCGGGATGTGCTGGGTGGTCGGATCGCGCGACAGCGCGCGGGTCGCCTGGAAGCCGTTCATGCCGGGCATGATGACATCCATCAGGATCAAATCCGGCAATTCGCGACGCGCGGTCTCGATGCCTTCTTCGGCGGTGCCTGCCGACAACACGTCGTGGCCATTGCGCTCCAGCACCGAGGTGAAGACCCGGGTGTCGGTCGGCGAGTCATCGACGATCAGGATGCGTGCCATCACTTTCCCCCCTGGAAAATCCGCCCTGCCCTAGCCGCGCCCGGAGAACCGTCGCACGGTGTCGAGCAGTTCATCACGGGTGAAGGGCTTGGTCAGGTATTCCTCCGAGCCGACGATCCGCCCGCGCGCCTTGTCGAACAGGCCGTCCTTGGAGGACAGCATTATCACCGGCGTGCGGCGGAACAACTGGTTGTTCTTGATCAGCGCGCAGGTCTGGTAGCCGTCCAGGCGCGGCATCATGATGTCGACGAAGATGATCTCCGGCTTGTAGTCGGCGATCTTGGCGAGCGCCTCGAAACCGTCGGTGGCCGTGGTCACCTCGCAACCTTCCTTCTTGAGCAAGGTCTCGGCGGTGCGCCGGATGGTCTTCGAATCGTCGATGACCATGACCCGCAATCCGGTCAGGCCTGTCGCGCTCGCGTTGTCTTCCATGCTGTTTCCCCAGCGATTGCCTGGTTCGGCCTTCACGCCGACTCCACGGTCGTCTATATCCCAGCGTTGACGCAAGCTGTCAAGCAGCCAAACCCCCGGTGCTAGTATAGCCGGCGATGTCTGCAGCCCGCTGCAAGGCATCGACCTCCCCGCCCCTGCGAGCCCGACCCGGATGCCACTCGATGTCGCGGTGGTGATGGATCCGATCGAATCCATCACGATCAAGAAAGACTCCACTTTCGCCATGTTGCTGGAGGCGCAGGCGCGCGGCCAGCGGCTCTGGTACGCGCTGCCGGGCAGTCTCTGCCTGCGCGGCGGCGAGGCGATGGCGCGCCTTTCGCGGTTGCAGGTGCGCGAGGATTCCGCCAACTGGTTCACACTGGATGCGCCGCGACTGCGCCCGCTGGGCGAGCTGGACGCGATCCTGATGCGCAAGGATCCGCCGGTCGATGCGCAATACGTCCACGACACCCAGATCCTCAGCCTGGCGGCGACGCAGGGCGCGCGCGTGGTCAACGACCCGCAGGGCCTGCGCGACATGAACGAGAAACTGTTCGCCCTGCACTTCCCCGAGCTGTGTCCGCCGACCCTGGTCAGCCGCGATGCCGCGGCGCTGCGCGAGTTCGTCGACCTCCACGGCGACTGCGTGTTCAAGCCGCTGGACGGCATGGGCGGGCGTTCGATCTTCCGCGTCCGCCGCGGCGAGGACAACCTCAACGTCATCATCGAGACGCTGACCCGGAACGGTGTCGAACTGGCGCTGGCGCAGGCCTTCGTCCCGGCCATCGCGCAGGGCGACAAGCGCGTGCTGCTGGTCGACGGCGAGCCGGTTCCGTACTGCCTGGCGCGCATTCCCGGGGCCAGCGACTTCCGCGGCAACCTCGCCGCCGGCGGACGCGGCGTGGCGCAGCCGCTGGGCGAGGACGACTACCGCATCGCCGCCGCCGTCGGTCCGGAAATGGTCCGTCGCGGCATGCTGTTCGTCGGCCTCGACGTGATCGGCGACCGGCTGACCGAAGTCAACGTCACCAGTCCGACCTGCATCCGCGAGATCGACGCCCAGTGCGGCACGCGCATCGCCGGCCTGCTGCTGGACCGCATCGAGGCGCTGTGCCGGTGAGCGAAGTTCCACGGATCACCCCCGCCGACCGGCTGGGCGCGACCCTGGTGTTCTCCGTCCTGCTGCACGTGGCCGCCATCCTCGGCATCGGCTTCGTCGTCGAGGACGCCGCGCCGCTGACGCCGACGCTGGAAGTGATACTGACCCAGACCCGTACCGAGCAGGCACCGGAGAAGGCCGACTTCCTCGCCGCCAGCAACCAGCAGGGCGGTGGCGACAGCGACCACGCGCGGCGTCCGCGCGAGGCGCAGACGGCGCGCGTGCCGCAGCCGGAAACCGGCATCGCGCCGGCACCGCTGGAGGCCGGCGCGCCGGAGCCGCAGCCGGCCGAGGATCTGGTCGCGGTGGCCACCACGGCCGAGGTCGAACCGGTCACCGGGATCGAACTGGCGAGCACCCCGCGCGAACCCTTGCCGACCCAGCGCGAGCTGATCGAGCACAGGCTGGAGATGGCCCGTCTGGCCGCCGAGATCGACCGCCAGAGCGAGGCCTACGCCAAGCGCCCGCGACGCAAGTTCGTCTCCGCCAACACCCGCGAATACGAATACGCCGCCTACCTGCGCGAATGGGTGGCGCGGGTCGAGCGCATCGGCAACCTCAACTACCCGGACGAGGCGCGGCGGCGCAACCTGACCGGGCAACTGGTGATGACGGTGGCGGTACGCCGCGACGGCAGCGTGGAGCGCATCGACATCGTCCAGCCCAGCGGCTACCCGCTGCTGGACGACGCCGCGCAGCGCACGGTGCGCCTGGCCGAGCCGTATCCGCCGCTGCCGGTCACCCGCGAGCGCATCGACATCCTGCACATCACCCGCACCTGGCAGTTCCTGCCCGGCAACATCCTGCGCAACGAATAAGCGCGACGCGGCGACGGGTACAATCGTCCGCATGCGCCAGACCGCCTCGCTCGCCAACCACTTCCTGATCGCCGTGCCGGCCCTGCTCGACCCGAATTTCGCCCGCGGCGTGACCCTGCTCTGCCAGCACGGCAGCGACGGCGCGATGGGGCTGATGCTCAGCCGCAGCAGCGGCTACACGCTGGGCGAACTGCTGGCGCAACTGGACCTCGCCACCGACGACGCCACGCTGGCGGCGACGCCGGTGCTCAGCGGCGGCCCGGTGCAGCCCGAACGCGGCTTCGTGCTGCACGAGCCGACCGCGATGCGCTGGGACTCCAGCCTCGACATCTCGCCGGCGCTGTGCCTGACCACCTCGCGCGACATCCTCGCCGCGATGGCCGCCGGCGAAGGGCCGCAGCGGGCGTTGGTGGCGCTGGGCTATGCCGGCTGGTCGGCCGGGCAACTGGAGGAAGAACTCCAGGACAACGCCTGGCTCACCGTTCCGGCCGATGCCGGCATCGTCTTCGACACGCCGCTCGCGGCGCGCTGGGAAGTCGCCGCCGGGCTGATGGGTGTCGACATCCATCGCCTCGCCCATTACGCCGGCCACGCATGAGCGCCGAGGCCGGCCCGCGCTGCGCCCTGGGTTTCGATGTCGGTGCCCGGCGCACCGGCGTCGCCGTCGGCAACAGCCTGAGCCAGAGCGCCCGCGCCCTGGCCGTGCTCGAGCATCCCGACGACCGCCCGGACTGGTCGCGGATCGACGCACTGTGCCAGTCCTGGCGTCCGCACATCCTGGTCGTCGGCGAGCCGCTGACCCTGGACGGCGAGGAGCAGCTTGCCACCCATCGCGCTCGGCGCTTCGCCGCCGGGCTGCGCGAGCGCTACGCCCTGCCGGTGATCCTGGTCGACGAACGCTCGACCTCCAAGGAAGCCAACCGGCGCTTCGCCGACGCCCGCGCGCGCGGCGCGGCGCGGCGGCGCGACGCCGGCCTGCACGACGCCATCGCCGCCCAGATCATCCTCGAACGCTGGCTCCAGGCCGGCATGCCCGGCCCGCCGCCATGACCCGTGACGACCTTCCGCTGCGCCACCTGCTCGCCATCGACGCGCTGTCCGCGACCACCCTGGACGCCCTGCTGCGGCGCGCCGCAGCGCTGCGCCCGCTCGCCCTCGGCGGCGACCACGGCCATCGTCCACTGGCCGGCGCAACCCTCGCCAACCTGTTCTTCGAGCCCTCCACCCGCACCCGCTGCTCGTTCCGCCTGGCCGGCGTGCGGCTTGGCGCGGAAGTGATCGACTTCGACATGGCTGCCTCGTCCTCGCGCAAGGGCGAGACCATCGGCGACACCCTGCGCACGCTGGAAGCAATGGGCGTGACGCTGTTCGCCATCCGCCACGGCGTCGACGGCGCGGTCGCCGCACTGGCCACCGACTGCGCACCGCAGACACGACTGATCAATGCCGGCGACGGCCGCAGCCACCATCCAACCCAGGCCCTGCTCGACATGCTGACCATCCGCCAGCACAAGGGCGAGGACTTCAGCCGGCTGAAGGTGGCGATCCTCGGCGACATCCGCCACTCGCGGGTGGCGCGCTCCGACCTGCATGCGCTGCGCCTGCTCGGCACCTGCAGCATCGCCCTGGCCGCGCCGCCGGCGTTGTTGCCGGACAGCACGGTCAGCCAGGGCTGCACGGTCCACGACCACGCCGAGGAGGCGCTGCACGAGGCCGACGTGGTGATCACCCTGCGCCTGCAGCGCGAGCGCATGGACGAGGGCCTGATCAGTTCTGCCGACGCCTTCTACCGCGACTGGGGCCTGACCGCCGAGCGGCTGGCGCTGGCGCGGCCGGATGCCATCGTCATGCACCCGGGGCCGATGAACCGCGGCGTCGAGATCGCCGACGCCGTGGCCGATGGCCCGCAGTCGGTGATCCGCGAACAGGTATCCAACGGCGTCGCCGCGCGGATGGCGGTGCTGGAAGCCCTTGCCGGCGGACAACCGGCATCCTGAGCCGCCTCGCCGGCCGTCAGCGCCCGCTGCCGCGACCGACCTGGCTCCAGTCCAGCCGTCGCGTCGCCAGCATCACCGTCGCCAGCAGGGCGAACAGGCCGGTCGCGCCGAGCAGCAGGGCGAAATCCTCCGATTGCAGCAGCAGGTACAGCAGGCCATGCAGCACGCCGAGCAGGCCGGCGAAGGCCCAGCCGCGCCGCCTTCCGCCCAGCACGGCCTCCATGTAGACGGCGATCAGCGCATTGCAGGCCAGCGCCGCCGCCAGATACGCCCAGCCGAAGCCGACGTGCTCGGCCAGCGCCAGCAGCAGCAGGAAGAACACCGCCAGCGCCAGGCCGGTGAGGCCGTACTGCAGCGGATGCACGACAACGCGGCGCAGCGCCTCGACGAAGAACACCATGCCGAACACCACCACCAGCAACAGCAGCGAATACTTCAGCGCGCGCTCGGTCATAAGGTAGCGGTCCACCGGTTCCACCAGACGCACCGACAGCGCGGTGTCGCCCAGCGCCGCGCAACCCGCGCCGTCCAGGCAGGCCTGCATCGCCCGTTGCGCACCGCTCGACAGCCGGGAAACCTGCCAGCGGGCGCTGAAGCCCTTCTCGCCCATGTCTCGTTCTATCGGCAAATGGGCACCGGAAAACCCCGGATGCGGCCAGTCGGACTTGATCCGCACCTGTGTCTCGTCGCCCAGCGGCGCAACGGCCAACCGGCCAATGCCGCTCAGATCCAGCGCGATCACCACGTCCAGCGGCGTGCCATCGAGCAATTCCGCCGGCAACGGCACATACAGCCCCTCGCGCAGGTCGGCGAGGCCGGGCATGCCGGGCTCGACCGCCAGCACGCGGCCGTTGACCTCGACCTCGATGCCGCGCACGCCACGGCTGTCGCCCAGCCCCAGCAACAGCCGCGCCTGTTCGACCCGGTAATCGATCTGTCCGGGCAGCGCTGCCGGTGGCGGTGGCGGCTCGATGCGGGCGACGATCCGCTGCTCGCCGTGATAGAGCAGCGCGGTGAACACGCCGCGCCCGCGCCGCTCGGTCGCCAGTTCGGCATCGATCTCCAGCCGCGCCGGCAAGCCCAGTGATTGCACCGGTTCGTGGCGCAGGTCGACCGCCGTGCGCGTCGCGCCCAGTTCGGCGACGACCTGCTCCAGGCGAATCGTCCTGTGGCCCTTCACCAGCAGCACGGGGCCGAGCAGGGTCTGCTCGCGGCTGCTCGATGCGGCGATCTCCTCGACCACCTCGGCGGCGCGCTGCTGGCGCTCCAGCACCAGCCCGCGCAGGGCACCCAGGGGGACCAGCAACACCAGCAGCAGGGCTCCGATCAAGCCCAGTTTCAGCGCCAACGCCTTGCTCACGACCGTTCTCCGTCACGCGGCCGGGACAGCCGCTGCGGCATTGGAGCGCGGCCGCAGGGCGCGCCCTGGACGGAACATGGCGAAACGCGGGCAGACCGGAGCGAGCCCGGTGCCGGTCTATTTCGACTCCATCAGCTCCACGCCATCCAGGCCCTGCGACAGCGTGTGCGCGTCGCCGCCCTGGGAGAGCTTGATCTTCAGCCGCACCTCGTTGCTGGAGTCGGCGTGGCGCAGCGCGTCCTCGTAGCTGATCTCGCCGGCCTGGTACAGCTCGAACAGGCTCTGGTCGAAGGTCTTCATGCCGAGGTTGGTGGATTCCTTCATCACTTCCTTGATCTTGTGGATCTCGCCGTCTCGGATGTAGTCCTGGATCAGCGGCGTGCCGAGCAGGATTTCCATCGCCGCGCGGCGACCCTTGCCGTCCGGCGTCGGGATCAACTGCTGGGCGACGATACCCTTGAGGTTCAGCGACAGGTCCATCAGCAACTGGCCGCGGCGGTCCTCGGGGAAGAAGTTGATGATGCGGTCCATCGCCTGGTTGGCGTTGTTGGCGTGCAGGGTGCACAGCACCAGATGACCGGTCTCGGCGAAGGCGATGGCGTGGTCCATGCCCTCGCGGGTGCGCACCTCGCCGATCATGATCACGTCCGGCGCCTGGCGCAGGGTGTTCTTCAGCGCCGCTTCCCAGCTGTCGGTGTCGATGCCAACCTCGCGCTGGGTGACGATGCAGCCCTCGTGCTTGTGCACGAACTCGATCGGGTCCTCGATGGTGATGATGTGGCCGGAACTGTTCTGGTTGCGATAGCCGATCATCGCCGCCAGCGAGGTCGACTTACCGGTGCCGGTGGCACCGACGAAGATGATGATGCCGCGCTTGGTCATCGCCAGCGTCTTGACGACCGGCGGCAGGTTCAGCTCCTCGATGGTCGGGATCTTGCTCTCGATCCGGCGCAGCACCATGCCAACCTGGTTGCGCTGGTAGAAGCACGACACGCGGAAGCGCCCGACCCCGGACACGCCGATGGCGAAATTGCATTCGTGGGTCTTCTCGAACTCCTCGCGCTGCGAGGGGTTCATCACGTTGAGCACCAGATCGCGCGACTGCTGCGGCGTCAGCGGACTCTGCGTGATCGGATGCAGACGCCCCTGCAACTTCATCGACGGCGGCACCCCGGCGGTAATGAACAGATCCGACGCCTTCTTGTGCGCCATCAGTTTCAGGAAGCTGGTGAAGTCGATGCTGCTCATCTTGGCTCCTGCGGAGCCGGGAATGGGGAATCGGGAATCGGAAATCGTCAACGGCATACCGCGACGAGTCCCTGCATCCGCACCCGCTTTCCGGCTTCTACGATTCCCTATTCCCTATTCCCGATTCCCGTGAATCAATCGAACAACCGCTTGTCCTTGGCGTACTCGCGCGCTTGCTGGCGGACGATCAGGCCGCGTTTGACGAGGTCCTGCAGGCACTGGTCGAGGGTCTGCATGCCGACGTTCTGGCCGGTCTGGATGGCCGAGTACATCTGTGCCACCTTGTCCTCGCGGATCAGGTTGCGGATGGCGGGCACGGCGACCATGATCTCGTGCGCGGCGACGCGGCCGCCGCCGACCTTCTTCAGCAGCGACTGCGAGATCACCGCGCGCAGCGACTCCGACAGCATCGAGCGCACCATCGGCTTCTCGCCGGCCGGGAACACGTCGATCACGCGGTCGATGGTCTTGGCGGCGGAGCTGGTGTGCAGGGTGCCGAACACCAGATGGCCGGTCTCGGCGGCGGTCAGCGCCAGGCGGATGGTTTCCAGGTCGCGCAATTCGCCGACCAGGATGTAGTCCGGATCCTCGCGCAGCGCCGAGCGCAGCGCCTCGTTGAAGCCGTGGGTGTCGCGATGCACCTCGCGCTGGTTGATCAGGCAGCGGTTGGAGGTATGGACGAACTCGATCGGGTCCTCGACGGTGAGGATGTGGCCGTATTCGTTCTTGTTGATGTGGTCGACCATGGCCGCCAGCGTGGTCGACTTGCCGGAACCGGTCGGCCCGGTGACCAGGATCAGGCCCTGCGGCTGGTTGATCAGCTCGGTGAATACCTTGGGCGCGGCGAGGTCTTCCAGCGTCAGCACTTCGGAGGGAATGGTGCGGAACACCGCGCCGGCGCCGCGCTGCTGGTTGAAGGCGTTGACGCGAAAACGCGCCAGGCCGGCGATCTCGAAGCTGAAGTCGACCTCGAGGAATTCTTCGTAATCGCGGCGCACCTTGTCCGACATGATGTCGTAGACCAGGGCGTGGACCTGCTTGTGGTCGAGCGCCGGGATGTTGATGCGGCGCACGTCGCCATCGACGCGGATCATCGGCGGCAGACCGGCCGACAGATGCAGGTCCGAGGCCTTGTTCTTGACCGAGAACGCAAGCAGCTCGGCGATATCCATGCGACTCCCCCTCGACGGTATTCGATAGACTGATCCGGCTGCGCGCTGATGCACCGGCGCAGCGCTGCGGACGAGTATAGCGCTCCCTTGGCGCATTTCTACGCCGTCCGGGCGCGGGCCGCCGATGTCACGCGCGGCGATGGCTTACCATCCCGATCCCGGCCGAACGATCCGCAACACCATGACTGCTTCCATCCCTGCCGCCGCTCTGCCGTCCGCCAACGGACCCGTTGCTGCCATCGCCTTCATCGGCGGCGGCAACATGGCGCGTTCGCTGATCGGCGGCTTGTTGCGCCGCGGCTTCGACCCCGCCGGCGTCCGCGTCGTCGACCCCGAGCCGACCATCCGCGCAGCGCTGGCGGCGGATTTCGGCGTTCGCGTGCATGCCGAGGCCGCTGCGGCCGCCGTCGACAGCACGCTGTGGCTGCTGGCGGTCAAGCCGCAGGTCGCGCGCACGGTCTGCCGCGCGCTCGCCGCGCTGGCCGGCGAGGCGCGGCCGCTGGTGCTGTCGATCGCCGCCGGCATCACCTCGACGCAGATCCAGCGCTGGCTGGAGGCCGATGTGCCGGTGATCCGGGCAATGCCGAACACGCCGGCCCTGCTCGGTGCCGGGGCGACCGGGCTGTTCGCCAGCGCGCAGGTCAGCGCGGCGCAGCGCGAACAAGCGGAAGGCATCCTCGCTGCCGTCGGCACGACCGCCTGGGTGGATGACGAGGCCTTGATCGACGTGGTCACCGCGCTGTCCGGCAGCGGCCCGGCCTACGTCTTCCTGCTCGCCGAGGCGATGCAGGCGGCGGCGGGCAAACTCGGCCTGCCCGCCGAGGTGGCGCGCGCGCTGGCGGCGCAGACCTGCCTGGGTGCCGGCCGCATGCTGACGGAATCCGGAGAGGACGCCGCCGTCCTGCGCGCCCGCGTCACCTCGCCCGGCGGCACCACCCAGGCGGCGCTGGAGACGCTGATCGGCGGCGGCTTCGAGGCGCTGCTCGCCAGCGCCCTGCGCGCCGCCGCACAACGCGGCGCGGAACTGTCCCGACAGGCCGACGCATGAGTTATTTCTCCGATGCCGGCAGATTGTTGATCGAGGTGCTGTTCGGCCTCGCCTGCGGCCTGTTCCTGCTCCGCGTGCTGCTGCAATGGGCCACTGCCAGCTTCCACAACCCGATCACCCAGTTCTTCTACCGCGCCACCAATCCGCTGCTGGTTCCGCTGCGTCGGCTGATCCCGCCGATCGGCCGCGTCGACAGCGGCGGCGTCCTCGTCGCCTGGCTGATCCAGGTGATCAAGCTGGCCCTGCTGTTCGCCCTGTCCGGGCTGGCGCTGGCCCCGCCGGCCCTGCTCCTGCTCGGCCTGGCGGAACTGATCGAACTGCTGCTGACCGTGTACCTGTGGCTGCTGATCATCTACGCCATCCTCAGCTTCGTCGGCAGCGACCGCCGGCATCCGGCACTGCCGCTGCTGGTGCAGCTCACCGAGCCGGTGCTGCGGCCGATCCGCCGCCTGCTGCCGATGGTCGGCTCGATCGATTTCTCGCCGATGATCGCCGTGCTCGCCATCCTGCTGGCGCGGGTGCTGGTGGTGCGGCCGATCCAGGATCTGGGCATGAGGATGGCGCTCGGTGTCGGCTGACCCGGCGTTTCGCCGCCTGCTCGCCGTGCGCCACGGCCAGGCCTCGTTCGGCAGCGCCGACTACGACCGTCTGTCCGAGACGGGCTGGCAACAGAGCCGCCACCTGGGCGACTGGCTGGCCGGCCACGGGCTGCGCTTCGACCATGTCGTCAGCGGCTCGATGCGACGCCATCGCGAAACCTTCGAGGCCATCGCCGAAGCCTATGCCGCGCGCGGCATCGCCCTGCCGGCCGCCGACATCGATGCCGATCTCGACGAGTTCGATCATCGCGCGGTCATCAATGCCCACCTCGCCGGACGGCCGGGCGAGCGCGCCGCACTGGCCGCCGTCCTTGGCGGCGCGGAGAAGGACGCGGTGGCGCGGCTGCTGCTGGAGGCCATCGGGCAGTGGTCGCGCGGCGCGCTGGATGCCGAGGTCAGCGAGACCTGGGACGCCTTCGGTGCCCGCGTCGGTCGCGCCGGCGCGCGCCTGGCGCAGCGGCTGGAACACGGCGCGGTGCTGGTGGTGTCGTCCGGCGGCACGCTGTCGCGGCTGGCGCAGCGGGCGCTCGACGCGCCCTGCGAGCGCGCGGTGGAACTGAGCATCGGCCTGCGCAACAGCGCGCAGTGCGAATTCTTCGCCCTCGGCCAGTCATTGCGGCTGGGGAGCTGGAACGCGCTGCCGCACCTGGCCGGGCAGCGCGAGCTGTGGACGCACTACTGAGCGCGCCGCGCCGGTCCGCCGCTCAGGGATAGAGCATGCGCCGCGACCAGACGCCGTCGTCGAGCGCGTAGAGCTGGCGCTCGTGCAGGCGGTATTGCGCGCCATACCAGAACTCGATCCGATCCGGCGCAAGGCGCAGGCCGGACCAGTGCGGCGGACGCGGCACTTCGGCACCGGCAAAGCGTCGCTCGGCCTCGGCGAAACGGCTGTCGAACAGCGCCCGCGACGGTAGTTCGCGCGACTGCTCGGAGGCCCACGCACCCAACTGGCTGAGGCGCGGACGGGTGGCGAAATAGGCGTCGGCCTCGGCATCGGATACCTGCGCCACGCGGCCTTCCAAGCGCACCTGGACGCCCTGGTCGAGGTGCTTCCAGTGGAACAGCAGGGCCGCCTGCGGCAGTGCCGAGAGGGCCTCGCCCTTGCGGCTTTGCAGGTTGGTGTAGAACACGAAGCCGCGCGCATCATGCTGCTTGAGCAGGACGGTGCGGGCCGACAGGCGGCCGTCGGCATCGACGCTGGCCACGGTCATCGCCGTCGGCTCCGGGTCCGGCGAGTCCTTGGCGCGCGCCAGCAGGCGGCCGAACGTGTCCAGCGCCTCGGCGTACAGGGCGTCCATGTCAGGCGGCGTCGCCGCGCGCGCCGATCATGTCGGCCAGCGCACTGAATGCCTCGACCACGCCGGCACCGCTGCCCGGGGACACCGCGAAGATCGGCAGGTCGTCGGGAATATCGGCCGGCAGGGCGTCGGTCGACGGTGGATCGGCGTCGCCGAAGCGGTTGAGGATCAGCACCTGCGGACGCTCGCCGATCAGCAGCGAGGCGATGCGACCGGCCTGCAGGGCCAGCGCGATGCTTTCCGGCCGGCCGGCATCGGCGATCAGGGCGAGGCCATCGGCATGGGCGAGAAAGGACTGGCCGAGCGAATCCAGCAACGAGCGCCCGCGCAGATCCCACAGCGCGTACTCGACGCCGTTGTCCGGCCGCCGCCAGCGGTGGATCCACAGACCGTCGGCGCGCGGCGCGCGGCTGGCACCCAGCCGCTCCGCCAGGGCGGTCTTGCCGACCCCGGAATCGCCCAGCAGGCAGAGCTTGGGTTCGCGTAAAACCATGGCGAGGGGCGGATGATCGACGTTGGCGACGCGGTCGGCGACGGAAACGGTGGCGACTATAACAGGCCGTCGCAATCAGGCCAGCACCGCGCCGGCGCGTCGCCTCAGGCCGCTGCCGGCGACAGCGGCGGGGTCGGCGGGGCCGGACGGCGCGGCAGGTAACGCAGCCAGATCAGCCACACCGCCAGCGCATCGAGCACGATCAGCGCCTGCCACAGGTACAGATGGAACCAGTCGAAGGCGACCTTGCTCCACTGGCCCATGTAGAACAGCGAGATGATGCGCACCAGGTTCAACCCCTGGATGGCGAAGAAACCGACCACCACGCCGGCCAGCTTGTGCTTCCACGGTGCCGGAAAGGCGAGCACCGCGGCGACCAGGATGATGACCGCCTCGATGCCGTCGCAGCCGGGCGCGATGGCCACCGCGAAGCCGTTGCTCAGGCTGCGGATGACGATGCCCTCGGCGGCGACATTGGAATCGAACAGGGTGATCAGCCAGCCGCTGACGCTGGCCAGCACCGAGGTGAACGGCAAGGTGACGTGTTCATGCGCGAAATGGGTGATGCGAAAGCCGAACAGGGCGACCAGCAAGACGATGAAAAGCAGGAAGAAACGAACCATTTTCGAGATACGGCCAGCGATGCGGATTGCGTTCGGCGCGAATGCTAGCATCCCGCCCATGAATCCCGCTGCCAACCTCGTCTTCATCGGCCCCATGGGCGCAGGCAAGACTTCGATCGGCCGCCGCGTGGCGGCGCACCTCGGGCTGGATTTCGTCGATGCCGACCAGTGGCTGGAAGCGCGCGTCGGCGTGAGCATCGCCACCATCTTCGATCTCGAGGGCGAGGCCGGTTTCCGTCGCCGCGAGAGCGCCGCGCTGCGCGAACTGTGTCATGGCGAGGGCCGGCTGATCGCCACCGGCGGCGGGTCGGTGCTCGATGCCGGCAACCGCCGACTGCTGCGCGAGCGCGCCTTCGTGGTCTGGCTGCGCACCTCGGTGGCGCTGCAACTCGAACGCCTGGCCCGCGACCGCAGCCGGCCGCTGCTGGCCAGCGGCGACCGCCGGCAGAAACTGCTCGATCTCGCCGCCGAACGCGATCCGCTGTACGCCGACACGGCGGACCTGGTGTTCGACACCGAGGCGCGCAAGCCGGCCAGCGTCGCCCAGCAGCTCGCCACGCAACTGGCCGAGCGCTGGCAGCGCGCCGAGGCGGCCTGATGGACGCCTGCCGGCTGGTCGAAGTCGCGCTCGGCGAACGCCGCTATCCGATCCGCATCGGGGCCGGCCTGCTGCGCGATGGCGCGGCGCTGCGTGCCCTGCTGCCGGGCCGCCATGTCCTGCTGGTCACCGATCGGAACGTCGCTGCGCACCACCTGCCGCCGGTCGCCGCCGCCATCGCCGACCATGTCCATCGCATCGTCGTGCTGCCGCCGGGCGAGCAGGAGAAAACCCTGGCCCGCTTCGCCGAACTGATGCAGGCACTGGCCGACCTGCGCGCCAGCCGCGACGCCTGCGTGCTGGCCCTCGGCGGCGGCGTGATCGGCGACCTGTCCGGCTTCGCCGCCGCCTGCTGGATGCGCGGCGTGCGCTTCGTGCAGCTGCCGACCACGCTGTTGGCGATGGTCGACTCCTCGGTCGGCGGCAAGACGGCGGTGGACCTGCCGAGCGGCAAGAACCTGGTCGGTGCCTTCCACCAGCCCGGCGCGGTGATCGCCGACACCGACACGCTCGCCACCCTGCCCGACCGCGAACTGCGCGCCGGCCTGGCCGAAGTGGTCAAGTACGCCGCACTCGGCGACGCCGGCTTCTTCGAATGGCTGGACGCCCGCGCCGAAGCCCTGCTGGCGCGAGATGCCGAGGCGCTGGCCGAAACCATCGAGATCTGCTGCCGGCACAAGGCCGCCATCGTCGCCCGCGATGAAACCGAACAGGGCGAACGCGCCCTGCTCAACCTTGGCCACACCTTCGGCCACGCGCTGGAGGTGGAGGCCGGCTATGGCGAACTGCTGCACGGCGAGGGAGTCGCCATCGGCATGGTCTGCGCGGCGCGGCTGTCGCAACGGCTGGGGCTGGCCACCCCCGGCGACGGCGACCGCCTGGAAAGCCTGCTGGCGCGGCTGGGCCTGCCGACGCGCATTCCCGCCGGCCTCGCGCCGGAGCGCTTGCTGGCGGCGATGCGGCTGGACAAGAAGGCGCTCTCCGGCGCGCTGCGGCTGATCCTCTGGCGCGGCATGGGCCGGGCGGAGATCGTCGACAGCGTCGACGAGACGGCGATCTGCGAGGCGCTGATCGCCTGCCGGGCAGCGGACTGAGCGCGCCGGCCGGGCGGCGAAGCTTGCCCGGCCCCGGCCAGGCCCTAGACTAGACGCTTTCGCCCTGCGCCCGCCGGGCACCCGCGCACAGCCCGCGCCCCGCCTTGTCTCCGGAGATCCGACGTGCCCATGAAAAACGACCGCTTCCTGCGCGCCCTGCGCCGCCAGCCCGTGGACGCCACGCCGGTATGGATCATGCGTCAGGCCGGCCGCTACCTGCCCGAGTACCGCGCCACCCGCGCCCGCGCCGGCAGTTTCCTGGCGCTGGCAAAAACGCCGGAACTGGCCTGCGAGGTGACCCTGCAACCGTTGCAGCGCTTCGACCTCGACGCCGCGATCCTGTTTTCCGACATCCTCACCGTACCCGACGCGATGGGACTGGGCCTGTATTTCGCCGACGGCGAAGGGCCGAAGTTCGAACGTCCGCTGCAAAGCGCCGCCGACATCGGGCGCCTCGCCGTGCCGGACATGGAAGGTGAACTCGGCTACGTGATGGACGCCGTGCGCCTGATCCGCCGCGAGCTGGACGGTCGCGTGCCGCTGATCGGCTTCTCCGGCAGCCCGTGGACCCTGGCCTGCTACATGATCGAGGGCGGCGGCAGCGACAACTTCGCCAAAATCAAGAAGCTGGCCTACAGCGACCCGGCCCTGCTGCACCGCGCCCTGGCCGTCATCACCGACGCCGTCATCGCCTACCTGAAGGCGCAACATGCTGCCGGCGCGCAGGCCCTGCAGGTGTTCGACACCTGGGGCGGCGTGCTGTCGCCGGCGCTGTACCGCGAATTCTCGCTGCGCTACATGCAGCGCATCGCCGCCGAACTGCCGCGTGGCGAAGGCGATCAGCGCGCGCCGCTGATCCTGTTCGGCCGCGGCAACGGTCCCTACCTCGCCGAACTGGCCGAGACCGGTGCCGAGGCGCTGGGCGTGGACTGGCTGATGGACCTGTCCGAAGCGCGCCGGCTCACCGGCGGCAAGGTCGCCCTGCAAGGCAACCTCGACCCGGCCGTGCTGCGCGCGCCGGTCGAACGCCTCCGCGAGGAAGCCGGACGCGTGCTGAGCAGCTTCGGCGACGGCCCCGGCCACGTCTTCAACCTGGGCCACGGCATCA
>JBAYTD010000033.1:0-22003 GCA_041675805.1 Lysobacteraceae bacterium
CAGCAGACATGCGCGGGTCCGGCGAGAAAGGCGGCCAGTTTAGCGCGTCGGCTGCGCTGGCCGTTCCGCCATCGCGCGTGGAGCCGAATCGGTTGGCATCCGCCGCGCAGACTTCTAGACTGGCGGCTGCTGAGGACCGGGCCAAGACAAGGCGATGGGCGTGCTGGAGACACCGCCAAACCGACAGGCGGGCGGGGCGCTGCGGCGCGGCATCGCCTGGCTGGTCTTCGCCTGCCTGCTGCTGGCGCTGGGAAGCGCGCAGGCGCTGCGGCGCGATCATTATTTCAATCGACTGGGCAACGACCTCGGCCTCGCCCAGCAGAGCATCCAGGCGCTGATCCAGGACGAGCAGGGCTTCATCTGGGTGGCCACCCAGGCCGGCCTGCAACGCTTCGACGGCTACCAGTTCCAGACCTTCGGCGACGGCGAGTCGGCGGACGCAGTGCTGCCGGAAGGCTTCATCACCGCGCTGGCGTCGGACGGCCACGGCCGGCTGTGGACCGGGTCGATCAACCACTTCGTCAACGGGCTGGACCTGCGCAGCGGCCGGGTGCTGCCCGGACCGCTGTCCGGTGATCCGCTGCGCGACCGCGTGCTGGCGCTGCGCGCCCTGCCCGATGGCAGCGTCTGGGTCGCCACGATGGCCGGCGTGGAGCGCTTCGAGCCGGACAGCGGCGAGCGCAGCGAGGTGCTGCGCTGGGGCTTGGCGGCGGACGCCGGAGAACTGGGCAACGTGATCCGCCGGGCCTACTTCGCGCTTGATCGCGACGGCGGCCTGCTGGCGGTGTCGGACAGCGGCCTGCATCGCATCGACACGACCAGCCGCGCGCATCGCCTGCTGATCTCGCGGCGCGATCTGGTCAGCGCGCATCGTGATCGCCAGGACCAGATCTGGGTCGGCGGCCTGAACGGCCTGTATCGGCTGTCCGCCGAGGGCGAGCTCAGCGCCGTCGCCGACGCCGGCGGCCGGCCGCTGCCCGGCGTGCGCCGGCTGGTCGACGATGCACAGGGCCGTTTGTGGATGTCGGTCTGGCAGGGCGGCCTGCTGGTGTTCGACCCCGCCGACGGCAGCCACTTCAAGCTCGATGCCGACCCGCGCATACCCGGCAGCCTGCACGACTCGCAGATCGCCAGCCTGCTGATGGACACCGGCGGCCTGCTCTGGACCGGCGGCGAATCGATGGGCATCGCCACCGTCGCCGTCGACGGCACGCGCTTCAGCCTGCTGCTGAAATCGCTGCAACAGACCTCCGGGCCGACCGACAACAGCGTCCGCGTGCTGGCCCGCTCCGGCCCCGACCACATCTGGGCCGGCCATGCCGAAAGCAGCCTGCGCCGGTTCAACCCGGGCAGCGGGGAAAGCGAGGAATTCTTCGACGTGCTGCTGGCCGCATCGGGCCGTGGCAGCGCTCGGCCGGTCGGCCGGCGGCGGGTGATCGGCATCGCCGAACTGGCACCGGACCGGGTCTGGGTGTCCAGCGACATCGGCTTGTACGAGCTCGATCCGACCCAGCGCCGGGCGCGTCGGCTGACCCCGCTGGACGACCACGCGCAGCCCTGGCGCTATCGCGAAATGCTGCTCACCCGCGCCGGCACCGTCTGGCTGGGAACGTCCGACGCCGGGGTGCTGGCATATTCCCCGGCGACGCGAAGCTGGCGGCGCTTTCCGCCGGAGCCGGGCACACCCGGCAGCCTCGGCAACAGCAACACGCTGAACCTGTTCGAGGACCGCCAGGGCCGGGTCTGGATCGCCACCCTCGACGGCCTGTTCCTGATCGAGGCCGACGGCGAGCGCGTGCGCCGCTTCGCCCATGATCGCGGCGATCCGCAGTCGCTGGCCGCCAACCTGGTGCGGGCGATGGACGAGGACGCCGGCGGCCGGCTGTGGGTGGCCAGCCACGGCGGCCTGCAATACGTAGTCGAGGACGCCGACGGCGGCATCCGCTTCCAGCGCCATCCGCTGACCCGGCAGATGCCCGACCGCGCCTTTTACGGCGTGCTTGGCGACGCCCGCGGCCGCCTGTGGATCAGCAGCAACCTCGGCGTTTCCCGACTCGATGAAACGCGCGAGGAGGTGTTGCGCTTCGGCGTCGCCGACGGCCTGCAAAGCCAGGAGTTCAACGGCGGCGCGCAACTGCGGCTGGACGATGGCCGCCTGCTGTTCGCCGGCATGGGCGGCATCAACCTGTTCGATCCGGCCGGCATCGAGGCCAGCGACTACACCCCGCCGCTGGCGATCACCCGCATCCAGACCGGTGCCCAGGGCGAGCCGCGCTCGCTCGCCGCGCCGCTGGCATCACTCGAACTGGCACAGGACGACCGCATCCTGCGCCTGCGCTTCGCCGCGCTGGACTTCTTCGACCCGCTGCGCAACCGCTTCCAGTACCGGCTGGAGGGTTTCGACAAGGACTGGGTGATGCGCGACAACACGCCCGAAGCCACCTACACCAACCTCGCGCCCGGTCGCTACACGCTGCGCGTGCGCGCCAGCAACCACGATGGCGTGTGGAGCGAGCGCGAACTGACGCTGCCGGTGAAGGTGACGCCGGTGTGGTGGAACAGCACCCCGGCGCGGCTGGGCTACCTGCTGGCGGCCGTGCTGCTGGCCGGCGCGCTGTGGACGCTGCAACAGCGTCGACGCCGGCAGGAGCGCGCCCTGCTGCGCGAGATCGCCGAGCGCGAGGAGCGCCTCAAGCTCGCCCTGTGGGGCTCCGGCGACGAGTTCTGGGACTGGGACGTGCGCAGCGACGTGCTGCACCGCATCGGAGCCGACCAGTTGCTCGGTCGCCGGCCGGAGGAAAGCATGTCCGCCGACGAATGGCGTCATCGCGCCGTGCATCCGGACGACCGCGAGCGCGTGCTCGACCTGTTGCATACGCACATCGACGAAGCAACGCCGGCGTTCGAGTCCGAGCACCGCGTGCGCAACGCGCACAACGACTGGGTCTGGGTGCGCTCGCGCGGCAAGGTGGTGGAGCGCGACGCGCAGGGCGTGGCGCTGCGCATCGCCGGCACCGCCCGCGACATCAGCGTCATCCGCGAGGCGGAGAGCGAGCGCCGGGTCGCCTCCGAGGTGCTGCGCAGCATGAACGAGGCGGTGGCGGTGGTCGACCTCGACTTCCGCTTCGTCTCGGTCAACCCGGCCTTCTCGCGCATCACCGGCTACGCCGAGGCCGAGGTGATCGGCCAGCCCTCCAGCCTGATCGACAGCGCGCAGCAGGATGCCGGCTTCTACAGCCGCCTGCGCACCACCACCATGGAGGTCGGCCACTGGAAAGGCGAGATCTGGCAGCGGCGCAAGAGCGGCGAGGAGTTCCTGAGCTGGATCGACATTTCCGAGGTGCGCGACCAGCGCGGCGAACGCACCCATTTCGTCGCCGTGGTCGATGACATCACCGACCGCAAGCGCACCGAACTGGAGCTGCGCTACCTGGCCAACTACGACATCCTGACCGGCCTGCCCAACCGCACCCTGCTGTCCGAGCGGCTGGCCCGCGCGATCACCCGCGCGCGCCGCCAGCAGACCCGCGTGGCGCTGCTGTTCCTCGACCTCGACCGCTTCAAGGATGTCAACGATTCGCTCGGCCACGCCATCGGCGACCGCGTGCTGAAGGCCGCCGCCGCGCGCCTGCAGGAAACCGTGCGCGACACCGACACCGTCGCCCGTCTCGGCGGCGACGAGTTCACCGTGGTGCTCGAGGACATCGAGGACATCGCCGCCGCCGAGGACATGGCGGTGCGCATCGGCACCGCGTTCGCCCGCCCGCTGGGCGTCGACAGTCGCGCCGAGGCGACCATCTCGCCATCTATCGGCATCGCCGTGTTCCCCGATCACGCGGCGACGCCGGTGGATCTGCTGAAGTTCGCCGACACCGCGATGTACCAGGCCAAGGATCGCGGCCGCAACACCTGGCAGACCTATACCGAGGCGATGGATGCGGAGACGCGCCGCCGCGCCAGCATGTTGGCGGCGCTGCGCAAGGCGCTGGATCGCGGCGAATTCAGCCTGCTGTTCCAGCCCAAACTGTCCCTGCTCGACCACCGCATCAGCGGCGTCGAAGCGCTGTTGCGCTGGCACAGCGACGAATTGGGCCACATCGGCCCGGCCACCTTCATCCCGCTGGCCGAGGAGACCGGCCTGATCGTGCCGATCGGCGAATGGGTGCTGCGCGAGGCCGCCAACACGCTGGCGCGCTGGCGTCGCGCCGGCTGCGACGACCTGGTGATGGCGGTGAACATCTCGGTGCTGCAACTGCTGCGCGGCGACCTGCCCGGCCACGTCGCCGGGGTGCTGGAGGAGTTCGACCTGCCGGCCAACCGGCTGGAACTGGAAGTGACCGAAAGCATGGTCATGGCCAATGCCGAACAGGCGATCCGCGCCATGCGCGAGCTGAAGAGCCTCGGCGTTTCGCTGGCCATCGACGACTTCGGCACCGGCTACTCCTCGCTGATCTACCTCAAGCGCCTGCCGATCGACACGCTGAAGATCGACAAGGCCTTCGTCGGCGACCTGACCACCGATCCCGACGACGAGGCGATCACCGCCACCATCGTCACCATGGCGCATTCGCTTGGCCTAAACGTGGTGGCCGAGGGCGTGGAGACGGTGGAGCAGGTGCAATACCTGCTCGAACAGGGCTGCGACGAGATCCAGGGCTACTGGCTGGCGCGGCCGCTGGACGCCAGCCGCTGCCTGGAGTTCATGCGCGACTGGAATCCCGCCGCCGTGCAGATTCCCGGCCAGAGCTGAGCGCGGTGCCTGCTTGACCGGGCGAAAGCCGGTGGCCTATCGTCGCGCCCATGAACGACTCCGATGCGCTCGCCCAGATCGCCGCCCTGCGCGACAAGGTCGAACGCCTGGTCGATGCCGCGCGTCGGCTGGGCGACGAGAACCGCAGCCTGCGGGCCAGCCAGGAGCAGTTGATGAACGAGCGCGCCGCGTTGCTGAGCAAGAACGAACAGGCGCGTTCCCGCGTCGAAGCGATGATCCTGCGGCTGAAGTCACTGGAACACAACGCGTGAGCGAACCCGTCGGCATCCGCCTGCTCGACCGCGAATACCTGGTCGGCTGCCCGCCCGAGGAAAAGGACGGCCTGCTGGCCGCCGCGGCGCTGATCGACCGCCAGTTGCGCGACGTGCGTGCCGCCCATCGCAACGCCGGGCAGGACCGTATCTTCGTGCTGGCGGCGCTCAACCTGGCGCACGAACTGATCCAGTTGCGGCAGAGCGAGGGCCACAGCCGCGAGGCGCTGCGGCGCAGCCTGGGCGAGCTCAACCAGCGCCTCGACGGCCTGCTCGAATCGGTTTCGCCACGGCCCTGAACCGCGCGCGATTGCGTGACCGCAGCCCCGCCCCGCAGCGACGACGGACTGCTACACTGCGGCCAGCGTCCCCTGCCGTGTGCGACGGCGTATCCTTACATTTGCCTTGACCCTAAATAACGACCCCGGAACTGCGAACCCGGGCTGGTGAGCAAGTCCGCCTCCGAGCGGGAAGCCCGACGTCCGATCAGCCGTTCCACCTGATCCCCACGGATCAAGGTCGTTTGGTGCGCATCGGCACGGCGGAGGACGCACCTCCCACGCTTTCCCTCGATTCCATGAGCGATCTGGACCTTGCGGCCTTGCGCACCCGGATGCGCGCCGCGCGCCGCGCGCTCGGCGCGCGCGAGCGCATCCAAGCCGCCGAAGCGGTAGCGCAGGCGCTGCGCGAGGGTTTGCCAGCCTTGTCCCGGCCCGGCCGCATCGCCGGCTACTGGGCCTGCGATGGCGAATTGCCGCTGCATCCGCTGCTCGCCGGCCGACCGCCGTTCACCTTCCTGCTGCCGCGATTGATGCCGGGCAAGCGGCTGGCGTTCGCGCCATGGCGGCCGGGCGATCCGATCATCGCCAACCGCTACGGCATTCCCGAGCCCGACCTCGCGCCGCAGCGCTGCCTGCCGCCGGAGATGCTGGACATCGTCCTGACGCCGCTGGTCGCCTTCGACCGCGCCGGCCATCGACTGGGCAGCGGCGGCGGTTACTACGACCGCAGCTTCGCCTTCCTGCGTGCCCGGCCGCGTCCGGCCCGGCCGCTGCTGGTCGGCGTCGGCTACGCCGTGCAGGAAGTGCCGGCGCTGGTCGCGCGCGAATGGGATGTTGGCCTCGACGCCGTGGTCAGCGAGCGCGGCATGTGGTTCTGCCGGCCGCCCGGCGACGCTCAGCCGATGTAACCGGCCAACACCAGCACGGCGAGCACGGTCAGCCAGACGATCAGGATGCGCCAGACCAGGCTCATCGCATCGTGCAGCGCCGGCAGGCCGCTGGCCGGCAACGGCGCGTCGGCCGACGGCGCGGCCGGTTCGGGCTGGTCCACTGGCAGTTCGATCAGTTCGTCGTGGTCGTCGTCGACCGCGTTGTCCGCTGCGGCGTCGGCCAGCTCGGTCACCACGCTGGCGCGGGCGGCGGCGGACAGGAAACCGATGTCGCCGCCGAACCAGTCGTCGTCGCGGTCGCGATACCAGTTGCGCCAGGCCGCCAGCACGGCGTCGAAGCTGCCGGCCAGGGCCAGCGCCAGGGTCATCAGTTGCGCCGCCGGCCAGTCGAGAAGGCGACGCAAGCCCGCTGCCGCGCCGGTCGGCGCGTCGACCAGATGGCCGAGCCGATAAAGCAGGGCACCGCAGGGTCCGAGCAGCAGAAACCACAGCAGCACGCCGAACCAGCGCCGCAGCGCCTGCGAGAACACCGCCTCGATCAGGTCCGGTCCGTGCAGCGAGGCGCGGCCATCGGGAAACAGCGCCTGGGCGGCACGCAACTGGCCCGCTGCGTCCTCGGCTTCCAGCACCGCGTCGACGTCGCGGTCGAGATCGCGCGGCCCCCAGCTGTAGAGCAGCGCGGCGACGCCAAGCAGGAAGGCCGGAAACCCGAACAGCGGATCGGCCAGTTGCCATTGCAGCAAGGCCAGCAACAGGACCGGCGACAGGATCAGCAGCAGGCCACCCGCCGAAGCGGCACCCGGTGCGCCCAACTGCGCGCGCCACAGCGCCTGCCAGCGGACGAACCATTCGAAGCGCCGCCATTGCGCGGTGACCGGCAGGTGATGGCCGATCAGCAAAGCGACGACGACGGCGATGAGGGCGGTGGACATCGTGGGCAAACCCCGGCCGGCTCAAGAGAAACCTGGCGGCGATTGTAGCGCCAGCGGACGACGCGCCGCCGCGCGCTCAGGCTCCGGGCAAAAGTTGCCGCACGCGCGCCGGATCGGCGCATTCGAGCAACCAGTCGGCGATCAGCCGGAAGCTGATCGAGATCGGCATCGGCATGCGCAGCGCGTCGGTGGCGATGGCGTCGAGCAATTCGTCGGCACCGACCCAGCGCGCATCCTCCAGTTCATCGCCGACGACAATGGTCGGATCGTCGGCCTCGGCGCGAAAACCCAGCATCAGCGAGGCCGGAAACGGCCACGGCTGCGAGCCGCGGTAATGGCAGCGGCCGACGCGCACGCCGGCTTCCTCGGCCACCTCGCGGCGCAGCGCATCCTCCAGCGACTCGCCCGGTTCGACGAAGCCGGCAAGGGTGGAATAGCGCCGCGTCGGCCAGCCCGGCTGGCGGCCGATCAATGCCCGCGGGCCATCGGTGACCAGCACGATGATGGCGGCGTCGGTACGCGGGAAGTGCTCCAGCCGGCAGCCGGCCGCGTCGCAACGCGCGCTGTGCCCGGCGCGGCGCAACTGCGTGGGGTGACCGCAGGCACCGCAGAATCGCGCCCGCGTCTGCCACAGCAAAAGCGCCTTGGCATAGGCGAACAGGCCGGCGTCGAAGGCGGACAACTGGCCGGCCATCTGGCGCAGTCCCTGCCAGGACGGCGCGCCCTCGCGCAGCGCGCGCGGCAGACCGTCGACGGGCAGGGCGAACCACGGCGTGTCGCCGGTCAGGCCGAGAAAGCTGGCCAGGGCCAGGCCACCGAGGCCGATCTGCGCGGCGCGGAACACGGACAGGCGCGGGCCATCGGGGTCGATCGCCGCATTGCCCTCGAAATCCACCGCCACCACGTTCGAGCGCGCCCAGGCGGCGGCCAGCCAGGCGGCGTCCTCGCGCCTTTCGCCGGCGCGGTCGAGCGCCAGGCCGGCAAACGGGACGGCGAGCGCCGGCGCGTCCATGGCGCGGTTCACACCGTGAACGAGGAGCCGCAGCCGCAGGTGGTCCTGGCGTTGGGATTGCGGATGACGAACTGCGCGCCTTGCAGGCTTTCGGTGTAATCCACTTCCGCGCCCATCAGGTATTGCAGGCTCAGCGGATCGACCAGGAGGGTGACGCCGTCGCGTTCCACCGCTGCATCGTCCTCGGCGCGCGACTCGTCGAACTCGAAGCCGTACTGGAAGCCGGAGCAGCCGCCGCCCTGAATGTACACCCGCAGGTGCAGGTCGGGGTTGCCTTCCTCGGCGATCAGCTCGCGCACCTTGGCTGCGGCGGCGCTGGTGACGACCAGCGGCGAGTCGAGGGTCTGGTAGGTCGGGGCCTGGGTCATGGCGACGATAACAATCCGCGGACGATGATCAGAGTCTAGATGGGGGCGAAGCGGCGCGGCTCAAGTCGCCGCCTCCGCGTCCGCCGTCCTGGCCGCCTTGGTCGGCGCGGCCTCCGGCTTGGGCAACTGCTTGGGCGCGTCGCCGTGGATCATCCGCCCGGTGACCATGGCACCGGCGGCCATCTCGATCACCTTGTAGTAGATGTTGCCCTGGATGCGCGCGGTGGGGCCAAGCTCGATGCGGTCGCCGGCGTAGACGTCGCCGCTGAGCTGGCCGTTGACGATGACGTGCGGCGCGCGCACCTCGCCCTGGATGTTGCCGCGCTCGGCGAGGGTCAGCACGGCGTCGCCGGCACCTTCCTCGGCCAGCACCGCGCCGTGGATCGCGCCTTCGACGTACAGGCCGCCGCTGAACACGAGGTCGCCGCGCAAGGTGACGCGGGCGCCGATCAGCGTCTCCACGCCGGCCGCCGGCCGTGCCGGCTTGTTCTTGTCGCCTCCGAACATCGGGTCACACTCCTTGCGCGTTGGGTTGGGTGTCCTGCCACGAAAATACCCGCTCCGAGCGCTGGCCGCCGGCGTTCACCAGCACGCGCACCCGCTGCGGGGAAAATCCATCCGGCAACATGATGCTGCCTTCGACCTGCTGAAAGTAGCGGAAAGCGAACTCCTGTGGCGCGGCGTCGGCGTCCTGGCGCAGCCGGTCCCAGCCGAGTTCGGTCAGGCGGCCATCCTGCACGCCTTCGACCACCAGCGACACCTCGCCGCGGGTCAGCCCTCCCTTCTTCAGCGATTGGGTCAGGGTGATCGCGTAGCCGACGCTGCCCGAGGCGTCCGCGCGCATCGTCAGGCTGTGTACCGACAGCCCCTGGCGCTGCGCGCTGCCGCCGACCAGGCGCTCGTAGAAGCCGACATCGGCGCGCAGGGCGGCGATTTCCTCGTCGCGCTGGCGCAAGTCCTCCTGCAGCGTGCGGTTGGCGTCGCGCATCACCTGTTCGGCGCGCTGCGCCAGCTTCAGGTCGCCGCGCAGGGTTTCCGCCTCGACCTGCAGGGCGTCATGGCTGGCGAGCAGGGCGGCGTGTTCGGCGGACAGCCGGTCCAGCGTCGGCGCGGCATCCTGGCGCGACAGCATCCACGCCGCCGCCACCGATCCAAGCCACAGCGCGACCAGCAACAGCGCCCACAACGGCGAGCGCGGGCGGCGCGGGACGATGACGAAGCGGGACTGCGGAGCGGACAACGCGACAGGCCGGACGGCGGGGGAGCCGGGAGTTATCGCCGCTCATGCCGGGTCCGTCAAGCGCAAAGTCACCGTACAAACCGCGACGGGATGCTTTGTCCGCAGCCGTCGGCCCTATACTCGTCGGCCATCGAACGCGGCCACGGGAGGAGCCATGAGCGAAGCGCATCTGTTCGCCCTCGGTATCGCATTGGCCTGGATCGCCGGCATCCGCGCCTACCTGACGGTTTTCGGTGCCGGCCTCGCCGGCCTGCTTGGCTGGCTGGATCTGCCCGGCCAACTGGTCCTGTGCGAAAGCCCCTGGGTGCTGGGCACGGCCGGCGTGCTGACGGCGGTGGAGTTCGCCACCGACAAGATTCCCGGCGTCGATTCCGTCTGGGACCTGTTGCAGACCGTGGTCCGCATCCCGGCGGGCGCTTTCCTTGCCGGCGCGGCGCTCGGCGACGCGGAAACCGGGCTGAGCACGCTGGGGCTGGTCGGCGGTGCCGGTGCCGCGTTCACCGCGCACGCGCTGAAGTCCGGCACGCGCGCCCTGGTCAATGCCTCGCCGGAGCCGGTCAGCAATCTGCTGGCCTCGGGCAGCGAGGATGGCCTGGCGTTGGGTTCGCTGCTGTTCGTGTTCGCCAACCCGTGGCTGGCGCTGCTGGTCGTGGTGGTCGGCAGCGTGTTGATGTTCGCCGCCGTGTACTGGCTGCTGCGTCGCCTGTTGCCGCGCCGCGTCGCGCGCTGACAGCGGCGAAGCACGCCGGGTATAGTCCTGTTGCCCCACCTAGAGTCCATCCATGCCTGCGTCCGACGATAGCCCGCAGCGTGCCGAATCACGATTGGCCTTCCTCAAGCGCCTGCCGGCCCGCACCGACCGGCTGGCGCGGCAATGGCGACACTTCTGCCAGCACGGCTGGGACATCAATGCCCTCGCGCTGCTGGTCGAGGACAGCCGCCTGCTGGCCGAGGCGGCGCGCAATGCCGCGCCGGATCTGGCGCAGACCCTGGACGACATCGCCGAGCGCCTGGGCCAGCCGCTGGCGCAGGAAGCATTGCCGGACGAGTCCGCCACGCAATGGCTGCTCGGCCGGCTGGCCGACCTCGCGCCGGATGCTGCCGACGCCGCGCCGCAGGCGGCGGTCGCGATCGGCGGCGAGCTGGTGGAATCGCCGCGCGTGGAGTTGCCGCCGGCCAACCTGTGGCGACGCTGGACCAGCGACGCCACGCCGGCCGAACCCATCGAGTACCCGCAACCGCGCGTCGACGAAGGCGTTGCCGCCGTGGCGGTCGATCCGCTCGGCCTGGCGGTGGACGACATCGAGGCGGCGCTGTACCAGACGCTGGACCCGTCGGCGCTGGAAGTCACCGAACTGTCGCTGATCGACGCCGTCGCCGAGCTGACGCCGCCGGCCATCGAAGCCGTCGATCCGCCCGCCCCTGCGCCCACTCCCGCCACGCTTCCGTCTGCCGCGCCAGCGCCGGCCGTCGCTGCGGACCTGCCCGTCGCTGCCGCACCGGTCGGCGGCCGCATCTACCACCTCTCCGACGCCAGCGCGCTGTCGGTGGAACTGGATCAGCGGCTGGAGGTGCTGGGCTACGAACTCGAATTGCTGGACGACGAGGAGGAGCTGAAGGAAATCCTCACCGCGCTGGCGCCTGATCTGGTCCTGGTCGATGCCGGCTTCATCCACGAACTGGAAGGCATCGGCGCGGTGCTGCGCAGCACCCGCGAGCGCACCGGCTCGCGCCTGTTGCTGCTGGCGATCTGCGAGGAGGACACGGTGGAGGCGCGCCTGGCCGCCCGTCGCGCCGGTGCCGATGCCCTGCTGATCGCCCCGCGCAGCGTGCAGGAGGTGATCGACAAGCTGCAATCCCTGCTGACCTCCACCGGCGACGAAATCTATCGCGTGATGATCGTCGAGGACGACCGCTCGCAGGCGCTGTTCGCCGAATCCATCCTGCGCAACGCCGGCATGGACGTACGCGTGGTGCTGGATGCGTTCGAGGTGATGGCCGCGCTGGCCGAGTTCCATCCCGACATGGTGCTGATGGACCTCTACATGCCCGGCTGCGACGGTGCGGAGCTGACCGCGCTGATCCGCGAACGCGAGGAACACATCAACCTGCCGATCGTCTTCCTGTCCGGCGAAAGCGACGTCGACAAGCATTACGACGCGCTGGAGGCCGGCGGCGACGACTTCCTTGCCAAGCCGATCCGGCCCAAGCACCTGATCGCTGCGGTCGGCAACCGCGTGCGCCGTGCCCGCGCCCTGCAACGACGCGCGCCGCCTGCCGCACCGGTCGCCGCCGCGCCGACCCCGCGCGACTCCACCACCGGTCTGTACTACCGCACCCACGTCATTGCCCTGCTCGGCGAGACGCTGGCCGCGCCGGACATCGCCGAGCGCCGCGGCGGCATCCTGTTTCTCGACATCGACGGCCTGTCCGCACTGCGCGACCGGCTCGGCCTGTCCGGTATCGAGCGCCTGCTGCGCGAGGCCGGCGCGGAACTGGTGTCGCGGCTGGACGAGACCGACCTCGCCGCGCGCTACAGCGACGGCTGCTTCGTCATCGTCTGCCCGCAACGCGACGACGACGCGCTGGAAGCCATGGCCGTCCGCGTGCGCGAGGCGCTGGTCGGCCGCGCCTTCGACATCGACGGCCGGCCGGTGCGCCTGCGCGCCGCGCTGGGTGTTTGTCCGTGGCGCTTCGGCTTTGCCGATGCCGACACCCTGATCGCCGCCGCCGAGCGACTCAGCCGCGACGCCCGCGCCAGCGAGCGCGGCGTGCGTCGCTACGAGCCACCGCGACGCTCCGACATTTCCCGCGACGAAGCCATGCTGGCGACCCTGCGCGAGGCGATCAAGAAGGACAGCTTCAGTCTGCTGTACCAGCCGATCGTGGCCGTGCAGGGTGGCGACGAGGCGCAGTTCCAGACCCTGGTGCGGCTGCGTGGCGAAGACGGCCGGCTGGTCGCCGCCGGCCAGTTCGTGCCGCTGGCCGAGTCCTACGACCTGATCGGCGAGATCGACTGCTGGGTGCTCGACAAGGCGCTGGACGTGATCGCCCGCCGCCGCGACGCCGGCGGCGCGCTGCGCCTGTTCGTCAACCAGTCGCCCGGCACCTTGTCCGGGGAGGACCACGCCGCCTGGCTGGGGGGCCAGCTCAAGGCCCATGGCGTGCCCGGATCGGCGCTGGTGCTGGAGTTCGCGCTGGACGCCATCGAGGCGCACGTCGAACTGGTGCAAACCTTCTGCCGCAAGCTGGCACCGCTCGGCGTGCGCTTCTGCCTGAGCCAGTACGACGGCGGCGAGACCGCCGAACTGGTGCTCGAACGCCTGCCGGTGACCTACATCAAGCTGGCCCGCCGGCATGTCGTCGCCGGTACCGATGCGGTGAAGTCGCGGGAGACCCTGCAAATGCTGGTCGAGCGCGCCCACGGCAAGGGCCTGCAGGTGATCGCCCCGCTGGTCGAGGACGCCCAGGTGGCGGCCGGCCTGTGGGTCAGCGGCATCGACTTCATCCAGGGCGATCTGGTCCAGCCGGCTGCCAGCGACCTGTCCTTCGACTTCCAATCGGCGGTGCTATGAGTCCAGCGATTGCGCGAATCCTGTCCGGTCTGGCCGCCGTGGCCAGCCTGGCGGCAGGCGGATTGGGAATGGCTGGTCTCATCGAGGCACCGCTGGCCGCCGCCCTGGCCGCCGGCGGCGGCCTGCTCGCCCTGGTCTCGGCCCTGCTTCCGGCACGCCCGGCGATGGAGCCGGCGACACCCGCAGCGCCGCTGGCCGCACCGACTTCACCCGCGTCGCGCAGCGCCCCCGCCGCCGCGCCGCCGTCCGAGGAACTGCGCCAGTTGCGCAACGAACTGGCGCGGCAGAAGAAGCTGGAGGAGGAACTGGTGCAGGCGCGGCAGACCGCGGAGGCGGCGGTGATGGCCAAGGGCGAGTTCCTCGCCACCATGAGCCACGAAATCCGCACTCCGTTGAACGGCATCATCCCGCTGCTCGACATCCTGCTCGGCTCGCCCCTGCAAGCGGACCAGCGCGAGTACACGCAGACCGCCTACCGCTCGGCCCGCGAGCTGCTGCGCATCGTCGACGACATCCTCGACTACTCCAAGCTGGAGGCCAACAAGCTGACCCTGGAGACGGTCGGCCTGAACCTGCGCGAGGTGCTCGACGGCGTGATGCGGCTGATGGAAAAGAGCGCCGAGGCCAAGGCGCTCAACCTGACGCTGACCATCGACCCCGGCGTGCGGCTGGCGGTGCGCGGCGATCCGACCCGGCTGCGCCAGGTGCTCACCAACCTGGTCAGCAATGCGATCAAGTTCACCGACCGTGGCAGCGTCAGCGTGCATGTCAGTCGTCGCGGCGAGAGTCGCAGCCACCACGAGCTGCGCTTCGAAGTGCGCGATACCGGCGTCGGCATCAGCCCGGAGGCGGCCGACAAGCTGTTCAAGCCGTTCTCCCAGGCCGACGCCTCCACCACCCGGCAGTTCGGCGGCACCGGCCTTGGCCTGGTCATCTGCAAGCGCATCGTCGACCTGATGGGCGGGCAGATCGGCGTCGAGTCGCAGCCCGGCAAGGGCTCCACGTTCTGGTTCAACGTGCCGATGCTGAAGGCGCTGGGCGACATCGCCGGCACCGACCGAGGCCTGGCGGACGCCAAGATCATGGTGCTCAGCGCCGATCCCGCCCAGCAGCGCCGCTTCGCCGTCAGCATTCCCAACTGGGGGGCGCGGCCGATCCCGGCCAGCAACACCCAGGAGGCGCTGACCAAGCTGCGCGCCGCCGCCGGGCGCGGCGAAAACTGGAAGTCCGACCTGCTGATCGCCGACCTGCCGACCATTCGCACCACTTATCTGGCGCTGTCACGCGCCCTGCAGCGCGAGCCGGAACTGGCCTCGCTGCGGGTGATGTTCCTGCAGGGGCCGGACCCGCTGCCGCCGGACCTGTTCTCCGGCGAGCGCGCGCGGGTGTTCTCGCGCACCCTGGGCGAGGGCGAACTGCGCCAGCAGATCGAACAGTTGCTCAGTGCCGCCCCGGCTCCGGCGCAGCAGGGTGCCGCCATCGACATCCGCCCCGCCGCTGCGGCGACCGCTGTCCCGACCGCCGCCCCGATCGCCGCAGCGGACGGATCCGGCGACGAGAGCGCACGGATCGAGCCGCACTCCCTGCACGGCCACGTCCTGCTGGTGGAGGACAACCCGGTCAACCGCCAGGTCGCGCAGCGCCTGCTCAGCATCACCGGCCTCAGCGTGGACAGCGCGGAGAACGGCCAGGAGGCGCTGGACAAGCTGGCCGCCGGCCCTTACGACGCCGTGCTGATGGACTGCCAGATGCCGGTTCTCGACGGCTACGCCGCAACCCGCCGGCGGCGCGAGCTGGAAACCGCGCAGGGCCTGCCGCGCATCCCGATCATCGCCATGACCGCCAACGCGATGGTCGGCGACCGGGAAAAGTGTCTGGAAGCCGGCATGGACGACTATCTGTCCAAGCCGATCAACCGCAGCCTGCTCGCCAGCGCCCTGCAACGCTGGGTGAAGCCGCGCCCGGCCACCGCCACACCGCCGCCCAGCGTCGTGCCCGCGTCGGCGACACCGGCAACTGCCGCACCCAAGGCGGTCACCACGCCGGCGATCAACATGGACATCGTGCAGGACCTGCGCGAGATCATGGGCGAGGAATTCGGTGCCCTGGTCGGGGTGTTCCTCGAGGATGCGCCGAAGTCATTGAAGCGACTGGCCGAAGCGGTCGAGAGCGGCGACACCGACGCCTTGGTCGGCCCGGCGCACTCGCTGAAGTCGACCAGCGCCAACCTCGGCGCGATGGAACTGTCCGCCCGTGCCAA
Source organism: Lysobacteraceae bacterium (assembly GCA_041675805.1). Classification (GTDB taxonomy): domain Bacteria; phylum Pseudomonadota; class Gammaproteobacteria; order Xanthomonadales; family Xanthomonadaceae; genus JANNWF01. Next base: position 15,581 of record JBAYTD010000033.1, read on the forward strand.
GCTGATCGAGCTCAGCGCCCGGCAGAAGACCTTGCAGAACCCGCGCGCCCTGGTCGATGCCCTGATCCAGGAATACCGCCGCGCCGACGCCGAGCTGCGCCGCCTGCTGGCCTAGGCAGCCGGCGCGCACCGCTTCGCTCGCCGGTTTCAGGCGTCGAATCTCAGTCGTCGATCTGCGCCTGCAGGTAGTTTTCCAGGCCCACTCGCTCGATCAGATCAAGCTGGGTTTCCAGCCAGTCGACGTGCTCTTCCTCGGATTCGAGGATGTCGACCAGCAGCTGCCGGCTGACGAAATCGCCAACCTCCTCGCAGTGCGCGATACCCTGGCGCAGGTCGGGCAGGGCGGCGTGTTCGAGGCGCAGATCGCATTCCAGCGCCTCGCGCGGGGTTTCGCCGATCAGCAGCTTGCCGAGGTTCTGCAGGTTGGGCAGGCCCTCCAGGAACAGGATGCGCTCGATCAGCCGGTCGGCGTGCTTCATCTCGTCGATGGACGCGCGGTACTCGTGCTCGCCGAGGCGCTTGAGCCCCCAGTTGCCGAACATGCGGGCGTGCAGGAAGTACTGGTTGATCGCGGTCAGCTCGTTGTAGAGCGCGCGATTGAGATGTTCGATGACCTGTCTGTCGCCCTTCATGGCCAGTCTCCGGGATGGCGGGAACGCACCATCCTAGCCGGCGCGGCGCGCCTTGGCGGTAACGGTAATCGAATGTATTCGCAAGCGCCGGCTGCGAGGGGGCGGGAACTCAGGCGGCCAGCAGCGGCAACGGCAGGGCGTGCTCGCGCAAGGTCTCGTCGAGCAGTTGCTGGGCGAGGTCGCCGCAGCTTCCGCAGACCGAGGCGCAGCCGGTCATGGCGGTGAGGTCGGACAGGCTGCGCGCGCCGGCGGAAGCGGCATCGCGGACGGTTCGATCAGTGATTCCGTTGCAAAGACAGACGTACATGGCGAGCGGCGGAACAGGACAGGGCGACATTCCACCGCGAATGAGAATGATTGTCAACCGCTGTCGCAACGGCGTTCAGTGACGAGGCTGTGCCGACCTGTTCGCTTCAGCGCCGGGAGGCCGCCCTGGACGGCGGTGGCGCGGCGGACGGACGCCAGTGGCCGGGGCGGCGCACGTCCGGCGGCAGCGCGGGCTGTTCGCTGAGGATCGCCGAGTCCGTCGCCAGACCCTGCGCCAGCGGGGCCAGATGATGCAGGGCGCGCAGGTAGACGTCGCGCTTGAAGTTGACGACGTGCAGCAGCGGGTACCAGAACTCGACCCAGCGGAATTCGCTGAATTCCGGCTTGTCGCAGAGATCGAAGCGCACGTCGGCTTCGCTGCCGATCAGGCGCAGCAGGAACCAGACCTGCTTCTGGCCGATGCAGACCGGGCGCTCGCCCTGGCGCACGCAGCGGCGCGGCAGGCGATAGCGCAGCCAGCCGGGCGTCGCGCCCAGCAATTCGACATGCGCGGCCTCGAGGCCGGTTTCCTCGCGCAGTTCGCGATACATCGCCTCGATCGGCGTCTCATCGCTGTTCATGCCTCCCTGCGGGAACTGCCAGCCATCGCGCGACACCCGGCGGGCCCAGAACACCCGCCCATCGTCGCGCATCAGCACGATCCCGACATTGGGCCTGTAACCGTCCGGGTCGATCACGAAACGGACTCCTTGAGCCTGATTGGGCCGAGAGTGCCATACCGCTTGCGCGGCGGACAAGCCGCGCGGGGTCTGCTGATCGGCCGGTAGATGCCTTCATCCATCCGCCGGCCGCCATCAGCAGGCCGCGCAGGCGATGGAGCGGACGCTTGTGGTGGTAGGCTTGACCGATCCTCCCGGGCGCTTCCCCGCATGTCCCAGTCCCAGTTCGGCCTGCTGACGCAACGGCGGTTCCTGCCGTTTTTCCTCACCCAGGCACTGGGCGCGTTCAACGACAACGTGTTCAAGAACGCCCTGGTCATCATGATCGCGTTCAAGGTGGTCGGGCTGACCAGTACCGACATCGACTTCTGGTCCAACCTCGCCGCCGGCTTGTTCATCCTGCCGTTCTTCCTGTTCTCGGCGCTGGCCGGGCAATGGGCGGAGAAGTTCGAGAAGGCGCGTTCCATCCGCCGCCTGAAGGTGCTGGAAATCGCCATCATGGGGCTGGCGGCGCTGGGTTTCTGGCTGGAGTCGCTGCCCTTCCTGCTGTTCGTGCTGTTCCTGATGGGCATGCAGAGCACCCTGTTCGGGCCGCTCAAGTTCGCCATCCTGCCGCAGGCGCTCAAACCCGAGGAACTGGTCGGCGGCAACGGGATGGTGGAGGCCGGCACCTTCCTGACCATCCTGCTCGGCACGCTCTTGGGCGGCTGGCTGATGGCCAGCTTCGACCAGGGGCCGCTGTGGGTGGCGCTGGCGACCTTGCTGGTCGCCCTGCTCGGCTGGCAGGCCAGCCGCGGCATCCCGACCGCCCCGGCGACTGCACCGGATCTGCCATTGAGCTGGAATCCGTTCACGCTGACGGTGCAGACCCTGGCCTGCCTGAAGGGCCAGCGCGCGGTGCGCAACGCGGTGCTCGGGGTGAGCTGGTTCTGGTTCTTCGGCTCGATCTTCCTCGCCCAGCTTCCCAACTACACCAAAATCTATCTCGGCGGCGACGAGAGCGTCGCGCCGCTGGTGCTGATGCTGTTTGCGCTCGGCATCGGTGCCGGCTCGCTGCTCTGCGAGGCGCTGTCGCGGCGCACGGTGGAAATCGGCCTGGTGCCGCTGGGCGCGCTCGGCCTGACCGTGTTCGGTGCCGATCTGTACTTCGCCCGCCCGGAAGCCGCCGCCGTGGCCGGCCTGGCCTGGAACGAGTTCCTCGCCGCGCCAGGCAACCTGCGCATCGCCATCGACCTGACCCTGGTCGGCGTGTTCGGCGGCTTCTACATCGTGCCGCTGTTCGCCCTGATCCAGCAGCGCGCGCCGCGCCGGCAGCTCTCGCGCACCATCGCCGCCAACAACATCCTCAACGCGCTGTTCATGGTCGTCGCCTCGATCATGGCCATCGCGCTGCTGTCCAACGGCTTCACCATCCCGCAGGTGCTGCTGATCACCGCCGTGCTCAATGCCCTGGTGGCGATCTACATCTTCACCCTGGTGCCCGAGTTCGTGATGCGCTTTGCCGCCTGGGGCGTGATCAAGCTGCTGTACCGGCTGGACATCCGCGGCATCGAAGAACACATCCCCGACCAGGGCCCGGCGCTGCTGGTCTGCAACCACGTCAGCTTTGCCGATGCGCTGCTGATCGGCGGGGCCGTGCCGCGTCCGGTGCGCTTCGTCATGTACTACCGCATCTTCAACATCCCGGTGATGCGCTGGGTGTTCAGGACCGCCGGTGCGATTCCCATTGCCGGGGCCAAGGAAGACCCGGAACTGATGGAACGCGCCTTCGCCGCCATCGACAAGGCACTGGCGGAAGGCGAGATCGTCGGCATCTTCCCCGAGGGCGCGCTGACCCGCGATGGCGAGATCGCGCCGTTCCGCAGCGGCATCGAGCGCGTGCTGGCTACGCAGCCGGTGCCGGTGGTGCCGATGGCCCTGCGCGGCATGTGGACCAGCATGTGGAGCCGCCGCGACTCGCAGATGCGGCGAATGCGCCTGCCGCGCCGCCTGCGCGCCAGCGTCACCCTGATCGCCGGCCCGCCATTGCCCGCCGAACAGGCCAGCGCCGCCGTCCTCGAAGCCCGCGTGCGTGAGCTGCGCGGCGATGAGGCTTGAGAATTCCCGGTAAGCTCACGGCTTTCGATCTGCCGCTGTCGCCATGCCCCGAGCCAAACAATACTGGTTGATGAAGTCCGAGCCGGAGGAGTTCTCCATCGACGATCTGGCGCGGGTGGTGCGCGAGCCGTGGACCGGTGTGCGCAATTACCAGGCGCGCAATTTCATGCGTGACGCGATGAAGGTCGGCGACGGCGTGCTGTTCTACCATTCCAACGCGACGCCGCCGGGAATCGCCGGGCTGGCCGAGGTGGTCAGCGCGGCGTATGCCGATCCGACCCAGTTCGATCCGGACAGCGATTACCACGATCCGGCCAGTTCGCCCGAGGCACCGCGCTGGCAATTGGTGGATGTCGGTTTCGTGCGGCGCTTCAAGCGCCTGCTGACGCTGGACGAGTTGCGCGGCCACGCCGGCAGGCTCGGCGATTTCGCCCTGTTGCGGCGCGGCAACCGGCTCTCGGTGCTGCCGGTCAGCGCGGCGCAGTGGAAGTACATCCTCTCCCTGGCAGACAAGGCGTGACGATGATGAGCAAGGATTCCGGCAAGAAGGCTTCGGCCGAGGCGGCGCTGGCCCTGGTCGAGGACGGCATGGTGGTGGGCGTCGGCACCGGCTCCACGGTCGACCATTTCATCGATGGACTCATCGCCATGGGCGAGCGGATCGAGGGCGCGGTGTCCAGTTCCGAGCGCAGCAGCGAGAAGCTGCGCCGGGGCGGCATCCGGGTGCTGGATCTGAACGCGCACGGGCCGCTGCCGCTGTATGTCGACGGTGCCGACGAGTGCGATCCGCACGACCGCCTGATCAAGGGTGGGGGGGCGGCGCTGACGCGGGAGAAGATCATCGCCGCGGCCAGCGAGCGCTTCGTCTGCATCATCGACGCCGGCAAGGAGGTGGGCGTGCTCGGTGCCTTCCCGCTGCCAGTGGAGGTGATCCCGATGGCGCGCAGCCATGTCGCCCGCACCCTGTTGGCGAAGACCGGCGGGCAGCCGGTATGGCGCGAGAACGTGGTCACCGACAACGGCAACTGGATCATCGATCTGCACAACCTGCGCATCGTCGATCCCGTGGCGCTGGAGGGCGAGATCAACCAGATTGCCGGCGTGGTCTCGGTGGGATTGTTCGCCCAGCGCCGGGCCGACGTGGTGATCGTCGACGGCGTCCGCCGCGCCCGGCGCTGAGCGCAGCGCTCAGGCGCTGCCGATGTCCTGCTTGAGCATCGAGCCGAGCCCGCCCTGCAGGGCGAAGACATCGGTGTAGCCGAGCCGGGTCAGGATGAAGGCGGCGGCGGCGCTGCGCTCGCCGGTGTTGCAGTACACCACCAGCTTGCCGGTGCGCGGGAACTGCTGCACCACGTCCTCGCGCAGCCGGTACAGCGGGATGTTGACCGAGCCCTTGATCGCCCGCTGGGCGTGCTCGGGCGGCATCCGCACGTCGAGCAGGGTGGCCCCGCCACGGGCCAGCAGGGCGGCCTGGCTGGGATTGAGCCATTCCACCACCGGCGGCTTCAGCACGTCCTCGAAGGGGCGGCGGCCAAGCCGCATCAGGCTGCCGTCCTGCATCATCCGCACGGTGGCGTTGCGCGGCGTGTTGGCGAGCAGGGCGTCCTCGCCGAAGCAGTCGCCGCGCACCAGATAGGCGACGATGGACTCGGAGCCGTCCAGTTGCTTGGACACCGAGGCGGCACCTTCCTTGATGACGTAGAAATAATCGCCCGGATCGCCCTCGCGGATGACCAGGTCGCCGGCCTTGGCGGTGGTTTCCTCGAAGGCCTGGAACATGCGCTCGATGTTGCCGGTCGGCAGCTTGTGGAAGGCGCGGCTTTGCAGCAGGCGGAACACCCAGCGGTTGCCCTGCGGGCCGTCGTCGAAATGGCGGAAGTTCTCGCCACGGCTGAGCTGGTCCCAGGCGATCACCTTCTCGGCGTAGCGGCGGTCCAGGCGCAGCACGCGGGCACCGCGCGAGGTGACGGTGGCGGTGAAGCGGCGCGGCTGGAAGTCGCCGATCGGATAGCGGCCCTGGATGGAGTCGGCGTTGATCTTCTTGCGCCGCTCGTCCGGGTAGACGCATTCGATCTCGCCCTCCATCAAGTAGAGCGTGTCGGCGTCGAAGTCGCCGGAGCGGAACAGCGTCTCGCCGCGGACGTAGTCGATGGACGCTGCTTCGCCGGCCAGTTGCTCGCGCGTCTCCGCGCGCAGGCTGTCGAGCGGATACAGGCGTGCCAGGTCGCTGCTTTCGAAACTCATGCGCTTTGTCTCCCCCGCCGGCGGTCCGGCAGGGATCAGTGTAGCGCTGCGCGTGGGGCGCGCACAGGGCCGCCGCGCGCGGACCGGCGCGGCGGGACGCGGGCGTGGCTCAGTCGATGTCGAGGAAGCTGCGCAACTGCTCGGAACGGGTCGGATGGCGCAGCTTGCGCAGCGCCTTGGCCTCGATCTGGCGGATCCGCTCGCGGGTGACGTCGAACTGCTTGCCGACTTCCTCAAGGGTGTGGTCGGTGTTCATGTCGATGCCGAAGCGCATGCGCAACACCTTGGCCTCGCGCGGGGTCAGCCCGGCCAGCACGTCGCGGACGGTTTCCATCAGACCGGTGACGGTGGCGGTGTCGTCCGGCGACTCGATCGAGGTGTCCTCGATGAAGTCGCCCAGGTGCGAGTCCTCGTCGTCGCCGATCGGGGTCTCCATGGAGATCGGCTCCTTGGCGATCTTCAGC
>JBAYTD010000034.1:0-21911 GCA_041675805.1 Lysobacteraceae bacterium
CGGCCAGGGCAGCCGACAAATCGGAACTGCCACGCGTCACGCGGGATCGACACGGCGGACATTGACGCATCGAGCGCGCTTGCGAGGGGAGCGGTGCGGTCCTCAGTCCTCGCCGCGCGGCGTGCCCGGCGGCACTTCCCGGCCGGCGACCTGGATCACCCGTGGCGGCTCGCCCGGCGGTGTCAGTTCCAGCGCCGTCAGCTTGCCGCCCCAGACCGCGCCGGTGTCGATGGCATGCACGCCCAGGCCCATGAACAGGCCCAGCGTCGACCAGTGGCCGCAGACGATGCGCAACTCGCGCTCGACGCGGCCGGGCACGCCGAACCACGGATACAGGCCGCTGCGCTGGGTGCCGGGCGGCCCCTTGTGGTCGTAGGCGATGCGGCCCTGCGGCGTGCAGAAGCGCATCCGGGTGAAGATGTTGACGATGGCGCGGTAGCGCTCGATGCTCTTGAGTTCCGGCGACCAGTCCGGGCGGTCGCCGTACATGCCGCGAAAGAGCTTGTCGTATTGCTTGCCGTGCAGCACGCGCTCCACCTCGCGGGCGCGGTTTTCGGCGATCTTCACCGTCCACTTCGGTGCCAGGCCGGCATGCAGCATCATCCAGCCGCGCTCGCGGTCGACGTGCAGCAGCGGCCGCCGGCGCAGCCAGTCGAGCAGCATTTCCCCGTCCTCGGCAAACAATACGCGGGCGAGGTCGGCATTGACCTTGCGCTGGTCGGCCTTCTTGCGCTGCGCGATGCTGAGCAGGGACAGGTCGTGATTGCCCAGCACCACGGTGCTGTGGATGTCCAGCGAGTGGATCAGGCGCAGGGTTTCCAGCGACTGCCCGCCGCGATTGACCAGATCGCCGCAGAACCACAGGTGGTCGCGGACCGGATCGAAGCGGATCGCCTCCAGCAGGCGCTGCAATGCGTCATGGCAGCCCTGGATGTCGCCGATCGCGTAGGTCGCCATCAGTGCAGGGTGCGCGGCACGGCCAGGGTGAACGGGGCGATGGCGGCGTCGAAGGCGATGCCGTCGTCGGCCTGCATGCGGTAGCTGCCGTGCATCGTGCCGACGGCCGATTCCAGCACCGCGCCGGAGCTGTACTCGAACGCCTCACCCGGCCGCAGCCAGGGCTGCTGCCCGACCACGCCCTCGCCACGCACTTCCTCCACCTTGCCGGTGGCGTGGGTGATGATCCAGTGGCGGGAAACCAGTTGCGCCGGTGCCTGGCCGCTGTTGCGGATGCGGATGGTGTAGGCGAACACGTAGCGCTGCGCCTCAGGTGCCGATTGCTCTTCGAGATAGCGCGTGCTGACCTGGATGTCGATGCGATGTGCGTTGTCCATCGCCGGATTGTAGTCAATGCGCAGTGCGCGTGGCGGTGATGGCGCGCGCGCGTCGACCCGAAAGCGTCGGCCGCTATGCCGGCCCGCTGCCGATCCCGCTGGCGGAAAGATGCCGGGTCAGGCGGCGGAAGTCGTCCACCGCCAGCGTTTCCGCGCGCGCCGACGGGTCGATCCCGCAGGCGCGCAGTTCGGCTTCCCCGCAAAGGCCGTGGAGAGTGTTGCGCAGGGTCTTGCGGCGCTGCGAGAAGGCCTGCTTGACCAGGCCGGCGAACAGCACGGCGTCGGCGATGCCGGGGTCGCCGCGCGGGCGCAGTCGGACCACGGCGGAGTCGACCTTGGGCGGCGGGCGGAAGGCAGCGGGCGGCACGTCGAACAGCGCCTGCACCTCGCAGGCGGCCTGCAACATCACGCTGAGCCTTCCGTAGACCTTGCTGCCGGGCGCGGCGGCCATGCGGTCGACGACTTCCTTTTGCAGCATGAAGTGCATGTCGGCGATGGCGTCGGCATGGTCCAGCAGATGGAACAGGATCGGCGAGGAAATGTTGTAGGGCAGGTTGCCGACCACGCGCAGCGGCGTGCCGGCGGCCAGTGCGGTGAAGTCCACGCTCAGCGCGTCGGCATGGATGATGTGCAGCGCGCCGTGCCGGGCGGCGGCCTCGGTCAGTGGCGCGATCAGGTCGCGGTCGAACTCGATGGCGGTCAGTTCGCCGTGGCGTTGCAGCAGGGGAAAGGTCAGCGCGCCGGCACCGGGGCCGATTTCGACGATGCGCTGGCCGGGGCGCGGATCGATGGCGCGCAGGATGCGTTCGACCACCTGGCGGTCGTGCAGGAAATGCTGGCCGAGCGCCTTCTTGGTGCGGTGCGCGGCCAGGCTCATGGGCGGGCCGCCAGTTGCGCACACAGGTCCGCGGCGGCGCACAGGCTGCGCGGGTCGGCGAGGCCGCGGCCGGCCAAGTCCAGCGCCGTGCCATGGTCGACGGCGACGCGTGGATAGGGCAGGCCGAGGGTGATGTTGACGGCATGTTCGAGGCCGCCGTGCTTGAGCACCGGCAGGCCTTGGTCGTGGTACATGGCGAACACGGCGTCCGTCTTGGCGAGTTTGTCGGGCAGGAAGGCGGTGTCGGCCGGCAGCGGGCCGCGCAGGTCGAGGCCCTGCGCGCGCAGTTGCTCGATGGCCGGCTGGATGACCTCGATCTCCTCGCGGCCGAGCAGGCCGTTCTCGCCGGCGTGCGGGTTGAGGCCGAGCACGGCGATGCGCGGGCGGACGATGCCGAACTGCCGGCGCAGGCTGGCGTCGAGGATGCGCAGGTCGCGCAGCAGGCCGTCGCGGGTGATCGCGTCGGGCACTTCGCGCAACGCCAGGTGGGTGGTCGCCAGCGCCACGCGCAGGCGTGCGCTGGCCAGCATCATCACCACGTCGGTGCCGGCCTGTTCGGCGAGCAGTTCGGTGGTGCCGCGATAGTCGATGCCGCCGGCCTGGATGCTGGCCTTGTTGACCGGGCCGGTGACCACGCCGGCGCATTCGCCGTCGAGGCAGGCGCGGCCGGCACCGAGCAGGGCGTCGATGACGGCGCGGGCATTGGCCGGATCGGCCGTGCCGAAGCGGGTCGGGGCGGCCTGCTTGACGACCCGTACCGGCAGGGCACCCGGCGCGCTGTCGGCCTCGGCCGGCAGCAGGGTCAACGGCAGGCCGAGCGCACGGGCGGCGGAGGCGAGGGTGTCCGGGTCGGCGAAGGCGAGCAGGCCACCGGGCAGTTCGCGCTGCGCCAGGCGCACGCACAGTTCCGGGCCGACGCCGCCGGGCTCGCCCGGCACCAGGGCCAGGCGTGGTCGCGGCGCGGTCATCGGCGTCGGGCGCGGATCAGGTGTTGGTCAGGCGGTTCTCGACATAGGCCTCGTCACGCAACTGGCGGACGAAGCGCTCGAATTCTTCCTCCGCCTTGCGCCGGGCGATGGCGTCGCGGGCACGGTTGCGCAGGGATTCCTCGGTAATGTCCTGCTCGCGCTTGCCAAGGCGCTGGATCAGATGGAAGCCGACCTCGCTGCTGAACGGCTCGGACAACTCGCCATCCTCCAGCGCCAGCGTCACCCGCTCGACCGCCGCGCCCCAGGCACCGGAGGGATACCAGCCCATGTCGCCGCCCTGGTTGCGGGTCATGGTGTCGTCGGACTCCTGCTTGGCGATGCTGGCGAAGTCTTCGCCGGCCTGCAGGCGCTCGCGGATACGGTTGATCTTGGCCTGCGCCTGCTCGCGCGAGACCACCTCGGTGACCCGCACCAGGATGCCGCGCAGGTGGTATTCGGTGAGCGTCTGGCGCGAATCGTCGCGCTAGTCGTTGACGCGGACCAGGTGGAAGCCGGTCGGTCCGCGCATCGGCGGCGTCATCTCGCCCACCGCCATGCCCTGGATCAGGTCGGTGAACATCGACGGTACTTCGTCGTAGCTGCGCCAGCCCAAGTCGCCGCCGTCGAGTGCGTTGGGCGCGTCGGAATAGCGGATCGCGGCGGCCTTGAAATCCATCTCGCCGCGCACGATCAGGTCGTGGATGCCTTCGACCTTGCGCTGCGCGGTCTCGATCTGTTCCTGGGTGGCGTTTTCCGGCAGCGCCACCAGCAGCAGCGAGGCGTTGACCTGGCCCTGGCTGAACTGGTTGTTGGCCAGCAGCAGGTCGATCTCGGTATCGCTGACGCTGACCCTGGACTGCGAAATGTTCTGTCGCAGGCGCTGCGCGGTCAGCTCGTCGCGCAGGGTCTGGCGGAACTCCTCGTAGGGCAGGCCGTCGGCGGCCAGTTGGGCGCGCAACTGGTCGACATCGATGTTGTTCTGCTGGGCGATGGAGCGGATGGTCTGGTCGACCTCGCCATCGGCGATGCGGATGCCCGAGCCCTGCGCGCGCTGCACCTGCAGGCGCAGCACGATCAGGCGTTCCAGCACCTGCTTTTCCAGCACGTCGCGCGGCGGGAGCTGCTGCGGCGTGTCGGCGTACTGGTTGAGGATGTTGCTGACCGCGCGCTGGAGTTCGCTGCGCAGGATCACGTCCTCGTCCACCACGGCGACGATGCCGTCGATCGGCGTGACATTGAGCGCCTGGGCGGAGACAGCGCAGGACACGAAGGCGAGGGCGAAAACGAGGGCGGCGAGCAGTCGGTTCATGGAATATCCGAAAGGTGTTGCGGAAGTCGGCGGTGGGCGATGCTGGCGCAGCGCGGCTGAACGTACTTTATCAGGCCGGCGTCGCCCCGGCGGCCGGCGGCGACGGCGTCTTGCGGGCCAGTTCCTCCAGCGGCGGCAGGCTGAGGTCGATGCCGCGGGCGGCGAACGCCTCGACGATCCGTGCGTGCAGGCCGCTGAGCACCGCCTCGCGCTCGTTCAGGGCACCGACGAAGACGCGCAATTCGAAATCCATGGTGCGCGGGCCGAGGGCGACGAAGGCCGCCTTCGGTGCCGGCTCGGCCAGCACCTGCGGCTGCGCCTGGGCGATTTCCTGCAACAGCGTCTGCACCTCGCGCGGCGCGACCTCGTAGCCGACGCCGATCTTCACCACCAGCCGGGTGCGCGTGTCGCTGAGGGTCCAGTTGCTGAGCCGTTCGGTGATGAAGGCCTTGTTGGGGATGATCAGTTCCAGCCCGTCGCCGTCGCGCAGCGTGGTGGCGCGGGTGCTGATGCGCGTCACCACGCCGGTCTGGCCGCCGATGGTGACGGTGTCGCCGACGCGGAAAGGTCGCTCCCAGAGCACGATCAGGCCGGAAACGAAGTTGGCGAAAATTTCCTGCAATCCGAAACCGAGGCCGACGGTGAGCGCCGCCGCCAGCCACTGCAACTGCGACCAGCGCATGCCGAGCAGGCCGAGGCCGAGCACCATGCCGATGATGACGATGGCGTAGCGGCTCACGGTGGTGATGCCGTAGCGGCTGGCGGCGTCCAGCCCGGCGCGGCTGAGCAGGCCGATTTCCAGCAGGCCGGGCAGGTTGCGCGCGGCGCTGACGGTCAGCATCAGCACCGCGAGGCCGAGCAGCAGGCCCTTCAGCGTGATCGGCTCGCCGACCAGGCTGCCTTCGGCAAGGCTGTCGCCGACGCGCCAGAGCACGATTTCGTCCAGTCGCCCCAGCGCCGGCAGCACTTCCGCCCAGACCCACAGCAGACCGCCGACCCAGAGCACGATGGTCAGCGCGCGCAGCAGCCGGCTGGCATGGGCGTTGACGGTTTCCAGGTCCAGCGCGGGCTCCAGGTTCTCCAGTCCCGGCTCCTCGCGGTTCTCCTTGCGTGCCGCCTCGCGGCGCTCTTCCATCCGGCACAGCGCCAGGCGGCGCTCGCCGAGCAGGATCCAGCGCGACAGCAGACCGTGGACGATCAGCACCAGCACACTGATCCAGACGCTGCCGATCACCGAATCGGCGATCATCCGGCCGCTGTACAGATGACCGTTGCCGACCGCCACGAGCATCGCCAGCAGCGCCGCCGGCAGCAGTGCGCGCAGGGCGCGGCGCAGCGGGTTCGGCTCCGACGAGCCGCCGCGACGCGGCCACAGCGCATCGGCCGCCAGCAGCCGCCAGGCTGCCCAGGCGACCAGCAGGTAGAAGGCGAACAGCAACAGGCGACCCAGACTCTCGATGCCCGGTTCGTGCTCGCGGGCGAACACGAACACGATCAGCCCCTGCAACGGCACGAACAACGCGCGCAGCCACGGCAGCGCGCGGGCGATGGCGTCACGGCGCAACCGCAGCCAGCGGAAATGCAGGTGTCCCAAGCCCTGCTCGAACACCAGCGCGCGCAACAGGCCGATCAGGAACACGCTGGAGGACATGGCGACCAGCGCCTTGCCCAGCGCGCTGGCGTAACGCTGCGGATCGGGCGTGCCGCGCAAGACGTAGCCCAGCGCCCAGACCAGCAGCGCCGGCGGCAGGGCATAGCCGATGGAGATGGCCAGCGCCCTGAGGGTGTTGAGGTAACTGTCCTCGCGCGGGCGGCGCAGCAGCGGCGCGGCGGCGATGGTCATCGCGCGTGCCTTGCGACGCACGCGCACGAGGGCAACGGCCAGCGCCAGCGCCAGGACCGGCGTCAGCGGTGATTGCAGGAAGTGACGCCCGGTCAGCCGCAGGCTCTCGACCAGGCGGGCCGGATCGATCAGGCCGGCGATCCCGGCCAACAGCCGGCGCGGCCATTGCGCGTCGAGCGCGGCGTGACTGCGCGTCCACGGCAGGCTGCGGTCGAGCAGGGTACGCAGGGCGCGGGTGTCGGCAAGCTGGGCCGACAGCGTCGACTCGGCCTGTTCCAGCGCGCCGGTCAGCCGCTGCAGGGCGGCGTCGAGGCGCGGCAGCAGTTCGCCCTGCTCGCCGTACAGCCGATGCAGGTCGCCGCGCGCCACCGCGCCGCGCTCGTCGTCCAGTGTCGATTGAGCGGCGGTGGCGGCGACCGCCATGTCGATGTCGGCCAGGCGGTCGCGCAGGTCGTCCAGCGTGATCTGTTGCAGGCGGACGCGGGCGAGATCGGCGCGGATGCCGGCGATCCGCGTCAACAGCGGCTCGACCGCTGCCAGACGGCGGCGTTCGCCGACCAGGATCAGGCCGAGCGCCTCGTCCTGGCCTTCCAGCGCCAGCCGCGCGCGCACCCCGCGCAGCGCGGCGGCGACGTCTTCGCGCGCCTCGCTGCGCGCCAGTTCGCCCTGGCGCAGGGCGGCGAGGCGCTGGTTCGCCTGCTCCAGCGCCTCGCCCAGCGCCAGCGCCAGCGCCGCCGCGTCGCGGATCGAGGGCTCGGCGGCGGCGTATTGCTCGCTCTGCGCCCGCAGGCGGCTGAGCAGGGTCTGCACGCTGACTTGCTGGCGTTCGGCGATCAGCGCCTGCAACACCTCGATGCGCTGCTCGCGCTCGCCCAGTTCGCGCTGCGCCTGGCGCAGCCGGCGTTCGCTGTCGCCACGGCGCAGTTCGGCGGTATCGCGCTCCACCTGGCGACGCAGGCGCTCGGCGGCAAGGGCGCGAAGCTGTGCCTGCGCCTGGGCGGCGCGCGCCTGCAGCAGCGCTGGCGGCAGCTCGCCCGCGCCCTGGGCGGCGGCGATGCGGCGTTGCAGGGAGGCGATCTGCAGGCTCAGCTCGGCCTCGCGCTCGACCTCCGGCAGGGCACCGTCGCGCCCCGCCGAGAGCGCTTCGCGCAGGCTGGCGACTTCGCCCCGCCACTGCTCCAGCGCGCTGCGCTCGCCGGCCAGCAGGCGTTCGAGCTGTTCGCCATCGGCATCGTCGGGAAGCTGTTGCCGCCAGGCGCGGAAGGACAGCGCCGGATCGCTTTGCAGCCGACGCTCCAGTTCCGGGCGCTGCTGCTCGGCCAGACGGGCGGCCTCGCGCAGGGATTCGACCGCCGCCCTGGTGTCGTCGGCCTGGGCGTCGAAGGCGCGGGCGGCGTCCAGCGCGGTCTGCGCTTCCTGGCGTTGCGCGGCGTCGAGATCACCGGCTTCCAGCAGGGCGGCGGCACGCCCGATCGCCGACGCGGCGCTGTCCGGCACGGCCTCGGCCGCCAGCGCGCTGCCGACGATCAGCAGGCAGGCCAGCAGCGCGGCGAGGCGGTGGTGCGGCGGGGAGGAGAATCCAGGGGACATCGACGGGTCCGCGACGGCATGGCGTGAGGGTAACGGAAATGCCGCGCCGGGCAGAATGCGATGCAGTCGAACGGCTGAACGGCGCGCTCGGGGAAGGCTCCGCCACGGCCCCTGACGGGAACCTTTCCGCGCCGCTCACGGCCCGGCGCGGGGCCTCGCCGTTGGCTATACTAGGCGGTCAACCATCCACGGATCGACAGCCGATCCCCTTCGCCGGAGTCCGCAATGAGCATCGACCAACTGCACGAAACCGCCCTGGCCATGGTCGCCCCGGGCAAGGGCATCATCGCCATCGATGAGTCGAACACGACCATCCGGAAGCGTTTCGATGCGGTCGGCATCGAGTGCACCGAGGAAAACCGTCGCGCCTACCGCGAGATGCTGCTGACCACGCCGGGCCTGTCCGAGCACATCTCCGGTGCCATCCTGTTCGACGAGACGCTGCGCCAGTCGACCGCCGAGGGCGTGCCGTTCGCCAAGGTGATGGCGGCGGCCGGCATCATCCCCGGCATCAAGGTGGATCGCGGCACGGTTGCGCTGGCCGGCTATCCGGGCGAACTGGTCACCGAGGGTCTGGACGGCCTGCGTCAGCGCTTGCAGGAATACGCCCAGCTTGGTGCGCGCTTCGCCAAGTGGCGCGCGGTCATCACCATTTCCGACGACGCGCCCAGCGGTGCCTGCATCGACGCCAACTGCCACGCGCTGGCGCGCTACGCCGCGTTGTGCCAGGAAGCCGGCATCGTGCCGATGGTCGAGCCGGAAGTGCTGATGGACGGCGACCACGACATCGAAACCTGCTACGAGGTGAGCGAGGCGACGCTGCGCGCGCTGTTCGGCGCGCTGTACGAGCAGAACGTCATCCTCGAAGGCACCATCCTCAAGGCCAGCATGGTCATTTCCGGCAAGGGCTGCGACGAGCAGGCCGGTGTCGAGGAAGTGGCCGCCGCCACCCTGAGCTGCCTGCGCTCGTCGGTGCCGGCGGCGCTGCCGGGCATCGTCTTCCTGTCCGGCGGGCAGAGCGACGAAGCGGCCACCGCGCATCTTGATGCGATGAACCGGATGGGCCCGAACCCGTGGCCGCTGTCCTTCAGCTACGGCCGCGCCATGCAGCAGGCGGCGCTGAAACTGTGGGCGCAGGACATGCAGGGCAACCACGCCGCCGCCCAGGCCACCGTGGCGCAGCGCGCCCGCGACAACGGTCTGGCCGCACTGGGCAAGTGGGTCAAGGCGGCCTGAGCAGCCGCTAATCAGGCAGCGCCGCCATCGCCGGTCGCGCCCGCGCGCGGCCGGCGGTCGTGTCGAAGTCCGCTGCGCCGTTCGCGGCGAGGCGTGCCAGCCTGCATGGCGATCCGGCCACGAGTTGCCGCGCCGCCCGATCCATCCCGATTGTCGTGCCCGATTGTCGTGACGGCGATCACGTCCTGCGGCGCGTGGCGCGGGAACCTGCCCGCGCCGCCGCGGTCGATCTGACTTCGCCTTCCGTAAAGCGCCCATGAATCTTCCTTCTGCCTGCCGCCCGACAGCCATCGCGGCACTGCTTCTCGCCGTCGCGCTGAGCGCCTGCGGCGGTAATGCGCCGTCCGGCGGCGCGGCCTCGGGACCGGCAGCGGCCAGCGTTACCACCGGCATCGTGCGCGCCGACGACTGGGTCGACCGCATCGAGGCGCTGGGCACGGTGCGCGCCAACGAATCGGTGACGCTGACCGCCAAGGTCACCGAAACCGTCGTCCGGGTGAACTTCGGCGATGGCGACCTGGTGACCGAGGGCCAGGTGCTGGTCGATCTGACCGGGCGTGCTGAAGTCGCCAGCCTGGAGGAGGCGCAGGCCAACTACACCGAGGCGCTGAAGCATTACCGGCGGCAGGTCGACCTGGTCGAGGCCGGCACCCTGCCGCGCAGCCAACTGGACACCCTGATCGCCACTCGCGACGCCGCCAAGGCGCGCATGGACGCGATCCGCGCGCGACTGGCCGACCGTGTGATCGTGGCACCGTTCGCCGGCCTGCTCGGCTTTCGCCAGGTCAGCCAAGGTGCCCTGGTGACGCCCGGCACGCCGATTGCCACGCTGGACGACATTTCCCGTGTCAAACTGGATTTTTCCGTGCCCGAGCGCCATCTGGCGGCGCTGGCAGCGGGGCAGGCGGTGGAGGCCAGCAGCGTCGCCTGGCCGGGCGAGACCTTCCACGGCGTGGTCACCACGCTGGGCGCGCGGGTCGATCCGCTGACCCGGGCGCTGACCGTGCGCGCCGAACTGCCCAATCCCGATTTGCGACTGCGCCCGGGCATGCTGCTGACCCTGTCCCTGCTGCCGCCGCCGCGTCGCGCACTGGTGATTCCGGAACTGGCACTGATCCAGGTCGGCAGCCAGCAGTCGGTGTTTCGCGTCATCGATGGTGATCGCGTCGAACAGGTCAACGTGCGCAGCGGCGCGCGCCGCCACGGCGAGGTGGAGATCGTCGAGGGGCTGGCCGAGGGCGACCGCATCGTCGTCGAGGGCACGCCCAAGCTGGTCTCCGGCGCGCTGATCGTCGACGCATCGCGCGGCTGAACCCCACGCGCCACCGGGCACAGGAGGCAGGGCCATGAAACTATCCGATCTGTCGATCCGCCGTCCGGTGCTGGCCACCGTCGGCAGCCTGCTGCTGCTGGTGCTCGGGGTGATGGCGTTCATGCGCCTGACGGTGCGCGAACTGCCCAACATCGACCCGCCCATCGTCTCCGTCCAGGTCCGCTATCCGGGGGCCTCGGCGGCCATCGTCGAAACCCGCATCACGCAGATCCTCGAAGATGCCCTGGCCGGCATCGAAGGTATCCGCACCATCCAGTCGCAAAGCCGCAACGGCCGCGCCGACGTCACCATCGAATTCAGCCTGTCGCGCGACATCGAGGGTGCCGCCAACGACGTGCGCGATGCGATCAGCCGTGTGATGAACCGCCTGCCCGACGAGGCCGACCCGCCGCAGGTGGCCAAGGTCGAGGCCGACGCCGACCCGATCCTGTGGCTGAACATGCGCTCCAGCACCATGGACACCCTGGCGCTGAGCGACTTCGCCGACCGCTACATCATCGACCGGCTGTCCTCGCTCGATGGCGTCGCCCAGGTGCGCGCCAGTGGCAGCCAGCGCTATTCGATGCGCATCTGGCTGGACCGCAACGCGATGGCGGCGCGCGGCGTCACCGCCGCCGACGTGGAGGGCGCGCTGCGCAGCGAGAACGTCGAGTTGCCGGCCGGCCAGGTGGAGTCGGAAACGCGCGATTTCATCCTCCGCGTCGAGCGCGGCTACCGCACCCCGGAGCAGTTCGCCGCGATCCCGCTGCGCAAGGGCGAGGACGGCTACGTGGTGCGCCTGGGCGACGTTGCCGAGGTCGAGATCGGCCCGCAGGAGC
Source organism: Lysobacteraceae bacterium (assembly GCA_041675805.1). Taxonomy (GTDB): domain Bacteria; phylum Pseudomonadota; class Gammaproteobacteria; order Xanthomonadales; family Xanthomonadaceae; genus JANNWF01. Next base: position 11,309 of record JBAYTD010000034.1, read on the forward strand.
GTCGCGCCTACATGCGCAGCAACCTGGTACCCAACATCGGCCTGGGCATCGTGCGCACCTCGACCGCCAACGCGCTGGACGTGGCGCGCGCCGCCCGCGCCGAGGCCGAGCGCATCCAGCAGACCCTGCCCGAGGGCACCGACATCTTCGTCGCCGCCGACAACACCGAGTTCATCGAGGCCGCCATCGAGCGCGTCTACTGGACGCTGGGCGAGGCCATGCTGCTGGTGTTTCTGGTCATCTGGCTGTTCCTCGGCAGCCTGCGCGCGGCGCTGATCCCGGCGGTGACCGTGCCGGTATGCCTGATCGCCTCCTTCATCGCGCTGTATGTCTTCGGCTTTTCGATCAACTTGCTGACCCTGCTGTCGCTGGTGCTGTGCATCGGCCTGGTGGTCGATGACGCCATCATCGTGCTGGAGAACGCCCAGCGCCGCACCGATCTCGGCGAACCGCCGCTGGTCGCCGCCCGTCGCGGCACCGAGCAGGTCGCCTTCGCGGTGATCGCCACCACGGCGGTGCTGGTCGCGGTGTTCCTGCCGGTCGGTTTCATGGAGGGCAACAGTGGCCGGCTGTTCCGCGAACTGTCGGTCGCCCTGGCGGCGGCGGTGGCGCTGTCGGCCCTGGTGGCGCTGACGCTGACGCCGATGATGTGCTCCAAGCTGCTGCGCCCGCATGGCCAGGTGCGCGGCTTCAGCGCCGGGGTCAATCGTGCGCTGGGGCGGATCAGCTCGACCTATGGTGCCGGCATCGGCCGCCTGGTCGGCCTCTCGCGCGGTGCGCTGACGGCGGCGGTGACGCTGGCGATGGCGGCCTGCATCGTCGCTGCCGGGTTGCTGTTCCAGACCGTGCCCAGCGAGCTGTCGCCGCCGGAGGATCGCGGCCGCTTCTTCGTCGGCGTCGATGCGCCGGAAGGTGCCGGTTACGACTACACCGTGACGCAGATGCAGGAAGTGGAGCGCGTCTTCGCCGGCTACGTCGAGGGCGACGGCCCGATCGAGCGCGCCAACTCGCGCGTCCCGCGCGGCTGGGGCGGCGGCGAGGACATGCACACCGGCCACGTCATCGTGTTCCTCAAGAACTGGCGCGAGCGCGACATCGGCACGGCGGAAGTGGTGCAGCAGTTGCGTGCCGACTTCGCCGGCCTGCCCGGCGTTCAGGTGCGCGCCAACGTGCCCGGCGGCCTGCTCGGCGGACGCGGGCAGCGCTACCAACTGGTGCTGGGCGGGCCGGATTACGCCGAACTGGCGCAGTGGCGCGACCGCATGCTGGCGCGGATCGCGGAAAATCCGGGCATCCAGGACGCCGATTCCGACTACCGCGAAACACGTCCGCAGATGCGCGTGGAGATCGACCGCGACCGCGCCGCCGACCTGGGCGTCTCGGTGCAGGAGATCGGCCGCACGCTGGAGACGATGATGGGCGCGCGCCAGGTCACCACCTACATCGACAACGGCGAGGAGTACGACGTGATGCTCCAGGCCAATCGCGACAACCGCATGTCGCCGGACGACCTCGCCAACATCCAGGTGCGCGGTCGCGGCGGCCTCCTGATCCCGCTGTCCAATCTGGTTTCCATCCACGAGATCGCCGAACCGGGCAACTTCAACCGCTTCAACCGCCTGCGCGCCATCACCATCAGCGCCGGCCTCGCTCCCGGCTACACCATGGGCGAGGCGCTGGAATGGACCTATCGCGTCGCCCAGGAAGAGCTGCCCGAATACGCCCAGGTCGACTGGAAGGGCGAGTCGCGCGAATACCTGGAAGCCGGCGGTGCGGTGCTGCTGACCTTCGCCCTGGCGCTGATGATCGTCTATCTGGTGCTGGCGGCGCAGTTCGAGAGTTTCGTGCATCCGCTGGTGATCATGCTGACCGTCCCGCTGGCGGTGCTCGGCGCGCTGCTCGGGCTGTGGATCACCGGCGGCACGCTGAACCTGTTCAGCCAGATCGGCATCGTCATGCTGGTCGGCCTGGCGGCCAAGAACGGCATCCTGATCGTCGAATTCGCCAACCAGTTGCGCGACGCCGGCCGCAACGTGCGCGAGGCCATCGCCGAAGCCTCCGCCGTGCGCCTGCGGCCGATCCTGATGACCTCGATGGCGACCGTGTTCGGCGCCGTCCCGCTGGTCCTCGCCGGCGGCCCCGGCTCGGCCAGCCGCGCCGCCATCGGCGTGGTGGTGATCTTCGGCGTCGCCTTCTCCACCTTGTTGTCGCTGTTCGTGGTGCCCGCGTTCTACGCCCTGCTGGCCCCGTACACGCGTTCCCCGGAGGAGTTGGGGCGCAAGCTGGATCGGCTGGAGCAGGAAACCCCGATCGCCGCGACGGGGCATTGAGGGCAGCGGCCGGCGTCGGACCAAGACATCGAAAGCAGCGCGTTTTCCGGTCGGTTCAATCGGTGAAACGGCGGACCCGCCTCGTGCTGCGAAAGGCCAGCTCGACCGGGCGATGGGCCGATCTTCATCCGCGACGCCGTCCTTTCGGTCATCATCCAGGCAAACTTTGGCGAGGACCCGATTGATGAAGTTCCGTCCCCTGATCCCTTTCGCGCTGTGCTTTCTGCTGCTGGCCGCTGCCGGCGTGGGCGCGGCAGCGCCGCCGAGTTATCGGCTCGATTACCTGGTGCGTTTCCTGCCGCAGCAGGGCGAGGCGGCGGTGACGCTGCGGGTGGTTCCCGGCGATGGCCGGGTGCAGCGCCTGCGCTTGGACCCGGATGAGGCACGCCATCACGGTTTCGAGGGCGATGGGCGCATCCAGCACGAGGACGGCAAGGTAGTCTGGCGGCCGGGCAAGGGCGAGGCCGAACTGCGCTACCGCTATCGCATCGATCGGCCGCGCGGTGATGGCGCGTTCGATGCGCGGATCACCGAGGACTGGACCCTGCTGCGCGCCGACCGCCTGATCCCGCCGATTGCCGCGCTGGCCCCGGACGGCGCGGTGTCGAAGGCGACCTTGAGCATCGAGTTGCCGGAGGGCTGGACCTATGCCGAGACCGCCTACGTGCGCGAGGGCGGCGGGCAGCGCTTCGCCATCGACAACCCCGGCCGGCGGTTCCAGCGCCCGTTGGGCTGGATGATCGCCGGGGGCATCGGGACCCGTGCCGAGCAGGTTGGCGACAGTTGGGTCAGCGTGGCGGCACCGCGCGGCAGTTCACTGCGCCGCAACGACATCCTCGCCTTCGTCAACGCCAGCGCGACCGAACTGGCGCACGTGTTCGGGCCGCTGCCGCCCAAGCTGCTGATCGTCGGTGCCGATGATCCGATGTGGCGCGGCGGCCTGTCCGGGCCGCGTTCGCTGTACCTGCACGCCGAGCGTCCGCTGATCAGCGAGAACGGCAGCAGCACCTTGATGCACGAACTGGTGCACGTGGTATCCGGCATTCGCGGCGGGCTGCGCGACGACTGGATCGCCGAGGGCGTGGCCGATTACTACGGCATCGAATTGCTGCGTCGCGGCGGCCTGCTCAGCCAGGCGCGGGCGGAGAAGGCGATCGAATGGATGCGCAACCATGGCCGCTCGGTGAAGACCCTGCATTCCGGCCGCTCCAGCGGTCCGCGCACGGCGCGGGCGGTGGCCCTGCTGGCCGATCTGGACGCCGAAATCCGCGCCGAAACTGATGGCCGGCGCAGCCTGGACGACGTGGTCCGGCCGCTGGTCGGCAGCGGTCGCATCGATGTCCGGGCGTTTCGCGAGTCGGCACGGCGGGTGCTGGGGCGGCCGGCACGGGCGCTGGAAACGCCGCTGTTGGACTAGGGCGCGTCGGGTAGAATCCGCCGCGAGAAGGGCTCGACGGCGCGGCGGCTCGCTGTGATGTCGGCCATGACGGGTCTGGCACGGCCGCTTTCATATTCCTGCAACATAAACGTAATACTTTGCGAAGGCGTCGCTGCTGCCGCCGGACTTGCCGGTTCGAGCGCCGGCGATCCACTCCACTGCCAGGGTCTTTCCATGCACATGCGCGTCCTGCCCGTCGCCGTCCTGCTTCTCGCCGCCTGCTCTCCCTCGCCGCAGTCCGGCGGTGCCGGTGCCCAGGCCGAGATCGTCCAGATCGACGGCTCCAGCACGGTCTACCCGATCACCGAGGCGGTGGCCGAGGAATACCAGATCGCCACCCGCGTGCGGGTCACCGTCGGCATGTCCGGCACCGGCGGCGGCTTCAAGAAGTTCTGCCGCGGCGAGTCCAGCATCTCCAACGCCTCGCGCCCGATCCTGTCCGAGGAAGTCGAGGCCTGCCGCGCCGCCGGCATCGGCTACATCGAGCTGCCGGTGGCCTTCGACGCCATCACCATCGCCGTCAACCCGGCCAACACCTGGCTGGAGTCGATCAGCGTCGAGCAGCTCAAGGTCATGTGGCAGCCCGAGGCGCAGGCCGTGGTCACGCGCTGGTCGCAGGTCGATCCGTCGTGGCCGGACCAGCCGCTGACCCTGTTCGGTGCCGGGGCCGATTCCGGCACCTTCGATTACTTCACCGAGGCGGTGGTCGGCAAGGCCAAGGCCAGCCGTGGTGATTTCACCGCCAGCGAGGACGACAACGTGCTGGTCACCGGCGTCGCCAGCGACGCCAACGCACTGGGCTTCTTCGGCTACGCCTACTACCGCGAGAACACCGACAAGCTGCGCGCCGTGCCGGTGCGCGCCAATGCCGAGTCGGTGCCGGTTTCGCCGGCGCTGGAGACCGTGCTCGATGGCAGCTACACGCCTATGTCGCGGCCGGTGTTCATTTACGTCAACGCCGAACACGCGCGCAGCCGGCCGGAAGTGAAGGCCTTCGTCGAGTTCTATCTGAAGCAGGCGCATGATCTGATCACCGAGGTCGGCTACGTGCCGCTGCCCGACACCGCCTACGCACTGGCACTGGACAAACTGGAGCGCGGCGTCACCGGCAGCGTGTTCGACGGCCATTCCGAGGTCGGCGTCAGCGTCGAGGACCTGCTGCGCCGCGAAGCGCGCTGAACGCGCCCGCCGCAGTCTCGCCACGATCCGCCAGCCACCCGAACCAGGCCAGCGCATGAACGCTTCCACTGTCGCGCCAGGGCGTCGCGACCTGCATCGCCGGCCGCTGCGGCGTCTCCCCGAAGTTTTGGTCGAGGGCCTGCTGCTGCTGGCGGCGCTGTCGGCGGTGGCGATCACCATCGCCATCGTCGCCATCCTGATCTACGAGTCCAGCGCCTTTTTCGCCCATGTGTCGATCTGGGACTTCCTCACCGACACGCAGTGGACGCCGCTGTTCTCCAACGCCCGCTACGGCATCCTGCCGCTGCTGGTCGGCACCCTGATGACCAGCCTGATCGCGCTGGCCTTTGCCGTGCCGCTGGGCACCATCACGGCGATCTACCTGAGTGAGTTCGCCTCGCCGCGAGTGCGCGAGGTGGTCAAGCCGATCCTCGAACTGATCGCCGGCGTGCCGACCGTGGTGTTCGGCTATTTCGCCCTGCTGTTCGTGACCCCGATGCTGCAGAAGATCATCCCCGGACTGCCCGGCTTCAACATGCTCGGCCCCGGCATCGTCATCGGCATCATGATCGTGCCGTACATCAGTTCGCTGTCCGAGGACGCCATGCGCGCGGTGCCGATGCACTTCCGCGAGGCCTCCTTCGCGATGGGTGCCAGCCGCTTCCAGACCTCGGTCAAGGTGGTGCTGCCGGCGGCGCTGTCCGGCGTGGTGGCGTCCTACATCCTCGGCGTCTCGCGCGCCGTCGGCGAGACCATGGTGGTGGCGATTGCCGCCGGCCAGCAGCCCAACCTGACCTTCAACCCGACCGAGGCGGCGGCCACCATCACCGCCTTCATCGTGCAGGTATCCAAGGGCGATGTGCCGTACGGTTCCGTCGCCTACCAGAGCATCTTTGCCGCCGGCCTCACCCTGTTCGCGCTGACCCTGGTGTTCAACGTGCTCGGCTATTTCGTCCGCAAGCGTTACCGCGAGGCCTACTGATGCTTTCCCCGCAACAGGTGCAAGCGCTGATCCGCAGGCATCGCCTGCGCGACCTGGTGTTCTCGGTGACCGGCCTGATCGTCATGCTGGTGCTGCTGTTCCTGCTCGGCGCACTGTTCCTGACCCTGCTGCTGGACGGCTGGCCGGCGCTGACGCTGGACTTCTTCCAGGGCTACCCGTCGCGGCGCGCCGCCAACGCCGGCATCCTGCCGGCCTGGGTCGGCTCGCTGCTGGTGATGCTGGTCACCGCCATGGCGGCGGTGCCGGTGGGTGTCGCCGCCGGTGTCTGGCTGGAGGAATACGCGCCGAAGAACCTGTTCACCGAGATCCTCGAAATCAACGTCAACAACCTCGCCGGCGTGCCCTCGATCATCTACGGCCTGCTCGGCCTCGGCCTTCTGGTGCACGGCCTGCACCTCGGCCAGAGCATCGCCGCCGCCGGCCTGACCCTGGCGATGATGATCCTGCCGGTGGTGATCGTGACCACCCGCGAGGCGATCCGCGCCGTGCCGCAGACCATCCGCGAAGCCGCCTACGGCCTCGGCGCGACGCGCTGGCAGGTGACCCGCGACCACGTCCTGCCGTATTCGGTGGCCGGCATCCTGACCGGCATCATCATCGGCCTGTCGCGCGCCATCGGCGAGACCGCGCCGCTGATCACCATCGGCGCGGTGGCCTTCATCGCCTTCCTGCCGCCGGCACCGATCCAGCCGGACTTCCCCTGGCTCAGCTTCGAATGGCTCAGCACGCCGTTCACCGTGGTGCCGATCCAGATGTTCAACTGGGTATCGCGTCCGGACGCACAGTTCCAGGTCATCGCCGCCGCCTCCGGCGTGGTGCTGGTGGTGATGACCCTGACCATGAACGGCGTGGCGATCTGGCTGCGTTACCGGGCGCGCAAGCGCATCAAGTGGTGATTTCCATGTCCGACAGTCTCTTCCCCAGCAAGAACGGCAGCGAATCGATCAAGGCCCAGGTGCGCGACCTGAGCTTCTACTACGGCGATTTCGCCGCGCTGAAGAAGGTCAACCTCGACGTCGCCGAGCACGAGGTCACCGCCCTGATCGGTCCTTCCGGCTGTGGCAAGTCGACCCTGCTGCGCTGCTTCAACCGCATGCACGATCTCTATCCGGGCAGCCGCTACGAAGGCCGGATTCACCTGTACCCGGACAACGTCGACCTGCTGGCCAGGGACATCGATCCGGTGGAGACGCGGATCCGCATCGGCATGGTGTTCCAGAAGCCCAATCCGTTTCCGAAGACGATCTTCGAGAACGTCGCCTACGGCCTGCGCATCATGGGCGAGAAACGCCGTTCGGTGATCGCCGACAAGGTCGAGAAGGCGCTGCGTGACGCCGCCCTGTGGAACGAGGTGAAGGACCGCTTGGACAAACTGGCGACCGGCCTGTCCGGCGGCCAGCAGCAGCGCCTGTGCATCGCCCGCACCCTGGCCACCGAGCCGGAAATCCTCCTGTTCGACGAGCCGACCTCGGCGCTCGACCCGATCGCCACCGCCAGCATCGAGGAGTTGATCGTCGAACTGAAGAAGAAGGTGACGGTGCTGATCGTCACCCACAACATGCAGCAGGCCGGCCGCATTTCCAAATACACTGCCTTCATGTTCATGGGCGAGTTGGTAGAGTTCGGTGAGACCGAGCGGATCTTCACCCGCCCGACCAAGGAAAAGACCGAAAACTACATCACCGGCCGCTTCGGCTGAACCAGAGGCCCGCAGCATGTCCATTACCAACGTCCCCGGCTCCGCCCATACCCTGCGTCAGTTCGACGAGGAACTCGCCATCCTGCGCGACCTGGTGCTGCGCATGGGCGGGATCGTCGAGGAGCAGGTGCGCAACGGCGTCGAGGCGCTGCGCCGCGGCGATAGTGAAGCGGCGCGGCAGGTCGTTCGCCGTGATCGCGAAGTCGATGCCATCGAACTGCGCGCCGACGAGGAAATCGCCCAGTTGCTGGCCCGGCGCAGCCCGCTGGGTGTCGATTTGCGCACCATGCTGACGCTGTCGAAGACGGTATCCGACCTGGAACGCATCGGCGACGAGGCGAAGAAGATCGCCCGCAGTTGCGAGAATCCCTCGGCGCAGTCCGGTGCGCTGGCGCAGCAGGCCTACATGCCGGGCCTGCTGGCGATGGGCGAACAGGCCGCCGACCTGCTGCACGGCGCACTCGACGCCCTGGTGCGGCTGGACACCGACCGCGCCGCCGAGATCAAGCGCGCCGACAAGCAGCTCGACAAGGCGTTCGAGGTGACCTTGGGCGAAATCATCGAGCACCTCGCCGCCGACCCGGCCAGCGCCTCGCTGACGGTCAGCGCGATCTTCGCCGCCAAGGCGCTGGAGCGCATCGGCGATCACGCCAAGAACATCACCCAGTACGTGGTCTACCTGGTGCAGGGCCGCGACATCCGCCATCCCAAGGCCAACCCGGAATTCGGCAACGCTTGAGCGCGGCGCGCGCACTGCCGGGGGCGTTGCGGTTGGTGGTGGATGTGAGCCGAACCCTCGATCAAAAAACCAGAAAATTCCGACGCCGCCTCAGGGCATCAGCATCACGGTGGCCAGGCCGAGGAAGGTGAAGAAGCCCATCACGTCGGTGACCATGGTCAGGAAGATGGCGCTGGCCAGGGCCGGATCGAAGCCCAGCCGCTTCAGCGTGACCGGCACCAGCACGCCGGCGGCGGCGGCGGCCACCAGGTTCAGTGTCAGCGCGGTGAAGATCACCAGCGACAGCTTCCAGTCGCCGAACCAGGCCAGCACCACCACGCCGAGGATCAGCCCCAGCGCAAGGCCATTGAGCAGGGCGACGCGGGCCTCCTTCCAGATCAGCGTGCCGAGGTTGCTGGGCCCGACCTGACCGAGCGCCAGGCCGCGGATCATCAGCGCCAGCACCTGGGTGCCGGCATTGCCGCCCATGCCGGCGACGATCGGCATCAGCACCGCCAGGGCGACCAGTTTCTGGATCGTGCCCTCGAAGCTGTCGACCACGCTGGCGGCGACGAAGGCGGTGGCGAGGTTGATGCCCAGCCAGACGAGGCGGCGCCGGGTGGCGCGCCAGACCGGGCTGAACAGGTCCTCGTCCTCGTCGAGACCGGCGGCGCCGAGCACCTGGTGCTCGGCCTGCTCGCGGATGATGTCGACCACGTCGTCGATGGTGATGTGGCCGAGCAGGGTGTTGTCGTCGTCGACCACCGGCGCGCTGATCCAGTCGTGGTCGGAGAACTGCCGCGCCACTTCGGCGGCGGTTTCGGCGACGCGGATCGGTTCCTGCTCGCTGTCGATGAGCTGGTTGATCGGTGTGCCGGGGTCATTGGTCAACAGGGCCGCCAGCGGCACGCGGCCGATCAGGCGATGGCGGCGGTCGACCACGTACAGATGATCGCTGTGCTCGGGCAATTCGCCGCGCAGGCGCAGGTAACGCAGCACCACGTCGATGCCGACGTCGGCGCGCACGGTGGCGATGTCGGGGTTCATCAGACGCCCGGCGGTGTCCTCCGGGTAGGACAGCACGCGCTCCAGCCGCTCGCGGTTCTCGCGGTCCATCGACTTGAGCACTTCGTCGATGACCTGGCCGGGCAGATCCTCGGCCAGGTCGGCGAGGTCGTCGATGTCCAGATCCTCGACCGCGGCGACCAGTTCGTCGGGATCCATCGCCGCGATCAGCGCTTCGCGCACCTCGTCGCCGACGTGCAGCAGGACCTCGCCGTCGTCCTCGGAATCGACCAGACCCCAGACGATCTCGCGCTTGCCCGGCGGCAGCGACTCAAGCAGGTTGCCGATTTCCGCCGGTGCCAGCGTGTTGACCAGCCGACGCACCGGTCCCAGGCGGCCCGAGTCCAGCGCTTCGGACAGCAGCCTGAGCTGGCGGGCGGCCTTGTCGGGGCGGGCGCTGTCGGCCATGGACGGATTCCGGTTGCGGGGGCGGCATTATCGGCCAACTGAAGGCCGCGCCGCGGATCGGGCCGGCGCTCGATTCAGCCGCGATGCCGGGCAGGGCGGCGACCGCGCCGCCGCAATCTGATGCTCATCCCAGCGTGGTGGCCGGCACGCTGCCGAAGGCGTGTGCCCAGGAACCGGCCAGTGCCGGCCGGGCGCAGGCTTCGCCGCAGGCACGCAGGAAATCCTCGCGACGCACCGGCGCGAAGCCCATTCGCGACAGATGCGGGCTGGCGACCTGGCCGTCGAGCAGAACGAAACCGTGCGCATCGAGGAAGCGGCACAGCGCGGCCAGGGCGACCTGCGAAGCGCTGGGCGCGCTGCTGAACATGCTTTCGCCGAAGAACATGCGACCGATGGCGACACCGTAGACGCCGCCGACCAGTTCGCCCGCCGCATCCAGCGTCTCGACCGAATGGGCATGGCCCAGATGGTGCAGGGCGACGTAGGCGGCCAGCATCTCGTCGCTGATCCAGGTACCGCGCTGGCCGGCGCGCGGTGCGCTGGCGCAGCATTGCATCACCGTCTCGAAGGCGGCGTCGGCGCGCAGCGTCCAGTCGCTTTGCCGAAGCCGGCGACGCAGGCGGCGGCTCAGGTGCAGGTCGGCCGGGACGATGGTCATGCGCGGGTCCGGCGACCACCAGAGAATCGGATCGCCGCTGGAATACCAGGGAAAGATGCCGTGCCGATAGGCGTTCAGCAGCCGCGCCGGCGACAGGTCGCCGCC
>JBAYTD010000035.1:0-21218 GCA_041675805.1 Lysobacteraceae bacterium
GCAAGCGATGTTCCCTGCGTTGCTCGGCAACCGGCGGCCGGCGCGGACTCGGCCATCCATGGCCTCGAACATTCGCGCCTTTCCCCGCCGCTTGCCTGCGCTACTCGGCGCGGTGCAGGGGGGTGAAGGTCAAAAGCCAAAGCCGGCGAGCGGCAAGTTACCGGGTTTTTGAAGCGCCGGAATCCCCACACCCGTTCGCGCTGAGGTATCGAAGCGCCTGCACGAACCTTCTGACTCTTCGATCAGCTCAGAGCAAGTACGCCTGCGGTGTATTGAAGCGTTCAGGCATGCGCTTCGATACCTCAGCGCGAACGGGTGTGGTGATTTGAAGGCTTCGTACCTCAGCGCGAACGGGTATGAGGTGATTTCAAGCCTTCGATACCAGCGCGAATGGTGAAGTGACTCCAAGCCTCTGTCGGCTCCACCGTTTCGCGGCTTGAACCGACCTACCCGAAACCGGCTTCGGCTCTTGCTCTTCGCTCCCACCGCCCGTCATCCGCGCCGAGCAACGCAGCCGACTTCGGGGGAAAGGCGCGAATGTTCGAGGCCATGGATGGCCGAGTCCGCGCCGGCCCGAAGTCGGCGAGTAGCGCAGGGAACCGTTGCCGCGCAGCGGCAACGGCGCGATGCCCGGGTTGCCCTCTCTTTGGTGACTTTCTCTGGGCAAGCAGAGAAAGTCACTCGGCCGCCGCCGAGGCGGACGAAACCCAAGCGATAACGCACATTCAAGCGAGTGAAGCCGAACCGCCCAACAAATTCACCAATCCACCAACGAAGCGAACAACCCGGGCGACAACGCCAAACAAGGCGCCCCCCCCGGAAAAACCCGCCATCCCACCACCACTCAACCCAATTCCACCACCCCCAACTCCCGCAGCGCGCGCGCCATGCTCTCGCGCGCGGCGTCGCTGATCTTCTCGTTGTCGAGGGCGAAGCGGATGGTTGCTTCGACCAGGCCGATGTGCGTGCCGCAGTCGAAGCGGGTGCCCTGGAAGCGATAGGCATCGACCCGGGTCTGGCCGATCAGGCTGGCGATGGCGTCGGTCAACTGGATTTCGCCGCCGGCACCGCGGCCGGTGTTCTCCAGGTGATGGAAGATTTCCGGCGGCAGGATGTAGCGGCCGACCACGGCCAGGGTGCTCGGTGCGTCAGCCGGTTTCGGCTTCTCGACGATGCGGCTGATGGCACCGTGACGGCCGCCGAAGGCTTCGGTGGCGACAATGCCGTAGCTGCCGGTCTGCTCGCGCGGCACATCCTGCACGGCGATGGCGCCGACGCCATCTGCGGCGGCGTGATCGGCCATCTGGCGCAGTGCGCCGCTGCCCTGGCGGTTCCAGATCAGGTCGTCGGGCAGCAGCACGGCGAACGGTTCGTCGCCGATCACCGGCTTGGCGCAGAGCACGGCATGGCCCAGCCCCAGAGCTTCTGCCTGGGTGACGAACACCGCGCGCACGCCCTCGGGCAGCACGTTGCGTACCAGTTCCAGTTGTTCGGCCTTGCCGGCGGCTTCCAGTTTCTGTTCCAGCTCGTAGGCCTTGTCGAAATAGTCGGCCACGGCGTGCTTGTAGCGGTTGGTGACGAACACCAGGGTGTCGCAGCCGGCCTCGATGGCCTCGTCGACCGCGTACTGGATCAGCGGCTTGTCGACGATCGGCAGCATCTCCTTGGGCACGGTCTTGGTGGCCGGGAGAAAACGGGTGCCGAGACCGGCAACGGGAAAGACCGCCTTGCGAATCCTGCGCATGTTCCACGCTCCATGAAAAACGAAAGGTTTACCGCATCAAGATGAAAGCGTCGCGCCGGCGCTAACCGGCGCGGCTGATCGACACCACGGGTGCCTTGGCCCCGGTTGCGACCTCAGCCCGGTACTCGGGCACCCATTCGCGCAGCAACCGCTCCAGCGTCGGCTCATCGAAGCGCAGGCTGGCCTGGCGCATCTGGTTGAGCGCGCCTTCCAGGGTGTCGCGTTCCAGCGGGCGGGCGTCGGCCAGCCAGATTTTCGGATGGCTGGTGCGACGATAGTTTTCCTGCGCGTGGAACAGTTCCTCGAACAGTTTCTCGCCGGCGCGCAATCCGCTGTAGACGATGGCGACATCGCGACCCGGCTGCTTGCCGGCCAGGCGGATCATCTGCTCGGCGAGATAATGGATGCGCACCGGCTCGCCCATGTCCAGCGCAACACCTCGCCGCCACGACCCAGCGTCATCGCCTGCAGGATCAACTGGCAGGCCTCGGGGATGGTCATGAAGTAGCGGGTGATTTCCGGGTGGGTGACGGTGACCGGGCCGCCACGGCGGATCTGCTCGCGGAACAGCGGCACCACGCTGCCGGCGGAATCGAGCACGTTGCCGAAGCGCACGGTGACGAAGCGCGTGGCACTGCCTTCGCCGACGGCGCGGCAGACGATTTCCGCCAGCCGCTTGCTCGCGCCCATGGCGTTGGCGGGGTTGACCGCCTTGTCGGTGGAGACCAGCAGGAAACACTCCACGCCATGCCGTGCGCTGGCCAATGCCAGGGTCTGCGTGGCCAGCACGTTGTTGCGCATCGCCTCGCGCAACTGGCCTTCCAGCAGGGGCACGTGCTTGTAGGCGGCGGCATGGAAGACGGCCTGCGGGCGGGCGCGGTCGAGCGCGCGCTCGCAGGTGGCGGCGTCGCCGGCGTCACCGAGCAGGCAGTGCAGCAGCAGGTCGGGAAACTCGGCGCGCAGTTCCTGTTCGATGCGGTAGAGGTTGTACTCGGACAGGTCGAGCACGGTCAGCGATTCCACGCCCAGCCGCGCCACCTGGCGACACAGTTCGGCACCGATCGAGCCACCGCCGCCGGTCACCAGCACACGCCGGCCGGCCAGGGCGATGCGGATCGCCGACCAGTCCAGCGACACCGGATCGCGGCCGAGCAGGTCCTCGATCGCGACTTCCTTGAGGTCGTTGAAACTGGATCGGCCCTCGACCACGTCGCTCAGGCGCGGCACGGTACGGAATGGCAGACCGGTCGCCTCGCACAGCCCGACCACGCGCTGCATCTGCTGGTTGCTGGCCGAGGGCATGGCGATCAGCAGCATCGCGGCGGCGGATTCGCGGGCGATCTCGTCGAGTCGTTCCAGCTCGCCCAGCACCGGCACGCCGTGCACCTTGGCCCCGCGCAGCGCGCGGTTGTCGTCGAGCAGGCCGACCGGCTGGTAGCGCTCGTCGCGCTTGAGGTCGCGGACCAGGGTCTCGCCGGCGCGCCCGGCACCGAGGATCAGCACCCGCCGCGCCGGGTAGCGCGAGGGGCCACCGTAGCGGCTGTCCTTCCAGAAGCGATAGAGCAGGCGCGGCGTGCCGAGCAGCACCAGCAGCACCAGCGGATAGAGCAGCAGCACCGAGCGCGGCACGCCCTCCAGGCGGCTGAACACGAACAGCACCAGGCTGATGCCGAGCGCGCCGAACACTCCGGCGCGGGCAATGTTCCACAGGTCCGGCAGGCTGGCGAAGCGCCACAGTCCGCGATACAGGCCGGTCCACCAGAACACCGCGCCCTGCGCCACCAGCACCAGCAGGATTTCCGGGGTGAACAGCGGCACCGCCTGCGGTGGGTCCTGGAAGCGGTAGCGCACGTAGTTCATGGCGAACCACGCCAGCCACACCATGCCGAGGTCGTGGGCGACCACGGCGATGCGCGGATGGATGCGGGCGACCAGCCTGGCAAAGGGCATCAGGGTTTCTCGTGGGAAGGTACGGCGGCCTGTCGCAGCAGCAGGCGGCGAGCGAGCAACCAAGTCGCAACGCCCACGCCTGCGACCGTCAGCAGGGCCTGGAGTTCGCCGACCTGGCGCAGGAACAGCAGGACCAGCATCGGCGTCGCCGCCAGCAGGGTCCAGCCGAGATAGGCCAGAGCCACCGCGCCGTGCGACCAGCCGCTGCGAATCAGCCACTGGAACAGATGCTCGCGATGGGCGCGGTACCAGCGCTTGCCCGAGGCGATGCGCCAGGCCAGGGTCAGCCCGGCGTCCAGCCACAGCGCCGAGGTCGCCAGTACGCCCTCGACCGGGCGCAGCGCGCCCTGGCTGACGCCGAACAGGATCAGCGCGCCGAGCAGCAGGCCGATGCCGCCGCTGCCGACATCGCCGAGAAAGATCTTCGCCCGCGGCAGGTTGTAGGGCAGGAAACCGGCCAGTGTGCCGATCAGCAGGGCGCACAGCCAGGCGGTCGGCCACTGGTTGCGCGCCGCCGCCAGCAACATCATCAGCGCCGCCGCCGCCAGCGCCTGGATGGTCACCATGCCGTTGCTGCCATCCATGAAATTGGTGAAGTTGATCGCCGTCAACAGCATCAGCACGGCCAGCGCCAGCAGCGCCCAGGCCCACAGGCCCGACGGCAGACCGAGAACGCCGAGCGCCAGCACGACACAGCCGACGGCCTGCACGACCAGACGCAGCGACACCCGCTGCGGGCGATGGTCGTCCAGCCAGCCGATCCCGGCCACGGCCAGCAGCGCCACGGCCAGCGCGCTGGCGTGCAGCGCGCCGATGCGTCCGCTCGCAGCCAGCGCCAGCAGGCCAACCAGCCAGGCCAGCACCACGCCGATGCCGCCGCCGCGCGGTGTCGCCGCACTGTGGCTGCGCCGCTGGCCGGGCTGGTCGAGCAGGCCGCGTCGATGGCTGTAGCGCAGTGCCGCCGCCACCAGGGCAAAGGACAGCGCATAGCCGCCGAACAGCAGTCCGATCAGCCAGTGCAGCGGCGCGGCGCTCATCTCACTCGCCGATCGGCCCGTGCACCGGGCGCACGGAACCCCAGTTCTTGCAGCTCGGGCATTGCCAATGATGGCTGCGCGCGCCGAAGCCGCAGCGACCGCAGCGATGGGTATGGGCGCGCGCCACCAACTGGTCGGTCAACTGCTTGAGCACCTGCAGCACGTCGCGCTCGGGCGGCTCGCTGTCGGCCATGCTGAGGTCGATCAGTGCACCCTGCCCGCGCACCGAGGGCCGTCGTCGCAGCTGTTTGACCAGAAACTCCACCGCCGCGGCGTGGCCCTGCTCGGCCTCCTTGATGCGGGTCAGCGCCAGCAGCGGCGAAACGCCGGCATGGCGTTCGATCATCTCGGTGAGGAAATCGCCGGCGCGGTGCATCGCGTCGCGGCGGGCGTAGGCGGCGAGCAGCGGATCGAGCACTTCCGGGAGCATTTCCGGATCGTGCCGGGCGACCCGTTCGAAGGCGCGGATGGCGGCCTGGTCGTTGCCCTGGGCGATGTCGAGCTGACCTTCGATGATGCCGGCGCGCAGGCAGTCCGGCTCCGCCTCGAAGGCCTGCGCCAGGCGCTCGCGGGCGGTATCAAGCTCGCCGCGCTGGCGCTGACGCTCGGCAATCTCGCAATGGAATTGCGCGATCAACGCGCCCATCCGCTCGCCGGTGGCCTGCTGGTAGCGGGTGGCATGCTCGATCGCCTTGGGCCAGTCGCGCTCCTGTTGGCAGATCGCGATCAGGTGCTTGAGCGCCTGCGGCGCGGAGGATTCCAGCTTGACCAGGTCGGAGAACAGCACCTCGGCGCGGTCCAGCAGGCCGGCGCGCATGTAGTCCTCGCCCAGTTCCAGCATGGCCTGGGTCTTCTGCTCGTCGGTCAGGCCGGGGCGGGCGATCAGGTTCTGGTGGACGCGGATGGCGCGGTCCACCTCGCCGCGGCGGCGGAACAGGTTGCCTAGGGCGAAATGCGTCTCGACAGTCTGCTTGTCGACCTCGGCCAGCTTCAGGAACACCTCGATGGCCTTGTCCGGCTGTTCGTTCAGCAGGTAGTTCAGGCCGCGGAAATAGGTGGTGGACAGGCGGCTGACCTTGCGCCCGGTGGTGCGCGCGCTGCCGCGCCGGCCGATCAGCCAACCGGACAATGCCGCCAGGGGCAGCAGCAGGAAAAGCAGGTGCAGCTGGTTCACGGCACGTCGTCGCCGATCACCAACTCACGGGCACGGGCGCGCTCGCCCAGACGCAGGCGGCGGCGCAGCGGCAGCGCCACGCAGAACCAGACGATGCCGCCACCGGCGAGGGCGGCCAGCAACGCCGCCAGCAGCAGGGACTGGCCCAGCGGCAGGGCGATGGAGAACAGATGGAAGTCGACCGTCACCATCTGCGCGTTCAAGGCACCGAACAGGGCTCCGAGCGCCGCCACCAGCAGACAGAACAGCAGATAGAGGATGCGCATCGCTTGCAGGGTCCGACAATGATGCCGTCCAGCTTACCGGAAGGCGCACGGTCTTCGCGCCCTGTCGCGGCCCGGATCAGCCCGACGGCGCAGCCTGGTTGACGCGCTCGCGCAATTCCTTGCCGGGCTTGAAGTGCGGCACGTACTTGCCGGGCAGGGCGACCGATTCACCGGTCTTCGGGTTGCGCCCCATGCGCGGCGGGCGGAAATGCAGGGAAAAACTGCCGAAACCGCGGATTTCGATACGCTCGCCGGCGGCCAGCGAGTCGGCCATCTGGTCGAGCAGGGTCTTCACCGCCATGTCCACGTCGTCCGCTTTCAGGTGCGATTGACGCTGGGTGAGCGCCTCGATCAGTTCGGATTTGGTCACGACGGGATACCTCGATGGCGGTCAGCCGCGACGACGGCCCGCACGAAGCGGGCCGCCGGGCGGGCCTTGGTTACTCTGACTCTGAATCGGACTTGCTGAGCTGCTCGCGCAGCAGCGCGCCCAGCTTGGTGGTGCCACCCGAAGCGCTGGAATACTCCTCCAGCGTCTCGCGCAGCTCGGCCTCGTCCTTGGCGCGGATCGACAGTTGCAGGGTGCGGCCCTTGCGATCCATGCCGATGAACTTGGCTTCCACCGAGTCGCCCACCTTCAGGTGCTGGGTGGCGTCCTCGACGCGCTCCTTGGCGATGTCGGCCGCGCGCAGATAGCCCTCGATGCCGTCTTCCAGTTCGATGGTCGCGCCCTTGGCGTCCACTTCCTTGACCGTGCCGGTGACGATGGCACCCTTCGGATTGGCCGCCATGTACTGGCCGAACGGATCCTGTTCGAGTTGCTTGACGCCGAGGCTGATGCGCTCGCGCTCCGGATCGACCGCCAGCACCACCGCCTCGACCGTGTCGCCCTTCTTGAAGTTGCGCACGATGTCCTCGCCGGTGGCGTTCCAGGACACGTCGGACAGGTGCACCAGACCGTCGATACCGCCTTCCAGACCGACGAACACGCCGAAATCGGTGATCGACTTGATCTGGCCGGCAACGCGGTCGCCCTTCTTGTAGTTGCTGGCGAAGCTTTCCCACGGGTTCTGCACGCACTGCTTGATGCCCAGCGAGATGCGGCGGCGCTCCTCGTCGACATCCAGCACCATGACCTCGGTCTCGTCGCCGACCTGGACGACCTTGGACGGATTGACGTTCTTGTTGGTCCAGTCCATCTCGGACACGTGGACCAGGCCCTCGACGCCCGGCTCGATCTCGACGAAGCAGCCGTAGTCGGTGACGTTGCTGACCTTGCCGAAGATGCGGGTACCCGTCGGGTAACGACGGGCGATGTTGTCCCACGGATCCTCGCCCATCTGCTTGAGGCCGAGGCTGACGCGGTTGCGCTCGCGGTCGAACTTGAGCACGCGCACCTGGAGTTCCTGGCCCACTTCCACCACTTCGGACGGATGGCGCACGCGCTTCCACGCCATGTCGGTGATGTGCAGCAGGCCGTCGATGCCGCCGAGGTCGACGAAGGCACCGTAGTCGGTCAGGTTCTTGACCACGCCGGGCAGGATCGCGCCTTCCACCAGACGCTCCATCAACTGCTCGCGCTCGACGCTGTACTCGCTCTCGACCACCGCGCGGCGGGAGACGACGACGTTGTTGCGCTTGCGGTCGAGCTTGATGATCTTGAACTCGATTTCCTTGCCTTCGAGGTAGACCGGATCGCGCACCGGGCGCACGTCCACCAGCGAGCCGGGCAGGAAGGCGCGCACATCCTTGATGTCGACGGTGAAGCCGCCCTTCACCTTGCCGCTGATGCGACCGGTGATGGTGGCTTCCGCTTCCATCGCCTCTTCGAGTTCGTCCCAGACCATCGCGCGCTTGGCCTTCTCGCGCGAAAGGACGGTTTCACCGAAGCCGTTCTCGAGCGAATCGAGCGCGACTTTCACTTCATCGCCGACGCCGACATCGATCTCGCCCGCTTCGTTGCGGAACTGCTCGATCGGGACGATACCTTCGGACTTGAGGCCGGCATTGACGACGACGACGTCCTGGCGGACTTCGACGACGGTACCGGTGACGATGGCGCCGGGCTTGAGCTTGATGAGGCGAGCTTCGCTCTGCTCGAACAGTTCGGCAAAACTTTCGGTCATGGGTTGGATTCCGGTTGAAACGAACAGGCGGCCCAATGGGCGGCCCACCACGTTGACGATGCACGGGGCATCAGGGTTGAGGTAATCCGGCGCGCTGCGCCGGGGTCGGTCCTGCCGCACGGGAAGCCGTCGCGATGTCGCCTCAGCGGACCGGGTCGGCAGAGGGGACAGCCGGCAGCAGGGCCAGCACCCGTTCGACGACCTGTTCGATGGGAACGCCCGTGGTATCCACCGTCACCGCGTCATCGGCGGGTTTGAGTGGCGCTACCGTGCGTTGGGCATCCCGGGCATCGCGCGCGACGATCTCGCGCAGCAGACCGTCAAGTGTAACCTCCATCCCCTTTGCCTTCAACTGCTTATGGCGACGCTGGGCACGTTCCCCGGCGCTGGCGGTGAGGAACACCTTGTAGCCGGCCTCGGGGAACACCACGGTGCCCATGTCGCGGCCGTCGGCGACCAGGCCGGGCGGGCGGAGGAAGTCGCGCTGCTTGTCGAACAGGGCGGCGCGCACGGCCGGAATGGCGGCGATGGCCGAAGCCGCCGCGCCGGCGGTTTCGGTGCGCAATTCGTCGGTGGCGTCGACGCCATCGACGATGACGCGGGTTTCCTGGCCGTCGGCGTCGCGGAACTCGACCCGGGTGCGCTCAGCCAAGCGGGTCAGCGCCTCCGGGTCGGCGAGGTCGATGTCCTCCCAGCCGGCGGCGACGCCGATGGCGCGATACAGCGCGCCGGAATCGAGAAAATGCCAGCCCAGGTGGGCGGCGACGCGACGGCTGATGGTGCCCTTGCCGGCACCGGAAGGCCCGTCGATGGTCAGGATCGGAACGATGGAGGTGTTCATGCGCCCATTCTACCCGCGCGCCGCGCCCTCACCGCTGCCGGACCCGCAGGCCGAAACCGGCCGCAATCGCCAATGTCTCGAAACCGGGGAAGGACGTGGCGACGTGGCCGCAGTCGCGGATCTCGACCTCGCCGTCGGCGCATTGCGCGGCCACCGCGAAGCTCATCGCGATGCGGTGGTCGTCATGGGTTTCGACGCTGCCGCCGTGCAGGCGGGCGCTGCCCCGGATCAGCGCGCCATCGGGCGTTTCCTCCAGTTCCGCGCCCAGGCTGCGCAGGCCGGCGGCCATCGCGGCGATGCGGTCGGACTCCTTCACCCGCAGCTCCGCCGCGCCGCGCAGGCGGGTGCTGCCGCTGGCCAGCGCGGCGACGACGAACAGGATCGGGAACTCGTCGATCATGTCCGGGACCAGGTGTTCGGGCAGGTCGATGCCGTGCAATGGCGCGTGACGCACGCGCAGGTCGGCGATCGGCTCGCCGTGGCGCTGGCGCGGCCGCTCGACGACGATGTCGGCACCCATCAGGCGCAGCGCTTCCAGCAAGCCGGTGCGGCGCGGATGCATGCCGACCTCGCGCAGCAGCAGGTCCGACCCCGGCACCAGGCTGGCCGCAGCGAGGAAGAACGCCGCCGAGGAGAAATCCGCCGGTACCTCGATCTCGCGCGCGCGCAACACGCCGCCGCCGCGCAGGCGGGCGAAGCCGTCGCCATGCTCGACCGGCCAGCCGAAGGCGGCCAGCATGCGCTCGGTGTAGTCGCGGGTGGGATGCGGCTCGGTCAACGAGGTCTCGCCCTCGGCATAAAGACCGGCCAGCAGGACCGCCGACTTGACCTGCGCGCTGGCGACCGGGCTGGCGTAATCGATGCCGCGCAGGCGCTGCCCGCCGCGCACGTGAAGCGGCGGCAGGCCGCCGGGCTGGCTGTCGATGCGCGCGCCCATCCGGGCCAGCGGATCGATCACCCGGCGCATCGGCCGGCGCGACAACGAAGCGTCGCCGATCAGCCGCGAGTCGAACGCCTGCCCGGCCAGCACGCCGGCCAACAGGCGCATGCCGGTGCCGGCGTTGCCGCAGTCGATGTCCTCGGCCGGCGCGGACAGGCCGTGCAGGCCGACGCCACGGATCAGCCGCAGGCCCTCGCCCGGCACGTCGATGCGCACGCCCATGGCGGCGAAGGCGGCGGCGGTGGCGCGGGTGTCCTCGCCTTCCAGGAAGCCCGCGATGCGGCTCTCGCCCTCGGCCAGCGCGGCCAGCATGATGGCGCGGTGGGAAATGGACTTGTCGCCCGGCGCACGGAACTCGCCCGACAGCGCCCGACCACGACCGGCGAGGAAGTCGATGCGCTTCACAGGACGCGATCCAGCGCGGCCAGCAGGCGATCATTCTCCCCGCCGCGCCCGACCGTGATGCGCAGGCACTGGTCGAGGCCGTAACCGCCCATCGGCCGCACCACCACGCCCTCGTTCAGCAGCGCGGTTTCGATGGCGGTGCAGCGCGGTCCGAATTCCACCAGCAGGAAGTTGGTCTGCGACGGCGCGATGCGCAGCCCGCGCGCCGCCAGCGCCTCGCCCAGGCGGCTGCGCTCGCTCGCGTTGCGCACGCGCACGGAGGCCAAGTGCAAGCCATCGGCCAGCGCCGCCTCCGCAGCGGCCAGGCCAGGCAGATTGACGTTGAACGACTCGCGCAGGCGCTCCATCACCGCCATCAGCGAGGGATGGCCGAGCGCATAGCCGACCCGCAATCCGGCCAGGCCGTAAGCCTTGGAAAAGGTGCGGGTGACGATCAGGTTGGGATGCTCGGACAGCAGATCGACCGCCGTGCCGATGGCAGGATCGTCGACGAACTCGGCATAGGCCTCGTCGACCACCAGCAACACGCGCGGCGGCAGGCTCTGCAGCAGGCGTTCCAGGGCTTCGTTGCCGAACCAGGTGCCGGTCGGGTTGTTGGGGTTGGCCAGATAGACCAGGCGCACGCTGCTCGCGTTGGCGGCAACCAGTTCCGCCAGCGCGTCGAGATCGTGCCCGCGCGGCATCGGCGCATCGGCGGGCTGCGCCGGGGCGACCAGGAGGCGCGCGCCGACCGCCTTGGCAGCGATGGCGTAGACGGCGAATCCGTAGCGCGCCATCGCCACGTCGGCACCCGGCCCGGCGAAGGCCTGGGCGAACTGCATCAGTAACTCGTGCGAGCCGTTGCCGAGCAGCACGCCGGCCATCGGCACGCCGTGGCGCTGCGCCAGGGCGCGCTTGAGCGAGGTTCCCAGCGGATCGGGATAGCGATGGATCTGCGGCAGTGCCGCCAGCAGGGCATCGGCGACCCGCGGGCTGCATCCCCAGGCGTTTTCGTTCGAACCCAGTTCGACCAGGCCGGCGCGGGCGCGACGCAGGGCGACGATGTCGTGGCCGGGATCGTAGGCGCGCAGGCCACGGATCGCCGACCGCGCCAGCGCGGAAAAGTCGGGAACCGGTCGGCTCACAACACCGCGACCGGATAGGAGCCGAGCACCTTCACGTCCTGCGCGTAATCGACCAGTTCGGCGATGGCGGCCTCCATCGCCGGATCGTGTACGTGGCCGTCGATGTCGACGAAGAAGGCGTATTGCCACAACCCGGTGTGGCCGGGCCGCGATTCGATGCGGTTCATCGACAGGCCGTGGCGGGCGAACGGGCTGAGCACGTTGTACAGCGCGCCCGGCTCGTCCTTGATGAAGATCAGCAGCGAAGTGCGGTCGTGACCGCAGGGCGGGAACAGCTCGCGGCCCAGCACCAGGAAGCGCGTGGTGTTGTCCGGATGGTCCTCGATCGGCCCGGCCACCACCTTGAGGCCGTAGACGTTGCCGGCCGAGACGCCGCCGATGGCCGCCGCGTCATCCGCATTGCGCGCCCGCCGCGCCGCCTCGGCATTGCTGGCGACCGGGATCTTCTCGACATCCGGCAGGTGCTGGCGCAGCCAGGCCTTGGTCTGGGCGAACGACTGCGGATGCGAGTAGACGCGCTCGATGTCTTCGATGTGGCCGGTGCGCGAGAGCAGGTGCTGGTGTACGCGCAGTTCCACTTCACCGCAGATTTTCAGGTGCGAGGTGAGGAACATGTCGAGCGTCGACTGGATGGTGCCCTGGGTGGAGTTTTCCACCGGCACGACGCCGAAATCGGCATTGCCCGCTTCCACTTCCTCGAACACTTCCTCAATGCTGGCCAGCGGCAGGCCATGCGCGGAATGGCCGAAATGCTTGTGCACGGCCTGCTGCGAGAAGGTGCCCTCGGGGCCGAGATAGCCGACCTTCAGCGGCTCCTGCTGAGCCAGGCAGGCCGACATGATCTCGCGGAACAGTCGCACCAGCACCTCGTCGGCCAGCGGACCGTCGTTGCGATCCACCACCCGCCGCAGCACCTGCGCCTCGCGCTCCGGGCGGTAATAGTCCACCGCCGCCTTCAGCGGACCCTTGGCCCGGCCGACCTGATGCGCCCAGCGCGCGCGCTCGGCGATCAGCGTCTGGATTTCATTGTCGATGGCGTCGATGCGCTGGCGCGCGTCATCCAGCGCCTTGCCGCCGCTTTTCCTGCCCGTCATGCCCCTGTCCCGTCAGTGGTCGTCGCGATTGCCGCTCCCCGCTCAGCCGTGCCGGCGGGCGAAATCGGCCATGAAATCCGTCAGTGCGCGCACGCCTTCCGGCGGCATCGCATTGTAGAGCGAGGCGCGCAGGCCGCCGAGCGCGCGATGACCCTTCAGCGCCAAGAGGCCGGCGGCGTCGGATTCCCGCAGGAATGCCGACTCCAACGCCGGATCGTGCAGGAAAAACGGCACGTTCATCCACGACCGCGCCGCCACGGCGACGTGATTGGCGTAGAACCCGCCGGAGCCGTCGATGGCGGCGTACAGCGTTTGCGCCTTGTCGCGGTTGCGCTCGCCCATCGCGGCCAGGCCGCCCTGTTCGGCAATCCACTCGAACACCAGCCCAGACAGATACCAGGCGAAGGTCGGCGGCGTGTTGAGCATCGACCCGGCGCGCGCCTGCGCGGCGTAGCTGAAGATGTTCGCCTTCGGCTGCCCGGCGCGGTCGAGCAGATCACTGCGAACGATCACCAGGGTCAGCCCGGACGGGCCGATGTTCTTCTGCGCGCCGGCATAGATCAGGCCGAAGCGCGACACGTCGAGCGGCCGCGACAGGATGGTCGAACTGAAATCGCCGACCAGCGGCAGCGGACCGGGATCGGGAATGTGCGGGAATTCGACGCCGTGGATGGTCTCGTTGGGCGTGTAGTGCAGATAGGCGGCGGCCGGGTCGACCTGCCAGCCGGCGGCGGGAAGATCGATGCAGCCATCGGCCTCGTTGCTGGCGATTACCCGGGCCGACACATACGACGCCGCTTCATCGACCGCCTTCCGGCCCCAGGCACCGCTGAGCAGATAATCCGCACCCTGCCCCGGTGCCGCCAGGTTGAGCGGAATCTGCGCGAACTGCTGGGTCGCGCCGCCTTGCAGGAACAGCACCGCGTAATCATCCGGCACGCCAAGCAGGGCGCGAAGATCGGCCTCGACGCGCTCCGCCAGGGCGGAAAACGCCTTGCCGCGATGGCTGACTTCCATCACCGAGGCGCGCTGACCTTGCCACTCCAGCAGTTCCTTGCCGGCGCGACGCAACACCGGCTCGGGCAGGGCCGCCGGACCGGCGCTGAAGTTGTAGGCTCGCGACATGGACGCCTCCACGGGAAGGGCGTCGACACTAGCATGACGCAGTGCAGCACCGCCATGTCGGCGGTGCTGCCGGTCGACGGTCAATCCGACTCGGGCCGGTGGCGGGCAAAGCCTGCCGTTGCGGCGCGCGAGGGCCGCCGGGTCAGGGCGATTCCGGCGGCGACGGCGGGATCATGCCGGCCAGATAGGCGGACAGGGCGGCGACATCGGCGTCGCTGAGCGCGGCGGCGACGCCCTTCATGATCTTGTCCTGGGTCGAGTCGATGTCCTGGCCGGCGCGATACTTGTTCAGTTTGCCGGTGAGGTAGATTTCCGGCTGCCCGCGCAGACGCGGCCATCCACGCTCGCCGGTGCTGACGCCGCGCGCATCGGCACCATGGCAGCCCTGACAGGGCACCACGCCGCGCGCCGGATCGCCATGCAGGTAAAGCTGCTCGCCCTGGCTGGCCAGTTCGGTGTCGACCGGTGGATGGGCAATGGCAGGCCGGCCATCGCCGGGCAGGGAAACGTAGAAGGCGGCGAAGTCGCGCAGATCCTGATCATCGAGGCCGCCGAGTATCTGCGCCATCACCGACTGCGGATCGGCCTTTTCCTTGTAGGCGATCATCTGCCAGTAAAGATAGGACTCCGGCAGGCCGGCGAGGTTGGGATACATCGGCACCACGGTGATGCCGTTCTCGCCGTGGCAGGCCAGACACAGCGCGTTCTTGGCCTGCGCCGCCTCGGCATTGCCGCCCAGCGGCGGCGTCGGCCGGCGCAGGTCGATCAACTCCAGCGCGGCGACCGGCAGGGCCAGGGCGATCAGGGCCGCCATCGACAAGCAGCGCAGGGCGTTCACAGTTGCACCTCCAGCATCAGGCCGACCAGGTTGCTCGAATAGCCGACCGGGCCGCTGTCGAGGTAGATGCGGTGGTCGATGACCAGGCCGCGATCCAGGCCCTGGTAGTGCCAGTCCTTGATCCGGCCGCGCTCGTAGCGGTCGAACAGGCGCACGGTGACGCGATCGTTGACCGGCACGCTGAACCCGATGTCGAGCGCGTTGACGCGGTAGGTCATGGTCGGGAAGCGCGTGCCGGCGACGTCGGCCAGCGCCGGATAGGCCAGCGCCAGCGCATCGGCGAAGGCGTAGCTGGTGACGCCCCGCGCATGCAGCCAGTTCCAGCCGATGTCCAGCCGGGCGCGGCCGAAACGGTGGTCGAAACTGACGCCGACGTTGCGGTTGCGCTGGCTGTCGTCGACCCACCAGCGACCGTCGTTGCCGTACACCGCGCCGCCCAGCGTCGGGTCGTCGGCACCACCGCCGGTGTCGTTGACGTTGGCGATTTCCAGATCGGAACGGTCCCAGGCGGCGTAGGCGCTGAGGTTGGACAGCGCGGACGGTTGCCAGTCCCAGCTCACCGACACACCCTGGCTGTCGTGGCCCTGGCGGCCGAGTTCGGCGTCGTAGTCGTTCCAGTCGCCGCGCAGGGTGGCGTTGAGGCTCATGTCCGGGCGCGGCATGAAGGTGGCGATCAGGGTCAGCTTGTGCTGGTCGCGGTCGGCCAGCTCGTATTTGCGCAGCGCATCGACGGTGTGCGGCGAGCCGGCCGGATCGGGCACGTAGCCGGGCAGGATCACCGAGAAGGTGTCGTGGTAGGGATCGAAGTTGTACTCGTCGCCGGACTGCCGGGTGTAGCTGTAGTTGGCGCGCAGGACGACCTTTTCCAGCGCTCGGTTGGACCAGGTCAGCTTGAACTGCTGGCTGTCGACATCCTCGCGCTCGCGGTAGGTGCGCTCGATGCCGGTGTAGACGTATTGCAGGCCGAGCGTGTTGGCGCGCGACAGCCGCCAGTCGGCACCCAGCGCCAGCTCGCGGGTTTCCTTGTCCAGCGGCAGGCTGGTGACGCGCCATTTCACCGAGGGCGCGCCAACCGGATCGAAGACGCCCATTTCGTTGGGCACCACGCTGCCCATCGAGCCGTTGGCGGCGATGTAGCCGTACTGGCCGGTCAGCGGGTTGTAGGCGACGTAGACGTTGCGGTAGTCCTCGCGATGGAACTTGCCGTGCGCGCGCAGGGTGAGGCTGGAACTGGGTTGCAGCACCAGGTGCGAGTCGACGCGGCTGGTGTCGATGCGCATGTCGGCGGTCTGCCGCGACAGCGCGGCGGTGCTGTTCCAGTCCGCGCAGTCGTAGAGGAACGGATTGACCGGCGCGCCGGTCGGCGACAGGTCGATGCCGAACTGGCCCTGGCAATCGATCGGTGCCAGCAGGTCGTCGTTCTGCCGCATCGTGCCGCCGGCCACGGCGATGCCGAACTCGCCGTTCATGCTCGCCAGCTTGCGGGTCAGCGACAGGCGCAGGTTGTGGTAATCGTTGTCCGGCTCGCTGGCGAAACCGCCGCCGAGGATCGGCCGCGACACCGCGCCGGGCACCACCGGGTACAGGGCGTAGGGGTTCTCGTAGGTCCAGCCGGTGTCGGCGCTGCGGTAGAACGAGCCGCTGTAGCCGACCTCCATGCGCCAGCGACCGCCGACGAAACGCAGGCCGCCGTTGAAGTTGACGGTGGCGTCGTCGATCGGGCGCGGCGTCTCGTAGATGCCGCCATTGGCCGGGAACGGATAGTTGAAGAAGAACGCGCCGCCGAACGGTCGGGCACCTTCGCGCTGTTCGCTGGTGGCGTGGGCGTAGGCGGTCCAGCGGCGGTCGAAGAAATAATTGACGCCGACGCCGAACTTGTCGCGGGTCACCTGCAGGATGCGCTCCGGCGATGCCGCCGACACCGCGGCGACCTGTTCCGGCGTGCTCGCGGCCGGGATCAGGCCATCGCGCAGGGTCAGCCGGTTGCTGCCGATGCCGTCCCAGATCGACTTCGCCGCGCCGCTGACCACATTGGGCTGGGTACGCGCGAACGCCTCGATGCGATAGCGGCCGGCCTGGCCGATGGTGGCCTTGATGAACTGGTTGTCGGCATTCAGGCGACTGGCGCGCAGGTCGACGTAGCGGCCGTCCTCCGGTCGCACCAGGCTGATGTCGAGCAGGCCGAGGACGATGCCGTCGTCCCAGCCGTTGAAGCGCAGCCAGTCGGCGTTGGAAACGTCGCCGCTGGCCGACATCCAGCCGAATTCGACGCTGCCCCAGCGCAGCCATTCCTCGCCGCTCATCACCCGCTGCGGCGGGCAGCGATACAGCGAACCGCCCGGCGAGCGATGGGCATCGGCGCGTAGCCAGCTTGCGCCGCGAGGATCGCATTCGGCGGCCTGGCGGCCGGCCGGAGCAAGCTCGGTGCCGAACTGGAAATCGACGCCGACGCCGGAATCCTGCGCCCAGGCGGCGCAGCAGAACAGCGCGGCCAGCGCCGCCAGCGGCAAGCGATGGGGAGCACGGGAATGACGGCGCATGTCGTGTCCTCCTAGCGATGCAGGCGCGGGCCGGACGGGTGGTTGGACCCGTGTACCTGCGCGTGACAGTTGATGCAGCCGCGCGCCATCAGGCGCTCATCCGGGGCCTGTCCATCGGCCAACGAAGTCGAGGTCAGCAGATCGTTGGGATGGCGGACGTGGGAATGGCATTGCTGGCACAGGAAGGGGATCGGCGCGACCAGCAGGGCGTGCTGGTTGGAGCCGTGCGGCGTATGGCAGTTGACGCAGTTGTCGCGCACCGGCGCATGCTCGAACAGGAACGGGCCGCGCTTCTCGGCGTGACACTGGTAGCAGGTCTCGTTGACGGTGGCGGTCTTCAGCAGCGGCGCGGTCAGCGAGCCGTGCGGGTTGTGGCAGTCGACGCAGGCCATCTGGCCTTCCGGCAACGGCATGTGCGAGCGGCGGTTGAACTGCACGCGGATGTCCTGGTGGCAGGTGGCGCAGGTTTCGTTGATGGACGGCTTGGCCAGCAGACCCTCGGCGGAGAACTTCGCCATCGGGTTGTGGCAGTCGCTGCACGACACGTCGTTGCGCTGGTGCACCGAACCCAGCCAATGGTCGCGCGGGCCGCCTTCATGGCAGCCCAGGCAGGCCGCCGCCTGCGTCGCCAGCGGCGTTTCCGATCCGTGCGTGAAACCGATGATCGTGCCCTTCTGCAGCGGACGCTCGGCATGCACCGAGCCGGGACCGTGGCAGGCCTCGCAGACCGGCGAGTCGGGTGCCGTGGCGCGGGCGGCTTCCATGCCCAGCGCGTGCAGCGTGTGTGCGAAATGTTCGGATTCCAGCGCGTGGCAGCCCTTGCACGAGGCATCGCCGATGGAACGCGCCTCGGGATGGCGCTCGTTGTGCGGGATGCGGGCGTTGGCGAACCCCGGCACCGTGGCGAAGCGCGCCATGTCCTGCGCAGCGAGCGGAGCGTCCGCGGCCAGATTCGTTCCCGGCAGGCGGTCGACCACGGCATCGAGCCGGTTCTCCGCCACCGCCGCGCCGGCGGCGAACAGCAGCAGCGCCACCACCAGGCGATGCCAACCACGATGCGCAAGCGCAATGCCCATGATTCCTCCCGCATGCAGCCCGATCAGCAGGCCGCGCATTGACGGTTTCGATGCCATCCGGCCGACCAAGCCGGTCTGGATGGACCCGTCCCTGAATTCCGCATTCGCGGGGCCACGATGCCACAGCCGCCCTGTCACAATCCAAATGCGACTCGTTATCGAATGGGGCAATGAAAAACTTTCCGCATCTCCGTACGCAAGCCATTCGGCCCGGTGACGACATCGCCCATCCGGCGTGGTCCGCCGGCTGCATCGCCGTGGTTTGAACCGATCTGGTGGACTCTGCCGTGGGCCGCAGCGCCGCTCGGCCTCGTCGTCAGGCAAGCGGCGCTTGCCCGAGCAATCGGGAAAATTCCTCGGCCGTCAGCGCTGCGGCGAACAGGTATCCCTGCCCGGCCGGACAGCCCAGTTCGCACAGCAGACGCGCCTGTTCCCGCGTCTCCACGCCCTCTGCCGTCAGTCCCAGGCCAAGGTCGCTGGCAAAGGCGACGATGGTGCGGACGATGGCGCGATGGCGGTGGTTGGTTTCCATGTCGCGGACGAAGCTGCGGTCGATCTTCAGCGCGTCGAACGGCGCGGAGGCGAAGGAGTCCAGCGAGGAGTAGCCGGTACCGAAATCGTCCACCACCAGGCGCACGCCCAGTTGCTTCAGCGCGGCCAGCATGCGCTCGGCCTGGGCGCGGTCGGCGCGGAACACGGTTTCGGTCACTTCCAGGCTCAGGCAGCCCGGCGCGAGGCCGGCCTGTTCCAGCGCGCGGCGGACTTCCTCGATCAGGGTGGCACTGCCCATCTGGCGGTCGTCGAGATTGACGTTCAGTTCCAGGGCGGCATGCGCCGGATGGGCGGCGCGCCAGGCCGCCACCTGGGCGCAGGCGGTGCGCAGCACCCAGTCGTCGATGCGCTCGATCAGGCCCATTTCCTCGGCCACCGGCAGGAAGGCGTCGGGCATCAGCAGGCCGCGCTCGGGATGGTGCCAGCGGACCAGCGCCTCGCAGCCGGTGATGCGGCCGTCGGCCAACGCCACCAGCGGCTGGTAATGGACGGCGAACTGGCCGCCGGCAAGCGCTTCGCGCAAATCCGTCTCCAGCCGGAAACGCGCCTGTGCCTCGCTGTGCATGGCCTCGTCGAACACCACGAAACCGGACTTTCCCGCCGCCTTGGCGCGATACATGGCGGTGTCGGCGTCGCGCAGCACCTGCACCGGGCTGAGGTAGTGCGGGCGGCCCTCGACGATGCCGATGCTGGCGCTGGAATAGGCCTGCTGGTCGCCGACCTCGAAGGCGGCGTGGAACAGCTCGATGATGCGGCGGGCGATGGCGACGGCGCGCTCGCCATCGCAGGGGCCGTGCGGCAGCACGGTGAACTCGTCGCCGCCGTAGCGCGCCACCAGCGCCTCGCCCTGCAGGGCCACGCTGATGCGCTCGGCGAGGCTGACCAGCAACAGATCGCCGGCGGCGTGGCCGAGGCTGTCGTTGACCAGCTTGAAGCCGTCCAGGTCGAGGAACAGCACGGCGTAGTCGTGACGGCCGCTGGCCTGGGCGGCGGCCAGCGCCCGCTCCAGCGCCTCCTGGAACATCAGCCGGTTGGGCAGGCCGGTCAGCGGATCGTGGCTGGCATGGAAGCGCAGCCGCTGCTCGGCCTCGCGCTGGCGGGTGATGTCGACCAGCGAGCCGGCAAACAGGGTTACCGCGCCTTCCTCGCCGGCAATCGCCTTGACGCTGGCGCTGCACACGATGACCCGGCCCTGGCGCGTGCGCAGGCGGATTTCGCGGTCCCTCACCTCGCCGGTCGCCTGCAAGGTGCGGAAGGCATCCTTGCGCGCCGTCGTGTCGGGGAAGATGTCGGCGATGCGCGTGCTGCCGACCAGCCCGGCCGCATCGCCGGCAAAGCCCAGCATGGCGAGCAGGGCGGGATTGACCTCCAGCACGCGGCCATCGACGTGCGCCTTGAACAGGCCGGCCGGCGAGCTTTCGAACAACTCGCGGTAGCGCCGCTCGGCGTTCTCCAGCGCATGCACGTAGCGGCGCTCTTCGGTGATGTCGCGCATCACCCCGGAGGAAGCGATGCGGCCCTCGTAGATAACCGCATCGGCATGCACGTCGACCACCACGTAATGGCCGTCGCGATGGCGCACGCGCACCGCGTAGCGTTGCACCTCGGTGGAGCCGGCCTCACGCGAGCGGCGGCGCTGCATCTGCGCGGCGGCGTCCTGCGGATGCACCAGGGACATGTATTCGCAGCCGGTCAGCTCTTCCCGCCGCATGCCGAGGATGTCAGCCATGGCCTGGTTGCAGAAGTGCACCAGGCCGTGCTGGATCAGGAACACGCCGTCGCGGCAACTGTCCACCAGCACCTTGTACAGCGCTTCGGACTGGCGCAGCGCGGCCTCGGCGGCGAGCCGGTCGCCGATGTCGAAGGCGGTGCCTTCGTAATAGGCGACGCCGCCGCGCGGGTGGCGCACCAGGCGGCAGTTCTCGCTGATCCAGGTACTGCTGCCGTCGCGCCGGCGCACCTCGCTGCGCTGATCGGCGTACCAGCCGCTGGCCTCCATCAGCGCACGCAGTTCGGCACGCCGGTTCGGGTCGACGTACAGCGCGGCCGCCTCGCTGGCCGGCATCTGCAACAGCGACTCGACGTCGGCAAAGCCGAGCAGCCGTGCCATCGCCGGATTGGCGTCGATGAAGCCGCCGCCGGGCAGGCTGCGATAGATGCCTTCCACCGCGGCTAGGAACAGCGTGCGGTAGCTCTCGCCGGGCGTGAGGTCGCCGGCCGCCGGCTGCGCCTGCCCGGCGGCGGTTTCGGTCAGCAGCGCCAGCACCAGACGCTCGCCGTCGAGCAGCACCGGCTCGCAACTCAGCAGGCCGTGGCCGACCTTGCCCTGGCCGTCGATGAAGCGCAGCGGCGCGGCGTGCACCGGCAGGCCGGCGCGCAGGCGCGC
>JBAYTD010000036.1:0-21130 GCA_041675805.1 Lysobacteraceae bacterium
GATCGTCCGCGCCGAGCTGTACCAGCCCGGCCTGCAACTGGTCGAGCCGTACTTCTTCAACCAGATGACCACCATGCACGCGCTGGTGATGATCTTCGGCGCGGTGATGCCGGCCTTCGTCGGCCTCGGCAACTGGATGATCCCGCTGATGATCGGCGCGCCGGACATGGCGCTGCCGCGCATGAACAACTGGTCGTTCTGGATCCTGCCGTTCGCCTTCACCATGCTGCTGATGACCCTGCTGCTGCCGGGCGGCTCGCCGGGCGGCGGCTGGACGCTTTACCCGCCGCTGTCGCTGCAGGGCGGCTCGGCCACCGCGTTCGCCATCTTCGCCATCCACATGATGGGCGTCAGCTCGATCATGGGCGCGATCAACATCATCGCCACCATCCTCAACATGCGCGCGCCGGGCATGGATCTGCTGAAGATGCCGATCTTCGTCTGGACCTGGCTGATCACCGCCTTCCTGCTGATCGGCGTGATGCCGGTGCTGGCCGGTGCGGTCACCATGCTGCTGACCGACAAGTTCTTCCTGACCTCGTTCTTCAACGCCGCCGGCGGCGGCGACCCGGTGATGTACCAGCACATCTTCTGGTTCTTCGGCCATCCCGAGGTCTACATCATGATCCTGCCGGCGTTCGGCATCGTCAGCGAGATCATCCCGACCTTCTCGCGCAAGCCGCTGTTCGGCTATCAGGCGATGGTCTACGCCACGGCGTCGATCGCCTTCCTGTCGTTCATCGTCTGGGCGCACCACATGTTCACCGTCGGCATGCCGCTGGGCGGCAAGCTGTACTTCATGTACGCGACGATGCTGATCGGCATTCCGACCGGCGTGAAGGTGTTCAACTGGGTCTCCACCATGTGGAAGGGCTCGATGACCTTCGAAACGCCGATGCTGTTCGCCCTGGGCTTTGTGGTGATGTTCACCATCGGCGGTTTCTCCGGCCTGATGCTGGCCATCGTCCCGGCCGACTACCAGTACCACGACACCTATTTCGTCGTTGCCCACTTCCATTACGTGCTGGTGACCGGCGCAGTGTTCGCGATCATGGCTGCCGCCTACTACTGGCTGCCGAAGTGGACCGGCCACATGTACAACGAGACGCTCGGCAAGTGGCACTTCTGGCTGTCGACGATCTTCGTCAACCTGCTGTTCTTCCCGCAGCACTTCCTTGGCCTGGCCGGTATGCCGCGGCGCATCCCCGACTACAACGTCGCCTTCGCCGACTTCAACATGTGGTCGTCGATCGGCGGTTTCGGCTTCGGTCTCAGCCAACTGCTGTTCGTCTACATCGTCATCCAGTGCATGCGTGGCGGTGCCAAGGCCACCGATCAGGTCTGGGAAGGTGCCAGGGGCCTGGAGTGGACCGTGCCCTCGCCGGCACCGCACCACACCTTCACCGTGCCGCCGGTGATCGACGACAGCAAGCTCGCCCATGGCAATGTCGCACACTGACGCGCCCGGCCCGCAGCACGCCGAGGCCGTCCGCCACGGCGCGCGGCGCACCGCGATCACGGTCGGACTGGTGGCGCTGGGCATCTACATCGCCTTCATCCTGTCGGGAGTGATCGGACGGTGAGCACGTCGACCGACAACCGGCGGGTGACGCGGCGCGCCCTGTGGGTGTGCCTGATCGCCTTCAGCTTCGCCTTCGCCCTGGTGCCGCTGTACGAGGTCGCCTGCGAAAAGGTGTTCGGCATCCGCCTCGACGGCACGCCGATCGATGCCGCCGCGGCCGCCATCGTCGAAGTCGATCACTCGCGCGAGGTGGTGGTGGAGTTCGACGCCTCGGTCAATTCGCGTCTGCCCTGGAGCTTCCGCGCCGCCGTGCCCAACATGCGCGTACATCCGGGCCAGCTCACCGAGGCGGTGTTCTACGCCCGCAACGACTCCGCCGCGCCGATCATCGGCCAGGCGATTCCGTCGGTGGCACCGAGTTCGGCGTCGATCTACTTCAACAAGACCGAATGCTTCTGTTTCACCGAGCAGTACCTGGGGCCAGGCGAGGAGCGCGAGATGCCGGTGCGCTTCGTCGTCGATCCCGGCCTGCCGGACCGGGTCAAGACCTTGACCCTGTCCTACACGTTCTACAATAACGACATCGCCACGGCGCGACTGGCCGCAGCCGGTTCGCACTGAACGCTCCCACCCACCTTCGCGACCGCCACCGTTTTCCGGGGGATCCCATGGCAGAACAAGCCCACGACGCCAACGTCTATTACGTCCCGCATTACAGCCACTGGCCGCTGGTCGGCTCGGTTGGCCTGTTCGTCCTGCTCGCCGGTGCGGCCAACTGGATGAACGACAACGTCGCCTTGGGCAAGCCGATGTTCTTCGTCGGCATCGCCATCATGGTGTACCTGTTCTTCGGCTGGTTCGGCACCGTCATCCGCGAATCCGTGCGCGGCATGTACAACAAGCAGGTCGATGTCTCCTTCCGCATGGGCATGATCTGGTTCATTTTTTCCGAGATCATGTTCTTCGCCGCCTTCTTCGGCGCGCTGTTCTACGCCCGCATGCTGTCGGTGCCGTGGCTGGGCGGTGCCGGTGATGGCGAGAGCACCCATCAGCTGCTCTGGCAGGGCTTCGACGCAGTGTGGCCGACCAACGGGCCGGAAGCGGTCGGCGGCGAGTTCCAGACCATGTCGGCCTGGGGCATCCCGCTGCTCAACACCTTGCTGCTGCTGACTTCCGGCATCACCCTGACCATCGCCCACCACGCCCTGCGCGCCGGCAAGCGCGGCACCCTGCTGGTGTGGCTGGGTGCCACCGTGCTGCTCGGCGCAGTGTTCCTCGGCTTCCAGGTCTACGAATACGTCCACGCCTACAACGACCTCAACCTGACCATGGGTTCGGGCGTCTACGGCTCGACCTTCTTCATGCTGACCGGCTTCCACGGCGTCCACGTCACCCTCGGCGCGATCATGCTGACGGTGATCTGGTTCCGCTGCGCCAAGGGCCACTTCACCGCCGACAACCACTTCGGCTTCGAGGCCGTGGCCTGGTACTGGCACTTCGTCGACGTGGTCTGGCTGGGCCTGTTCCTGTTTGTTTATGTGCTTTGAGGCCGGGAATAGGAAATCGGGAATCGGGAATCGTTGCAAGCGGGCGTTGCCCGTCGTCTCAGGCCGGGAGACCGGCCTGATTCATTAGTGCATGGCGCGTCGTGAGGGGCGTGAGGTCTTCAGCGGCCGGGAGCTTTTCAACGACTCCCGATTCCCTATTCCCCATTCCCGGCTCCTTTGTCACTGCCCCACGCCGTGCGGCTCGATGATTCCCGTGGCGATGCCCAGCGCGACCAGCACGATCAGCGCCACGGACAGCACGATGCGCCGGGTCAGGGCGTTCACCGTGCGATTGCTGCCGCCCTTGTCGGTGAGCATGTAGTAGAGCGCGGTGCCCATGTTGTAGATGATGAGGATCAGGAACGCGACGATGATGATTTTCTGCCACATGTCGGTGTCCGCATTGCAGGAGGGACGGCATTATCGCAGGTCGCATCGTCGGTCATGCCGGGTTGGCGCGGGTCGATGACGCGCCGTTTGCTCTGCTGGCTGCCGACCCTGGCGCTGTGCCTGTTGTTCGTCTCGCTGGGCCTGTGGCAGAAGGGGCGTGGCGACGACAAGCGCGTATTCCTGGAGCATTTCGAGGCCGCACTGGCGGCTGAGCCGATCACGCTGGACGCCGCGCTGACGAAGTCCGTCGACTTGCCGCGCCCGGTTGCCGGGACGATGACGCGGGCCTGGGACGACTGGCTGCTGCTCGACAACGCGCGCCAGGGCGAGCGGGTCGGCCTGCGTGCCCACGCGCTGTACCGCGCCAGCGCGCAGGACGCCGCCGTGCTGGTCGATTTCGGCTGGCTGCCGATGGCACCGGATCGCCGCCTGCCGACGCTCGACGCGCCACCGCCGACGCTGTCGGCGCGCGGCCTGCTGTTGCCGATGCCGGGGCAGGGCATCCGCCTTGGCCGCAATCCGGCGGCACAGGCCGAGGGTCCGGTCCTGCTGGCCTATCTGGATCGCGAGGAACTGGCGCAGGACACCGGCCTCGCCCTGCATGCCGGTCTGTTGCGGTTGGCCCCGGACCTGCCGGTCGGTTTCGCCCGCGACGGCATCGCCCTGCCCAACACCCTGTCGCCGGAAAAGCACGACGGCTACGCCCTGCAATGGTTCGGCTTCGCTGCCGCCCTGCTGACGATCCACCTCGTCCTCGACCTGCGGAAACGTCCGACGTGAGCATTTCCCGGAACCGCGCCAGACGGCAGTTGCTGCTGGTCGCGGTGTTGTTCCTGACACCTTTCTTCGTTGCCGTGGCGCTGCGCTTCGGCGGCTGGGAGCCGCCGCGCACGCGCAACCACGGCGCGCTGCTGGACCCGCCGCTGCCGATGCACGTGGTGCCCGCCCGGCAGTCCGGCGAGGACTGGGTCTGGGAGAACACCGAACGTCACTGGAGCCTCCTGGTGCAGGTTCCGGCGCACTGCGACGCCACCTGCGCGGCGGCGCTCGATCCGCTGCCCAACGTCCATCTGGCGCAGGGCCGGCACATGCCCAAGCTGCACCCGTTTCGTCTGGCTGGCGGCGCGGATCTGTCCGCCGATCAGCTTCCCTGGCCGCAGCTGACCGTGGAGGGTGACCTGCCCGGCGGCCTCGATGCACTGCCGGCAGCGCTGCCGCGGGTCTGGCTGGTCGATCCGCACGGCTATCTGGTGATGCGCTACGACGAAGGCTTCGACCCCAGCGGCCTGCGCCGCGACCTGTCCCGCCTGATCAAGTGATTGCCCGCCTGCCTTGCCGATGAACGCTCCGTCCCGCCATTTTCACCGCATCGCCTGGGCCGCCGTCGCGCTGGCCCTGGTGGTGATCCTGTTCGGTGCCTTCGTCCGTCTGTCCAATGCCGGCCTGTCCTGCCCTGACTGGCCGACCTGCTACGGCAAGGCGACCTGGCCCAAGCTGCACGAGGTGGATGCCGCCAACGCGGCCTTCCCGGAGCGCCTGGTCGAGCGCGGCAAGGCCTGGCGCGAGCAGGTCCATCGCCACATCGCGGCCCTGCTCGGCGCGCTGGTGTTCGCCCTTGCCCTGCTGGCTGCGCGGCAGCGGCGCGGCGGGCTGGCAGCGGTGCTTGGCAGCGCCGCCCTGGTGGCGGTGTCGATCCCGCTGTACATGAAACAGGCCTACGTCGCCTCCAGCCTGCTGGCGGCGGGCGGCGAGGCGATCCTGCTTGCCTGCGCCTGGCGCTGGGACAACCGCGACTTCGCCCGCATCAGCGCCGTGGCGCTGGCGGTGATCGTGTTCCAGGCCATGCTCGGCATGTGGACGGTCACCTGGCTGCTCAAGCCCATCGTGGTGATGGCGCACCTGCTCGGCGGGCTGGCGACGTTCTCGCTGCTGCTGTGGATCGCCTGGCGCGCCTCGCCTTCGACGCAACTTCTGGCCGGCGAGGCGCGCGCGCTGAAGAAACTGGTCTGGCTGGGGCTGGCCTTGCTCGCCGCGCAGATCGCGCTGGGCGGCTGGACATCGGCCAACTACGCCGCCCTGTCCTGCGGCACGGATTTCCCGATCTGCCTCGGCCGCTGGTGGCCGGCGATGGATTTCTCCGAAGCCTTCGTCCTCTGGCGCGGCATCGGCGTCGATTACGAAGGCGGCGTGCTCGATGGCGCGGCACGCAGCGCCATCCAGATGACGCACCGGCTGGCCGCCATCGTGGTCAGCGTCTATCTGCTGTTCCTCGCCTGGCGTCTGCACCGCGCGCCGGGGCTTGGTCACTGGGGCTGGACCCTGATCCTCGCCCTGGTCGTGCAGGTGACGCTGGGCATCGGCAACGTGATGCTCGGCCTGCCGCTGTGGGTGGCGGTGGCGCACACCGCCGGAGCGGTGCTGCTGCTGGCGTTGCTGGTCGGCCTTCTGGCGCGGCTGCGCCCGCCGCTGCCTTGAGCGGTCCGAGCATGACTGGCCCGCGCCAACGCCGGCAGCGTACGCTGCGCCCATCGTCCGGATGGTGGCAGCCATGAAATCCGTCATCGCGTCCTATTGGGCGCTGACCAAGCCGCGCGTGGTCGCGCTGATCGTGTTCACCGCGGTGATCGGCATGTTCCTTGCCGTGCCCGGCCTGCCGCCGTGGCGCGAGGCGCTGTTCGGATCGCTGGGCATCTGGCTGGCGGCGGCCTCGGCGGCGGCGATCAACCACCTCATCGACCAGCGTATCGACGCGGTGATGGCGCGCACCGCGCATCGGCCGCTGCCCACGGGCGCGTTGCGGCCGGCGCAGGTGCTGGCCTTTGCCATCGCCCTGGGCGCGCTGTCGATGCTGTTGCTGAGCCTTTTCGTCAACACATGGGCGGCGCTGCTGACCTTCGCCTCGCTGATCGGCTATGCCATCGTCTACACCGGCTTCCTCAAGCGCGCCACGCCGCAGAACATCGTCATCGGCGGCCTCGCCGGGGCCGCGCCGCCGGCGCTGGGTTGGGTGGCGATCACTGGACAACTGCATCCGCATGCGCTGTTGCTGGTGCTGATCATCTTCGTCTGGACGCCGCCGCATTTCTGGGCGCTGGCCATCTACCGGCGCGAGGACTACGCCCGCGCCATGATCCCGATGCTGCCGGTGGTCTACGGTGTCACCTACACCCGTTGGCACGTGCTGTTCTATACCGTGCTGCTGGTGCTGGTGACCCTGCTGCCCTGGCTGACCGGGATGAGCGGCCTGTTCTACCTCGGCGGGGCGGCGGTGCTCGGTGCCGGTTTCCTGTACTACGCCATCCGCCTGATGAACCCGCCCGGCGAACGCTTCGCCATGGAAGTGTTCAACTACTCCATCATCTACCTGATGGCCCTGTTCGCCTTCCTGCTGCTGGACCACTGGCTGCTGCCGGCGGCAGTGCCGCCGCCGGCCTTGGTCATTCCCTTCGAGCCGGTCGGTGCATAGTCGCGCGTTGCGGCCTCAGATCCCTTTCGGCACAAAGAACAATTCGCCGCGTTCGTGGCCGGCGAACTGGAGCGGGGCCATTTCCGGGCGTTGGCCGAAGGCGCGGGCGGCGGGGTCGGATTCCAGGCGACGGGCGATGTCGCGGTACAGGCGCTGGGCTTCCAGTGCGCCGCGCGTGTCGCGCAGGGCGGCGACGAGGCTGGCGGCGAAGGCGGACACCTTGTTGCCCGCTTCCGGTACCGGGCGCAGGCCGCCGGAGGTCAGTGCCACGCGCGAGCGGCCGCTGGCGCTGACCTCGGCCCAGGCCTGCCAGGCCTTGGCCGGCAATTCGTCGGTGGGCGCGGCGGAGGCGATCCGGGTCAGCGTGCCGGAGTAGCACGAATCCGCCACCACCAGCAGATGGCGGGCGTCGCTGACCGCCAGCATGTCGGTGACGACGCGGTTGGAAACCCAGGTTCCCGGGTCGTCGAGTTGGCCATCGGAGGGAATCCAGTAGCCCTGCCGGGCGGCATCGATCTCGCCGTGGCCGGCGAAGTAGATGAGGCCGGAATCCTCGTTGCCCAGCGACTGGCGGAAGGCGTGCAGGGCCAGCAGCAGGTCGAGCCGGGTCGGGTCGACCACGGTGCGCACCTCGAAACCGAAGCGCTCGCGCAGCACGCCGGCGATCAGTTCGGCGTCGGCGCGCGGTGTCGGCAGGCCGGGATAGGTCTGATAGCCGGACACCGCGATGATCAGCGCGCGCTGGCTGCCCTCGCGCAGCGCGCGTGGTGCCGGACGCGGCGCGACGGCCGTCTGCATCGGTGCCGCTGCGGCAGCCGGCAGCAGCAGGAAATCGACCCGCGTCTCGCTGCCGCGATGCGAGCGCGCGATCACGCTGACCTCGCGCTCGCCCTGTTCGCCAAGCATGTATTGGAAGCGGCCCTGGCCATCGACCGGAACCAGCGTCCCGTCGATCCACAGCTCTGCCACCGCGCCGGCCGGCAGGGCGCGACCGCTCAGCCGCAGCGCCTGCCCGGCGTCGTTCAGCAGGGCGACCGGGCGGCCGCGCGCGGCGACGATCACCGGACGGTCCAGGCTCAGCGTCAGGTCGGGGCCGATGCGCACATAAGGCGCGTTGTCGGCCAACCCGCCGCGCGCGCGCAGTTGCTCGATCTCCGTCTGCTGGCTGGCGATCAGTCGCTCGCGTTCCTTGATCGTTTCCTCCAGCACCCGCCAGACGCCTTCGATCTCGCTGTCGGCGCTTTGCCGTTTCAGCGCCGCGTATTCCGCGCGCAGCTTGCGCATCGCCTCCACCGATTGCGCCAGCGTCGCGTTGCGCTCGTCGAGCTGGCGTTTCAGGCCGGCCAGTTCGGCGTCGCCTTGCGCCCGCTGCGCGCGCAGGCTGTCCAGTTCCTCGCGCAGTTCGGCGACGCGCAGTGCATCGGAGCTGTAGACCAGCGCCTCCGCACCCTCGCCGAGCGCACGGCGGAAGTAGTCCAGCGCGCGCTCGCGGTCGGCCTCGACGCCGAGCCCGTTCTCGTACAGATGGCCGAGGTTCTGCAACGCCTTGCGCGAACCGGCGGCGGCAGCGCGCTCGAACCAGATGCGCGCGTTGGCGTAGTCCGGGGCCTGGCCCAGGCCTTTGGCATGGGCCTCGCCGAGGATGTTCATCGCCTCGACATCGCCGCCCTCGGCGCTGCCCTGCCAGGCCTGGATCGAGGTGGCCAGCGTGGCGCGGTCATATTCGACGTACTCGCCGCCGCGATAGGCGCACTCGAACTGCGGCAGCCGCGCCGGCCGCCGCTGGGTCAGGAAACCCTTGATCTTGCCGACCCGCCGCACCTGCCCGGGCAACAGACAGTCAACCACCAGCACATCCTCGGCGGTGGTCGGAAAACGGCTGGCGGCGACCGGGCCGGCCAGCCCGGCCAGCGCCGTCGAAGCCGCCAGCGCCAGCACCAATGGGCCACGGCGATGGACGGATGCGCGCATCAGAACTCCATTCTCACGCCGCCACGGAAGGCCCAGGCGCTGAGCTTGTCGTAGCCGAGTATCTGCGAGTACGAGGCAAACCACTGGAAGCCGCGCGCGCCGACGAAGGACAGGCCGATTTCGCCGCGGCCGAAATAGCGGTCGGATTCGTCGATGAAGATCGGCGTCGAGCGCTGGTCGGGGCGCACGCGCAGGACCGGGGAAATGCTGAACGCCTTGTTGCGCGTTTCCCGCGAGAGGTCCAGCGTCAGATAAGGCTGCAAAGCGCCGGAGGAGATGCTGAAGGAGCGCGAGACGCTTTGCGTGAAGGTCCACAGCAACGAGTCGAAGGACTGGTCGTCGAAAATCAGATCGTTGACGCCGGCACCGCTCTCGATGAAGCCGTCGATCTTCGAGTCCGTCCACAACACCGAGCCGCGCGGGCTGTAGACCCAACTGCCGATGGCGATGTCCCAGCCGCCGCCGAAGCCGAACGAGGTCTGCTCAGCCTCGGTCTTGCCTGCGGCCACGGCGCGGCCAAAACCGCCGCCGAGCACGGAGAGATCGACCACGCGCTCCTGGTCGTAATCGTTCCACAGCCGGCCGAAGGAGAAGTCCAGGTAGGCGCGGTCGGAAATCAGCCAGGTGCCGTAGCCGGTGAACGACCAGCCGCTGCTGTCCAGCCCGCCGCCATCGTCTTCCAGCTTGCTGCTGAGGTCGGACCAGCCCAGCGCCGCGCCGGCGATGAAGCGGTCGGTGAAGCGCCAGTCGAGTCCGGCCAGGGCGCTGTAGCCGTCGAAGTCGAAACCGACCTCGAA
Organism: Lysobacteraceae bacterium; assembly: GCA_041675805.1. GTDB lineage: Bacteria > Pseudomonadota > Gammaproteobacteria > Xanthomonadales > Xanthomonadaceae > JANNWF01. The sequence goes on from JBAYTD010000036.1 coordinate 9,694, forward strand.
GGCGCTGGCCTTGCGGTCGCCGCCGACGGCGGTGACGTTGAGGAAGGCACCCAGACGCTGATCGAGCAGGCCGCCGCCGAAGCCCTCGTTGCCGCCCTGGGCGGCGTTGTCGGTATCGGTAAGGGCGTTGAACATCATCCCCAGCGGGACCTGCTGGTTGCGGTAGTTGAAGGCGATGTCATCCAGCGAGATGCCGGTGGCCCCGCCGCGCAGGGCGGCGATGCGGCCATTGATCTGCGCGCCGCGCTGGTTGGCGGCGTCGATGGAGCCGGTGACCTGGGCACTGAGTTCCTCGCCGGAAATCGCCTGAAGCACCTGCGCCAAGGCCACGGACTGGCCCGACTCGGCCAGCTCGACGATGGCCGCGCACTGGTCGAGCACGTTCTGGTCGGTGGCGGTGGAGCAGTTTTCGGCCAGCGGTGCGATGGCCGCGAGGGAAATCGGATCGGCGCTGCCACCCAGACTGCCGCCCACGGTATCGGTGATGCCGGGCAAGGACAGGTCGGGGCCGCCATCGTCGTCCTCGATGACCAGGGTTGCGAGGGCGGCGGGCGAGCTGCCGATGTCGATGAGGAAGGACGGTGTCAGCAGTTCGCCGCCGATGAGGCCGAAGCGGACGACTTCTTCCGGCTCTTCGATGTCATCGTCGATGATGATGAAGCTTTCCGAGGCGGAAAAGCTCGCGGTCGGCTGGAACCGGTCCAGCGGCGAGGCGGTGAGGCGCAACTGGAAGGGCAGGTGGTCGCAGCATTCGCTGGTCGTGCTGTCCGGCAGCACGCCGTAGCGCAGACGCAGGGTGGACGGGCCGAACTCGCACACCGCCTCCACGGTGACGGTGGCCTGCACGGTCACGGCACCGACGTTCTCGGCCACCACGCTGCCGGGAGACAGCGTGAGGGATTGGTCGAACACCAGTACGGCGTCAGGATTGGCCTCGCAGTAGGCCTGGCTCTTGAGGCGGCTGGTGATCGGGACCACGGCGCCGGGATGGGTAAGCTTGAAGCGCGCCGCCTGCGCCTCGGTGACGAGCAGCAGCAGAGCGAGCAGCGGCAGTAGAAGGCGCAGGCTCATGGCGCGTCCTCCGTCTGGGCTGCGCCGGGTTGCGGCAGACAAATCACGATGCGGTATACCTCGGAGGCCGGATATTCCGCAGTACCGAGGCGGGCGGCGCGGACGGTGACGCGGCCGTTCTCGTCGACCTCGGAGACGGTTCGGTTGAAGCCGCCCGGCTGGTTCTGGGTAAAGGCGATGACCCGGTGATCGCCGCTGGAGCCGGCGTAGACCATCTGGTTGTTGCCGCCGTACTGGAACAGCAGGTCGGGCTCGTCGGCGAAACGCACCGAGAGATCGTCATCGAGATCGCTGATCTGGCGGATCCGGCGGCTGCCGACCTCGATCGAGAACAGTTCCTGGGAGTTGCGCGGGTTGCGTCCCGGAACCAGATCGTCGGTGTGCTGGAAGTACACCCGGTCTTCTTCCGGGGCGATCTGGGCAAAGTTGTTGGCGAAGAAACCCCGCGCGGGCGGGGTGGCATTGGGCGGGGTGACGTACCGCGGCGCGTTGCCCAGCGTGACGGTGGCCGGATTGTTGGCCCCGCTGAGGTTGGGCGGGCTGCCCAGATAGCTCATACCGCGATCGATGCCGAACACGGTGCCGGTCAGCCCGATATTGCGCAGGAAGATGAGGGCGGACGTTCCGTCCAGGCGCGGCTGGCTGAGGTCGGGTTGCACCACCGGCACGAGCTGGTCCTGGTCGAGGAAGTAGACATAGGGCACGGAATAGATGAGCGCACCGCCCGCCGCGCGCGAAAGATCCTCCCACAGGGGGCGCGAGGGCTGGGAAAGGTCCCACGCGCTGGCAAAAAACACCGCATTGCCGTTGCCCGATAGCCCCATGATCCGTGCATTGTCCTCGTATGGGCCTCCTGCGGCGGCGGTCAGCAAGGCGTCGATATCGGCCACCAACTCGCCGCTGGCGACATCGACCAGGCCGTTGCTGGATTGCAGAACACCGCCGCTGCCGGGCAGCAAAAGGCGCGTGCGGCCGCCGATCTCCACCGGGGTGGCGATGACGATGGTTTCGGTCAACCAAGCCCGGCTGCCATCGGCGGTGAGGCCGCGAACCTCGGCGATGTAGTACTGGTCGGCTTCAAGCGGCACGTTGGCGAGCGTGCCGATGGTCTGGCTGGTACCGGTATCGATGTCGAACAGCCGGACTGGTGCCGGAAATCCACTGACTTCTTCCACCTGTCGAGGCGTGGTTTCACCCGGCAGCAGAAGGAAGGGATAACTCAAACGTCCTGAGCCGGAAAGTGCGACCAGATTGGCCTGGCGTGCCAAGCCGTTGATGTAGTGGGTAATGGGTGACCGCTGACCGCTGAGAGGGTCGATCAGCGCCTGCGTGCCGCTGGTCAGCCAGGTCAACTCGTCGGTGGAGGGGTTGAAAACGGCCAGTTCGTAGGCGTCGTCCTCATCGGCATCATCAGGCAGGGCAAGCATCAGCACGCGACCATCCCGGGAGACCACACCGCCCTGCGAGGACGGGGAGCCGCCGATAGTGGGAAACCGGTAGTTGAGCAGGGGCGGGGTGGCCTGGGTGCAGTATTCCGGTAGGGAGGGGTCGCCGCAGCCGCCGGGCGTGGTGCACTCGGTGGTGGCGGTGAGGCGGAAGTTGGCGAAGGTCAGCGCGCCGGCATCGTTGAGTGGCACGGCAGCGAGGCGGATGCCGAGGGATTCCGCTTCGCTGTCGAGGGCGGCGTTGAGCGCCGTCGCAACCGGGAAACTGAGCGTGTCGCCCACGGTGAGGCCGGACGTGGAGAGGCTGCCGATGGTTGCCAGCGCAGGCTCCGAGTAGTCACTCAGGTTTTCCTGGTTGTTGCCCAGATAGGCGACGATCTGGATCGTGCCGGTGAACGGCCCCTGGTTGAACAGCCCGGCCAACGAATGCACCTCGAAGGTGACGAAGGCGGTATCGACGGGTTCCAGATCGGCGATGTCGTATTCGGACAGGCCGCGGATTTCCTCGGCATTGAGCCTGCCAACTTCCGCCAGCCCGGCCGGGTTGCCGAAGTCGCCGCCGGTGTTGCTGTGGAAATGTGTGCCGAAGGAGGTGTCGGCATCGGAGGCCACCGAAAAAGTGAACCCCTCGGTGATGGTTTGCGCACTGGCGGTGCAGGAGAGCAGCAGCGCAACGGACAGCAGCCACGCCGGCACTGCGGCGGGAAGGAGATAGGGTTTCATGTGACGCCCCCTGGTCGATTGAAAAGACTGAGTTTCCGCAGTGAAATTCCATCGAGTTGCACTGCACGCTACACCCCTCTCGGAGTGTCGGCAAGCGCTCTGCAGGCTGTCCGGAAACGATGAGCCAAAGCACCCTCGTCTTACGCTTTGACTTGGACAGGCATGCGCAAAGCGAGCCGTTTGGCCTCGGTTTGCTGATGGTGCAGGCGAGCGATGTGGCAGGGCCGGGTTGCTATCGCAGGTGGGTTTCAGTCCTGGAACGGGCGCTTGTTCGTGGCTGAAGTTGCTTCTGCGAGGGAGGCATTCACCCTCGCTCCCGGAACACGGTCATCCCGGCCCTTCCCGCGTGCGATATCTCAGGGCGAATGGGTTGTAGTACGACCAACCCGAAGCATTCGTGTACCGCGCCCCGTTCGCCCGGAGGTATCGAAGGGTGAACGCTCCTCGCACCCTGCCTACGGCGCATCCCCGAGCTGGATGCGCTCGCGCAGGCGGGTCAGTTCCGGGTCGCCGGGCAGGGCCTGGAGGCCGCGCAGGACGGCGCTGTTGGCCTGCTCGGGGTTGCCGCGATCCAGCCATTGACGGGCGGTGTTGGCATAGTCGGCGGCGATCCGGCGCAGGGCGCTCTGCGCGGATTGGTCGTCGGCCTGTTGGCGCAGGATGGCGCGGTAGTAATCCACCGCGTTGTCGCCGGGCGGGGAGGTGATGCGCTTGTCCGCCTCGGCGGCCTGGGCGCGGCGACGCAGTTCGGCGAGGTCGGTCGGCAGTGTCGATGGCGCGGGCGCGGCGTCCAGATCGCCGGCCAGCAGTGCGTTGACGGCGGCCAGCGAGGGGTCGTTGGGAAAGGCCTGACGCGCCTGGCTGAGCAGGCGGCCGGCCTGCAGGCGGTCGCCCTGTTCGATCAGGCGGTTGGCGTCGGCCGCCACCGCCTGGACCAAGCTGGCGGCCAGTTCCAGTGCGTCGAGGTCGGTTTCGCGTTCGCGCAGCATGATCTGCAAGGCGTCGTAGGCGCTGCCGCCGGCGGGCTCGAAGTAGCGCGTCTGCTGAATCCGGGTGCGCACGTCCTGTGCCAGTTGCCGCCAGGCGGCGTCGGCGTCGAGCGGTGCGGCGGGCAGCGGCGGACCATCCGCCGGCGCGGTCTGGCCGGCTGGCCACAAGGCCCATCCCAGCAGGCCGACAACCAGCACGGCGGCCACGGCGAGGCCGGCGCGCATGCCCGGTCGCGGTGCTGCCTGCGCGATTCGCGCGGGCTGTGGCGTGGAAACCGGCGGCGCGGCAACCTGCGACATCGGTTGCGTGATGCTGGCCGTGCGGGCGTTTTCCAGCTTCGGCAGCAGGTTGTCGATTGCATCGCACAGCGCCCTTGCCGAGGGCATGCGTTGTTCGGGCGTTTTCTCCAGCAGCCGATCAAGCAGCGGTTGCAGCAGGGCGAATTGCGCTGGCAGCGCCGGTGGCGGCTGGCTGATGTGGGCGACAGCGATGGCGAAGGCGTCGGTGGTGCTGCCATACGGCAAGTCGCCGGTCAGCATTTCGTAGAACATGACGCCGAGCGCGTAGAGGTCGCTGCGGCCATCCAGCGGCTTGCCCTGCACCTGCTCCGGGCTCATGTAGCTGGGCGTGCCGACGATCATGCCGTGCAAGGTCTGGGTGTTGGCCACATCGAGCGCCTTGGCGATGCCGAAGTCGGCCACCACGGCGCTGCCGTCGGCGCGGAACAGGATGTTGCCGGGCTTGATGTCGCGATGGATCACCTGGTTGGCGTGGGCGAAATCCAGCCCTTCGGCGACCTGGCGCAGGATGTCGAGCTTCTCGGCCACGCTGCGGATGTCCGGCAGGCGCTCGGCCAGCGAGCCGCCGGTCAGCAGTTCGGTGGCGAGGTAATAGGCGCCGTCCGCTTCGCCGATGTCGAACACCGTCATCACGTGGCGATGGAACAGTCGGGCGGTGAGCTGGCCTTCGCGGATGAAGCGGGCGCGGAACTCGGGGTTGTTGGCGTGCTCGGGCAGGATCACCTTCAGCGCCACCTCGCGCTGGAGCTTCTGCTGGGTCGCCAGGTACACCTTGGCCATGCCGCCGATGCCGATCAGGCGGTGGATGGTGTAGCCGGGCAGTGCGATCGGTATCGAGTCGGCCATTGCGGCGCGGCGTGTTGAAGTCCGTCGGGCATGGTAGCCGGAGCCGGCGGGATGTGCTGGCGCGGGCGGTCAGCCGCTGAGCAGGGCGCGCAGTTCCTCGCGTTGCGGCTCGTCGAGGCCGTGCTCGCGCTGGATCGCCTTCAGTTCGTCCAGGCGTTGCTGGCGGGTCTGCCGTTCCAGACCGTCGATGGCACCGAGGAACTCGCCGTCGAGGTTCTCGCCCTCCACCGGGAAATCCAGCGTTGCCAGCTTGCCGAGGGCGGCGCTTTCCTCGCGGCCTTCGAAGTGCAGCAGCAGGCTGGCGGTCTTCAGGCCGGGGCGGGCCCGGCACAGGTCCAGCAGTTCCAGCAGCAGCGGCACGCCGGGCTGGCGCAGGGTGGCGAAGCGCCAGGGCGGCTGGGCGAGCAGGGCGACATCGGGCTTTTGCAGCAGCAGGGCGATGGCGGTGCGGATCAGGCTGCGGCGTCGGGCCGGGGCCGCGCCGGAACGTGCCGATGCGGGGCGCGGCGCAACCGGGGCGAGGCGGCGCACGCCGGTCAGTTCGGTCAGCCGCTGCGTCATCAGATCGCGATAGGCACCGTCGGGCAGGACGGCGAGCAGCGGACGGGCGCGTTCGGCCAGCCGGGCGCGGCCTTCCAGTCCGTCCAGGCGCACGTCCTGACTCAGCTCGGCGAAGAAGAACTCGGACAGCGGCGTGGCTTCCTGCAGCCGACGCTGGAAACCTTGCGCGCCGTCCTTGCGCACGATGCTGTCCGGGTCTTCGCCCTCGGGCAGGAACAGGAAGAACGCCTGGCGGCCGTCGCGCATGCGCGGCAGCGTGGCTTCCAGCGCCTTCCAGGCGGCGGCGCGGCCGGCGCGGTCGCCGTCGAAGCAGAACGCCACGTCGGGGGCATTGCGGAACAGCAGTTCGGCCTGGTCGGAGGTGGTGGCGGTGCCGAGCGTGGCGACGGCGGTGTCGATGCCGTACTGCGCCAGCGCCACCACGTCCATGTAGCCCTCGACCACGATCAGCCGCTCGATCCGGCTGTGCGCCTGCTTCACCTGCCACAACCCGTACAGTTCGCGGCCCTTGTGGAACAGCGGCGTTTCCGGCGAGTTGAGGTATTTCGGGCTGTCGTCCTTGTTCAGCACCCGGCCGCCGAAGGCGATGGCGCGGCCGCGGCGGTCGTGGATCGGGAAGATGATGCGGTCGCGGAACTTGTCGTAGACCTTGCCGGCCTCGCTTGTCGACAGCAGGCCGACGCGGTCGAGCAGGGCGAGCTGACGGCCATCGCCGCCCAGCGTGTTGCGCAGTGCCTCCCAGGCCGGCGGCGCGTAGCCGATGCCGTAACGCTGGCGCACGGCGGCGTCGACGCCGCGCCGATCCAGGTAGGCGCGCGCCTGCGGATGGGCGGCAAGCTGCTCGCGGAAGAACACGGCGGCGCGCTCGCAGGTGGCGTAAAGGTCGTCGAAGCCTTCGCGCTGGTGCTTCTGGCGGGTGTCGCGCGGCACTTCCAGTCCGCATTGCCGGGCCAGTTCCTCGACCGCGTCGAGGAACTCCAGGCGGTCGTACTCCATGAGGAACCTGATCGCCGAGCCATGCGCGCCGCAGCCGAAGCAGTGGTAGAACTGCTTGGCCGGGCTGACCGTGAAACTCGGCGAGCGCTCGTCGTGGAACGGGCAGCGCGCCGAGTACTCGCGGCCCTGCCGTTTCAGCGGGACGCGCGCGTTGACCAGTTCGACGAGGTCGGTGCGGGCGAGCAACTCGTCGATGAAGGCGTCGGGGATGCGACCGGACATGGGGTCGATTCTACGGTGCGCGGGCCGCCGGCGTTCCTGCCGCGCGGCCGTTTCGCCCGGACGGAGAGTGCTGCCGGGAGTTGAGTCCCGATCTGCCCGGCCGGCGCTCGCGCCCGGCTCAGCCGGCCAGCGCCTGCTTCACCTGCGCCGAGGCCTGGCCCATGTCGGCGCGGCCGGCGATGCGCGGCTTCAACAGCGCCATCACCTTGCCCATGTCGGTCGGGCCGGCGGCACCGCTGTCGGCGATGGCGCGGGCGACTTCCGCCGCCAGCTCGTCGGCACCCATCTTGGCCGGCAGGTAGTGCTCGATGACGGCCACTTCCTCGCGCTCCACGGAGGCGAGGTCTTCGCGGCCGGCGGCCTCGTACTGGGTGATGGAGTCCTTGCGCTGCTTGAGCATCTTCTCCAGCACCGCCAGCACGATGGCGTCGGTGATCTCGATGCGCTCGTCCACCTCGCGCTGCTTGAGCGCGGCGTTGATCAGGCGGATGGTCCCCAGGCGCTGCCTGTCGCCGGACTTCATCGCCGCCTTCATGTCATCGGTCAGTTGTTGCTTCAGGCTCATCGTGGAAGACTCCAGGGACGGACGGAACTTTGCCGGCATGACGAAAAAAAGCCGGCGACGCCAAGCGTGCCGGCTTTTTCGGAACCCCGCTTCCTCAGTAGAGGCGCTGGCGCTTGGTCACGTCGCGCGACACACGACGCAGGTGACGCTTGACCGCCGCGGCCGCCTTGCGCTTGCGCTCCTGGGTCGGCTTCTCGTAATACTCGCGCTTGCGGGTTTCGGCGAGGACGCCGGCCTTCTCGCAAGTGCGCTTGAAGCGGCGCAGGGCAAACTCGAAAGGCTCGTTTTCGCGGACTTTGACGCTCGGCATGGGAACTCCGGTGGATGGGATGCAACATCCCCGTGCGACGGGGAGCCGCGTATCATAGTCGCATCATGCCAACCGATCAAGCCAGCGTCGTCCTCGGCGTGGAAACCTCCTGCGATGAAACCGGTGTCGCCCTGTACTGCCGGCGGCGCGGCCTGTTGGCGCACGCGTTGTACAGCCAGATCGCCCTGCACGCCGAGTACGGCGGCGTGGTGCCGGAGCTGGCCAGCCGCGATCACGTGCGCAAGCTGCTGCCGCTGATCCGCGAGACGCTGGCGCAGGCCGGGCTGGGCATCGAGCAGATCGGCGGCGTCGCCTACACCGCCGGGCCGGGCCTGGTCGGTGCCCTGCTGGTGGGCGCGGCCAGCGGACGCGCGCTGGCCTGGGCGCTGGATGTGCCGGCCATCGCCGTGCATCACATGGAAGGTCACCTGCTGGCCCCGCTGCTGGAGGCCGATCCGCCGCAGCCGCCATTCGTCGCCCTGCTGGTATCCGGCGGCCACACGCAACTGGTGGACGTGCGGGCGGTGGGCGATTACCGCCTGCTCGGCGAAACCCTGGACGACGCCGTCGGCGAGGCCTTCGACAAGACCGCCAAGCTGATCGGCCTGCCCTATCCTGGCGGCCCGCACCTGGCGCGGCTGGCCGAGACCGGCCGCGACGGCGTGTTCGCCTTCTCGCGTCCGATGACCGACCGGCCCGGGCTGGACTTCAGCTTCTCCGGCCTGAAGACCCAGGTATTGCTGGCCTGGCAGCGCAGCGACCGCAGCGAACAGACCCGCGCCGACATCGCCCGCGCCTTCGAGCAGGCGGCGGTGGAAACGCTGGCGATCAAGTGCGAGCGCGCCCTGCGCGCAACCGGCGCGGCCACATTGGTGGTGGCTGGCGGCGTCGGTGCCAATCGGCAACTGCGCCAGCGACTGGCGGAGTTGGCGCGGCGGCATGGCCTGCGGGTGTGTTTCCCGCGTCCGGAGTTCTGCACCGACAACGGCGCGATGATCGCCTTCGCCGGTGCCCTGCGACTGGCCTCCGGCCAGCACGAAGCACCGGCAGTGATCGTGCGTCCGCGCTGGGACATGGCCGAATTGCGCCCACTCGACGCGGAGCAGGCGGCATGAGTCGGGACCGATGGCGCGATCCGGCAGCGCACGATGCGGTCTTTCTTGATCGCCTGAACATCGACACCGTGATCGGCATCCATCCGCACGAACAGACGGCACCGCAGCCGTTGCGGCTGAGTTTGCGGATGGGTTTCGACAACCGCCGCCCGGCGGTCAGCGACGACCTTGCCGACACCCTGGACTACGCCGCCATCGCCACCCGCCTGCGCGCCCACGCGCAGGGCCGCGCCTGGCGGCTGATCGAAACCCTGGCCGAGTCCTGCGCCGACCTGCTGCACGCCGAGTTCGGCGTGCGCCGCCTGTGGCTGCGCATCGACAAGCCGCAGGCGGTGCCGGAAGCGGAATCGGTCGGCGTCGAGATCCAGCGGCGCTGGAACGATGGCCGAGCCGGCTGATCACTGGCTGGCGCTGGGCAGCAATGTCGACGGCGAGGATCGCCTGACATCCGCCCTCGAACGCATGGCCCGGATCGGCCAGTTGCATCATGTCAGCGCGGTGCTGACCGGCCCGGATGCCAGCGGCGGCCCGCGTCCTTACCGCAACCAACTGGTCTGCCTGCGCAGCGCGCTGACAGGGGACGACCTGATCGCCGCCCTGAAGACCATCGAGCGGCAAGGTGGACGCAGCGCAGAACGGATGGCGCAGGGCCTGTGCGATCTGGATATCGACCTGCTGGCACGCCATGACCCCCAGACGGGCATGCAGGAATGGAGCGAAAAACCCTTGCGCATCCCCGCCGTGCGGCGGCTGGCGGAGCAGGCGGGATTGTTGCCCGCTGCGCGGTGAGGTGCGTCGGCAGACGCTGCCCACTGGCTCACGCGATCACGGCGCTATCCGCCTCAGCCCTTCCTCCAGCAGTGGGCTGGATTCACCACTCCGTGGCCACCCTGTGAACTGGTGTACGAGTCTGCCGTCGCGGAAAAAATAAAAACTCGGCAAGTCCCAGTTGTCCAGTTGGGGGAAGTCGCCGTAACGGTAGGCAACGCCGAACAATTGGGCAGGCAGTGTTTTTTTCGGGGAACTGCGTTCGCCGATGATGGTGGATGGCGGAAAAATCCAGATGGAACGCTCCCGGAAAATAGCGGAAATTCTGTCCGAATCATTGATGTGCTCCATGGCGGCAGCAGAAAACACGCACTGAGGGTGACTGATGACTACGATTCCATTCTGCGGAAGGTCAATCTGCCTGACTGTGTAGCCAACAGTGTTGTCATCGCCGTGTGAGGGGACGAGCAGCCTTGGTGGCGCAAGGGGCCGGCCCGCTTCTTTAAGCGGGGTGTTGACGATTCGTGGAAGAAGCGCGGCGCTGTCGATCATGGCTGAATACTGCGCGGCCTTGTCGAAGTTGCGTGCGATGAAATTGATGATCGAGAGTCGTTCGATATGGGAAGCGGTCAAAATATCCGCCAGTTCGGGACTGGCTGCCATTGAGTTGGCTCGATCCACGTCCTCGCTCGCACTCGTGTGCCTGGCCAAGATCAGGGTTGCCTCGAACAGAGCAAGCCTATCTTCATTGTTCAATCGATCTTCCATAAATGGAAGGTTGCAATCACCGAATTGTTGGTTGTAGACAAGCTGTGCATGCGCATGGCGTTGTCTTATGTCATTGTCATCAAAATCATCCACTACGTCCGCGAAGTGAATCGGGCGCGCGGTGATTTCCTTACAGTCAAATGGTGTTTGATGGTTATTAGATTCTGCCAACGGTATCATGAATGACATAGTCATGAGCAATATCAAAACTAATGATTGCATAGTTTTCATTATTTAAAAACCAAGATATGGCAAAGCCCGGTTATACCGGGGTGAAAATATCCGTTTGACTTATAAAGAAGTCGCCAGTAGCATATTTTCCAGATCAAGCGCAAGTGTCGAATCGACGGCGCAAATTGACATGATACCGTTAATCGGGGCGGTGGAAAGAAGCTCTTGCGAAATTTTGACTTTTGATTGCGAAAAGATCCCTTTGAGGAGCCCGCAACCGTTAAAGTTCCAGCTTTACTAGGTAAGGTACTCACTTTTTTTCGGCTTTATGGGCGAGTCTTTAATCGCCTGTCTGGTTGAAATAATTGGTCATAGTGTAAAAATCCACTCGTCGCCAACGGATGTGACGTGGTGAAGACTGCTCCCTCTCCCCCGAAACCGGCGGAGAGAGAGCTAAAAATTTCGGTTCTTCCGCCCTTCCCGTGGGATAGCTGTTGACGTGCAGCCGGTCAAGGGTAGGCTGTTGGCATGACTGACGCCCATACCTTCCAGACGCTGCTCAAGCTTGCCGAACCTTGGTTCATCAC
>JBAYTD010000037.1:0-20720 GCA_041675805.1 Lysobacteraceae bacterium
CCCGACTCCCGACTCCCGACTCCCGACTCCCGACTCCCGACTCCCGACTCCCGACTCCCGACTCCCGACTCCCGGCCCCAATGCCGACCATCCTCATCATCGACGACAACCCGGCGGTGGCCACCGCGCTCGACGTGCTGTTCTCACTGCACGACATCCGCGCCGTGCATGCACAGACGCCGGACGCCGGGCTGGCGCTGCTGGAGCGCGCGGACATCGACCTGGTGATCCAGGACATGAACTTCAGCGCCGACACCACCTCGGGCGCGGAAGGCGAGCGCCTGTTCGCCGCCATCCGCGAGCGCCATCCCGACCTGCCGGTGATCCTGCTGACGGCGTGGACGCACCTGCAAAGCGCGGTGGCCCTGGTCAAGGCCGGGGCGGCCGACTATCTCGCCAAGCCGTGGGACGACACCCGCCTGCTGGCGACGGTGAACAACCTGCTGGAACTGTCCGAAGTGCGCGGCGAACTGCTGCGCCGGCAGCGTCACGAACGCCGCAGCCGCGAGCAACTGGCGCAGCGCTACGAGCTGCGCGGCATGGTGTTCGCCGACCCCGCCACCGAGCGCGCGCTCAGCCTCGCCTGCCAGGTGGCGCGCTCCGACCTGCCGGTGCTGATCACCGGTGCCAACGGCAGCGGCAAGGAGAAGATCGCCGAGATCGTGCAGGCCAATTCGGCGGTTGCCGACGGGCCGTTCGTCACCCTGAATTGCGGTGCTTTGCCGGCGGATCTGATCGAGGCGGAACTGTTCGGTGCCGAGGCCGGGGCTTATACCGGTGCCAACAAGCCGCGCGAGGGCAAGTTCGAGGCCGCCGACGGCGGCACGCTGTTCCTCGACGAGATCGGCAACCTGCCGCTGAACGGCCAGGTGAAGCTGCTGCGCGTGCTGGAGACCGGCCGGTTCGCGCGGCTCGGGGCCAATCGCGAGCGCCAGGTGAAGGTGCGGGTGATCAGCGCCACCAATGCCGATCTGCCGGCGATGATCGCCGCCGGCACCTTCCGCGAGGACCTGTACTACCGCCTCAACACCATCGAAGTGGCGCTGCCGCCGCTGTCCGAGCGCCCCGGCGACATCCTGCCGCTGGCCGAGCATTTCGTGCCGCCCGGCAAGCGCCTCGGCGAGGCCGCGCGCGGCGCGCTGCTGCGCCATGCCTGGCCTGGCAACGTGCGCGAACTGCGCAACGTGATCCAGCGCGCCGCCCTGCTGTCCGGCGATTGCATCGAGGTCGAGGCGCTGGGTCTTGGCGCTGCGCCGGCGCTGCCGCGCAGCGCGCCGGCCGACGAACCGGACCGCGCCAGCATCGAGGCCGCCTTGCAGCGCCATGGCGGCGTGCTGGCGCAGGCGGCTGCGGAACTGGGCCTGTCGCGACAGGCGCTGTACCGGCGGCTCGACCGCCTCGGCATCGCGCGCGGCTGAGCGCGATGCGCCCGCGAGCAAGGCTTGCCGCCATGCGTCCACTGCCCTTGTCGCGGCAACTGCCGGCCCTGCTGCTGCTCAGTTCGACGCTCGCCGCCGTGCTGGCGATCTGGCTCGGCAACTGGTTCGACGGCTGGCTGGCGGCATTGCTGGCCATCGGCCTGACGGCAACGCTCGGCATCGCCCTGCTGCGCTGGCGGCTGCGCCCGGCCAACGCCCTGCTGCGCGCCCTGGCCGGCACGGTGGCGAGCTATCGCGACGGCGACTTCAGCTTCGGCATCCGTTGGGATGGCGGCGGCGAACTTGGCGAACTGGCCGAGGCGCACAACCAGCTCGGCACCGTGCTGCGAGAGCAACGCCAGGCGCTGGTGCAGCGCGAACTGCTGCTCGACACCATGGTGCAGAACACGCCGGTGGCGATGCTGCTGCTCGATCCCGGCCAGCGCGTCACCCTGGGCAACCTTGCCGCGCGCAAGATGCTGGGCGACGGCTCGCGGCTGGAGGGCCGGCATCTGGACAGCCTCCTTCCGACCTGGCCGGCGGCGCTGCGCGATGCGCTGCTCGGCGAAGGCGATGGCCTGTTCCTGATCGGCGAGGGCGAGGAGGAGGAAATCTGCCATCTGGCGCGGCGGCGCTTCCGCCTCAACGGCCGTCGCCACGAACTGATCCTGCTGCGCCGCATGACCACCGAACTGCGCCGGCAGGAGGTGCAGACCTGGAAGAAGGTCATCCGCGTGATCAGCCACGAGTTGAACAATTCGCTGGCACCGATTGCCTCGCTGGCGCATTCCGGCCTGGAACTGCTGCGTCGCGGCCAGCACGAGCGCCTGCCGGCGGCGCTGGCTACCATCGAGGAGCGCGCCCGCCACCTGGAAGGCTTCATCCGCGACTACGCCCGTTTCGCCAAGCTGCCCGCGCCACGGCCGCAACGGCTGCAATGGGCCGGTTTTCTGCAACGCCTGGGCAGCCAGTTTGCGTTCGCCATCGACGGCGAACTGCCGGTCGACACGGCCTGCTTCGATGTCGCGCAGATGGAGCAGGCGCTGCTGAACCTGCTGAAGAACGCCCACGAGTCCGGTTCCGCCGCCGAGGCGGTACGTCTTGCCGTGCGCCGCGCCGCCGACGGCTGGCGCATCGACGTGCTTGATCGCGGCGGCGGCATGAACGAGACGGTGATGGCGCAGGCGCTGTTGCCGTTCTATTCCACCAAGCGCAGCGGCACCGGGCTGGGACTGGCACTGGCACGCGAAATCGCCGAGGCGCACGGTGGACGCATCGCCCTGTCCAATCGCGACGGCGGCGGCCTGTGCGTGTCGCTGTTCCTGCCCGCCGAGCCGGGCTGAGATACCTACCGCGTCCCCGCCAAGACCTTGAAAGGGCCTCAGGTGATGTCGGCCAGCGAGTCGGGCGTGGCGTCGTAGCGGGTCGGGCGCGGATTGAGGTGGCCGCAGCCCTGGCAGGTGCGCAGCGCCAGCGAGCCGTAGAAACGGTCGAACACCGGCGGGAAGTCGCGTTCGATGTCGTTCAAGTGGAAATATTCCTCGTACAGCTTGGCATTGCACTGCTCGCAATACCATTGCAGGCCGTCGTCCTCGTGCGGCAGGCGCTTGCGTTCGATGACCAGGCCGATGGAATCGGCGGCGCGCTGCGGCGAGTGCGGCACCCGCGGCGGCAGGTAGAACACCTCGCCGGCCCGGATCGGGATGTCGCGGACCTTGCCGTCCTCCTGCACCCGCAGGGTCATTTCGCCTTCGAGCTGGTAGAAGAACTCCGGGCCTTCCTCGTAGTGGTAGTCGGTGCGCGCGTTCGGCCCGCCGACCACCATGACAATGAAGTCGCCGTCGAACACGCACTTGTTGCCCACCGGCGGACGCAGCAGGTGGCGGTGCTGGTCGATCCAGCGCTGCAAATCGAACGCGGCGGGCAGGCTCATCGGCTTATTCCTTGGCTGGCGTGAAACCGTTCCAATCGAAGCCGGAACGCTGCGCCAACTCCTCGGGCTGCATGATCTCGGTGTAGCTGCGGCCCCGCACCACCCAGGTCGGGAAGCTGCGGATGTCGGCGGTGACGCAGGCCAGCGCGACCGCGCCCTGGCGGCCCTCGGGATGGCATTCGACATAGGGCAGGGCGTCGGCGGCCCCGCCGAACAGTTTTTTCTGCTCGCCGCAGCTCGGGCACCAGAACGCGCCGTAGAACTTCGCCCCGCTGCGATCCAGATGCTCGGCCAGCGCCTGCATGCGCGGGTCCGGGCGTGGCGAGAACAGGCCGCTGTAATAAAGCTGCATGGCGATGATCACGCAGGCCAGCATGGCAATGCGGCTCAGCGCCCAACTGGAAACCGGCATGCCCGGCGCGCCGGCCGGACGCTTGATGCTGTGCCAGACGAACAGGGCGACGAACAGCAGCAACGACAACAAACACCAGGCGCAGACCGATTCCAGCGCGACCAGCCCGATCACGGTCAGGTAGATGCTGATGCCCAGGCCCAGCGCCGACAGCGTCCACAGCCGCTGCCAGCGCAGCATGCGTGATTCCGACAGCATGGCGACCAGGGCGATCAGCGCATAGGTCGCCAGCCCCCACAGCGCCAGGGGCAGGCCGAACAGGTGCGACCAGTGGCTGTTCTGGATCACCCCGCAGCCGGAGTCGTCGGCGCAGAACGCCGGCGTTGATTCGCCCAGCGCGCTGAACGTGAGATAGGCGGTCAGCGCGATGCCGATGCCGGCGAGGACCAGGGTGAAGCGGTCCGCTGCCAGCCGCGCCCTGGGCGCGCGCGGCTGGGACTTGCCGGGGGACGGGGAGGAACGTTTCTTGGCCATGGACGATCCGTTGCGGGGTGGGTCGGCGCGGCATCGCCTGATGCGCGCGGCGTCTTGGCCCGACAGCTTAAACGCCCGCGCCGGGCCGGGACAGCCTGCCGCGCGCGAACGAGCGCGCAAACGCCAAGGCCGCCGGTTTCCCGACGGCCCTGGCGGTCACGCTGGAAAGCCGGTGCGGGCAATAGCCCGCCTGGCTGCACTCAGAAGCGGTAGCCGAGATACAGGCCGTAGGCCAGCGGATCGATGGCCACCGAACCGATGTCGGCACCGTTCAGGCGCACGTCGCTGTCGATGTCCATCTTGCGCAGGTCGATGCCGAACAGCCACTGGTCATTGATGCGGAAGTCGATGCCGGCGTGCGCCGCCAGACCCCAGGAGCTGCCAAGCGCCAGATCCGCGCCGGCCAGCGGGCCGCTGGTCTTCTCGCTGAAGAAGCGCGTGTAGTTGACGCCCAGGCCGAGATACGGCGACACCCTGGCCTGCGGCGCGAAGTAGTACTGGAAGGACACGGTCGGCGGCAGGTGCTTGGTGGTGGCGGCCTTGACGCCGTCAAGCTCGACATCGTGCTCGAAGGGCAGGGCAGCCAGCACTTCCAGCGACCAGTTGTCGGTGAGGAAGTATTCCAGCGTGAAGGTCGGTTGCACGTTGGCGTCGACGCTGGCGTTGAAGGTGCCGGCCAGCACGCCGCTGTCGGACTTCGGGTCGACGTTGTGGGCACCGAACTTGAACACCCAGTCGCCGGCATCGGCGATGGCGAGCGGGCTGGCCAGAGCCAGGGCGAGAGCGGCGATCTTCAGGTGGCGCATGGGTGTCTCCAGAGGGGTTGAACGACTGGCGACGATGCTAGGAGGCGGCCCGGCAAGGGGCGTTGACCATTGTCAATTTAGTGTTAAACGGCCGCTGTACGGGCGCGCCGAACGCCTGCTTCAGGGCAGTACCTCGACCTCGATGCGGGCATAGCCGCCTTGCTGGTCCAGGGCCAGGATGCTCAGTGGGCCGGGCTGGTCGAGCGTGGTCCGGAACGGTGCGTCGCCACGGCTGCGGCCAGCCAACCGGCCGTTGAGCAGCCAGCGCACCTCGCCCTGTGCGCCCAGCACGCGCAGTTCCACCTGCGGCGCCTGCGCGCTGTTCGGCGCGGCGCGGATGCGGCTGCCGTCGCGCAGGCCGGTCAGGCGCAGCGCCTCGCGCGGCGGATGATCTTCGACGCAGTCGGCGGCCAGCGGCGGCAGGCGCTGGCTGGCCCGCTCGGCGGCGTCCAGCCAAGGCAGGGCGAGGGTCGGCCAGCGGACGATCTCGACCTGTTCGGCGCGGTGCGGCAGCCGACAGCGCGCGCTCAGCCGCCGGCCGCTGTGCGGATCGCGGCGATAGCGCAGCAGCGATTGCCACGACGGCTCGGCGGCGGACACGAGCGTCGGCGGCACGGCACCGTCCAGCGTCCAGGCCTCGAAGCGACGTCGGCAATGGGTCGGCGGCGTATCGGTCGCCGCAGCGCCGAGCGGCCAGCAGATGTCGACTTTCTGCACGCTGTCCGGACGTGCCGGCGCGGCGGCGCGCAATTCGCGCGGCAGGCCGTCGGCGATGGCCAGCAGCAGGGGCAGGGCGCTGACCGCGCCGTAATGACCGGGCATCGGCGTGCCGTCGGGGCGGCCGACCCAGACGCCGATTGCCGCGCCCGGACTGCTGCCCAGCGCCCAGGCATCGCGGAAGCCGTAGCTGGTACCGGTTTTCCACGCCAGCGGGACGCGCCCGGATGTGTCGAAACGGCCGCTGGCCTCGCCCGGACGCGGCGCGCTTTGCAGCATGTCGCGGACGATCCAGGCGGCACCCGGCGACAGCAGCCGCCGCGCCGCTGCCGGCGGTGCATCGGCGTCGAGGCGCAGCGGCACGGCCTCGCCATCGCGATGCAGGGCCAAGTAGGCGAGCAGCAGATCCTCCAGCCGCGCCTCGGTGCCGCCGAGGATCATCGCCAGGTTGGGCTTGGCGGAGGCGGGCAGGCGCAGCGGGATGCCGGCGTGGGCCATGCGGGCGCTGAAGCGCTGCGGGCCGAGCGCCTGCATCAGCGCCACGGCGGGCACGTTCAGCGACTGCTGCAAGGCCGAGGTGGCATCGACCGGGCCGCGAAAACGCTGGTCGAAATTGCCCGGCGCGTAGCCGTCGAAGTCCTGCGGCGCGTCGATCAGCAGCGAACGGCCGTGGATCAGTCCCTCGTCCAGCGCCATGCCGAACAGGAACGGCTTCAGCGTGGACCCGGGCGAACGCCAGGCGCTGGCCATGTCGAGATGGCCGAAGCGGTCGCCGTCGCCGAACCGCCCGGCCCCGACATAGGCGCGCAGTTCGCCGCTGCCGGCGTCGGCGATCAGCACGGCGGCGGAACTGCGTGGCGGCAGGCGCTCGATCCAGGCTCCGACCATGTCCTCCAGCCGCCGTTGCAGCTCGGCGTCGAGGGTGCTGGCGATGCGACGCTGGCGCGGATGGGCGTCGCGCAGGCGCTGGGCGGCGAGCGCGGCGTGCATCGGCGGACGCAGCCGGCGCGCGACCACGGCCTCGTCGCGGGCGTCGGCGATCTTCTCCGCCGGCCACACGCCATCGCGCGCGAGGCGATCCAGCACCTTGTCGCGGGCGGCGCGGGCGGCCTGCGGATGGCGATCCGGGCGCAGCCGGCTGGGTGCCTGCGGCAATACCGCCAGCAGCGCCGCCTCGCCCGGCGACACCCGCGCCAGCGGCTTGCCGAAATAGCCGTAGCTGGCCGCCTGCGCCCCCTCCAGCGTGCCGCCGAACGGCGCGTAGTCTAGGTACAGCGTCAGGATCGCGTCCTTGTCCAGATGCCATTCCAGTTGCAGGGCGCGCAACATCTGGCGCAGTTTGCCGACGAGGCTGCGCGGCGTCGGCTCGATCAGCCGGGCCACCTGCATGGTCAGCGTCGAGCCGCCGGACACGATGCGCCGATGGACGAGCCACTGGCCGCCGGCACGCACCAGGGCCAGCGGATCGATGCCGAGATGATGGCGAAAGCGGCGGTCCTCGTAGTGCAGCAGGGCGTCCAGGTAGTCGTCGGGCACGTCCTCCAGCCGCACCGGATAGCGCCACACCCCGCGGGCGTCGGCGAAGGCGCGCAGCGGCTCGCCATCGCGCGCCAGCACTACGGTGGCGGCGTCCGCGCCGATGTCCGGCAGCGGCAATGGATACAGTCGATCAAGCAGCCACGCCGTGGCCAGCGTCAACAACAGGATCGTGCCCAGGAACAGGGCGACTCGCCGCCCGCGATGCCGGGACCGGGTCCGGGTGGCCGCCGCGCTCAAGGCGTGATGTAGGCCTGCGAGAGCGTGTTCAGGTGCAGGCGCTCGGCGTCACGCATGAACGGCGCGATCAGCATCATCACGTGGTGGATGCCCTGGCGGATCGCCGCCTGCTCGTTCTTCTCGCCGCGCACGGCGGCGTAGTTCAGCCAGAATGTGGAGATCAAAAGGATGTTGCCGGCGGTGGCGCGGATTTCATCGGCGCTGGCACGCATGATGCCGGCGCGGACCAGGCCGCTGAGCACCCCGGTGGCGTTGTCCGCGCCGCGCTTGAGGATGCGTCCGAAGTGCAGGCGCAGCTTGCGGTTGCGACTGAGGATTTCGACCAGGTCGCGGTACAGGAAACGATAGTCCCAGATGCACTCGTAGACCATGTGCAGTTGCAGCCAGATGTCTTCCAGCGTCGGCAGGCGGTCCTCCGGCGTCACCAGGGCGACATCGAGCCGCTCCTCGAAGCGGGCGAACAACTGCTCGATGATGTCGTCCTTGTTGCGGAAGTGGTAGTAGAGATTGCCCGGACTGATGTCCAGTTCGTCGGCGATGTGGTTGGTGGTGACGTTGGGCTCGCCGAGTTCGTTGAACAGCGCCAGGCCGGTCTCCAGGATCCGCTCGCGGGTGCGCCGGGTCATGGTCGCGCCCGCCACATGCCGGCGGCGCGCGAGGGCATTGGCCGGCGGCGCGCCATCGTCCTTCTCAGCCGCTGAGCTTTCCGACCAGGGCGACGTACTTCTGCATCGCGTCTTCCCTGGAGGTGCCGACGAGCTTGCTCCAGGCTTCGTACTTGGCATTGCCGACGAAGTCGAAAAAACCCGGCTTGGGGCCGCTGACATCGCCTTCCGAGCCCTGCTTGTAGAGCGCGTACAGCTTCAGCAGGGTGTCGTTGTCCGGCCGCTCGGCCAGTGTCTTGGCCTTCTCGGAGGCTTGTTCGAACAGGGCGGTCAGGTCGGACATGGCGGACAGAATCCTTGCAGGCGGGAGTCGGAGGCGGGCGCAGCGCCGCTGCGGCGTTTGATAGCACGCGACCGCACGGGGGTCAACGCGATCCGCGCCGATCCGCCGGCGATTGGCGAAAAGCCCTAGGCGAGGGGCGGATGGCGGGCTATCTTTGCAGCCGTGGCCGCACTGTGCGGCATCGTCAGACATCTTTGAGGGGAGATGCCAATGAACTACTTCGTCACCGGCGCCACCGGCTTCGTCGGCCGTCACCTGGTCGCCAACCTGCTCAAGCGCAAGGGGCTCATCCATGTGCTGGTGCGCAAGGGCTCGCAGAAGAAGCTGGACGAGATCGGTGCGCGGATGGGCTGGGACATGGCCCGCATCAAGCCGGTGGTCGGCGACCTCGCCAAGCCGCGGCTCGGCGTCAGCGCCGCCCAGGCGAAGGCACTGTCCGGCAAGGTCCGCCACTTCTTCCACCTGGCCGCCGTGTACGACCTCGCCGCCGACGCCGAGAGCCAGCACAAGGCCAATGTCGAGGGCACCCGCCACGCGATCGAACTGGCCGAGGCGATCAAGGCCGGCTGCTTCCACCACACCAGCTCCATCGCCGCCGCCGGCCTGTATCCGGGCACCTTCCGCGAGGACATGTTCGAGGAGGCCGAGGGGCTGGACAACCCGTACTTCCGCACCAAGCACGAATCCGAAGGCGTGGTGCGCAAGGAGTGCAAGGTTCCCTTCCGCATCTATCGGCCCGGTGCGGTGATCGGCCATTCCCGCAGCGGCGAGATCGACAAGATCGACGGCCCGTACTTCTTCTTCACCCTGATCAAGAAACTGCGCGAAACCCTGCCCAAATGGGTGCCGACCATCGGCATCGAGGGCGGCCGCATCAACCTGGTGCCGGTCGACTGGGTGGCCGACGCGATGGACCACATCGCCCACAAGCCCGGCCTCGACGGCTGCTGCTTCCATCTGACCGACCCCGAGCCGCGACGCATCGGCGAGGTGCTCAACCTGTTCGCCCGCGCAGGCCACGCGCCGGAAATGACCATGCGCCTGGATGCGCGCATGTTCGCCTTCGTGCCCTTCCCGCTGAAGGCCGCGCTGGCCAGCCTGGCACCGGTCAAGCGCTTCTCCGGCATGCTGCTGAAGGATCTCGGCA
Source organism: Lysobacteraceae bacterium (assembly GCA_041675805.1). GTDB lineage: Bacteria > Pseudomonadota > Gammaproteobacteria > Xanthomonadales > Xanthomonadaceae > JANNWF01. Next base: position 9,632 of record JBAYTD010000037.1, read on the forward strand.
TTCCGGCGGAAGCACTGAAGCTGGTCACCTATCCGACCCGCTTCGACAGCCGTGAAACCGAACGCGCCCTGCGCGGCAGCAAGATCAAGCTGCCGGATCTGGAGAGCTACGCCTGGCGTCTGTGGGACTACTGGGAGCGCCATCTCGACCCTTCGCTGTTCATCGACCGTTCCCTGCGCGGTCGGGTCAAGGGCAAGGTGGTGCTGATCACCGGCGGCTCTGCCGGCATCGGCCGCGCGGCGGCGGAGAAGGTTGCCGCCGCCGGGGCCAAGACCATCCTCGTCGCCCGGGGCGAAGAGGAACTGATCGCCACCCGCGACGAACTGCGCGCCGCCGGCGGCGACGTGCATGCCTACCAGGCCGACCTGTCCGACATGGCTGCCTGCGACGAGCTGGTCGCCACCGTGCTCAAGGACCACGGTCACGTCGACGTTCTGGTCAACAACGCCGGCCGCTCCATCCGCCGCTCGATCTCGCTGTCCTACGACCGCTTCCACGATTTCGAGCGCACCATGCAGCTCAACTACTTCGGCTCGCTGCGGCTGATCATGGGCTTTCTGCCGAGCATGACCGAGCGCCGGCGCGGCCACGTCATCAACATCTCCTCGATCGGCGTGCTGGCCTCCTCGCCGCGCTTTTCCGCCTACGTCGCCTCGAAGGCGGCGCTGGATGCCTTCAGCCGCTGCGCGCAGGCCGAGTTCTCCGCCCAGAACATCGCCTTCACCACCATCAACATGCCGCTGGTGCGAACCAAGATGATCGGCCCGACCAAGATTTACGACAGCGTCCCCACGCTGACGCCGGACGAGGCGGCCGACATGATCGTCGAGGCGATCATCGAGCGCCCCAGCCGCATCGCCACCCGCCTGGGCATCTTTGCCTCCGTGCTCAACGCGCTGGCACCGAAAGCCTACGAAGTGGTGCAGAACACCGCCTACACCCTGTTCCCGGATTCCGCCGCCGCCAAGGGCGAGAAGGGCGGCGAGCCGCAGGCATCCAGCGAACAGATCGCGTTTGCCGCGGTGATGCGCGGGGTGCACTGGTAGCGCGGGAGGGCCGGATCGGTGACGCCGACCGGCCCTTCGCCTCCCGGGCGAGCCTACGGGCGCGTCGGCCAGTAATGGCTGTCCGGGGTGGCGCGGGCACCGAAGATGGCCTGGCCGACGCGGACCACGCTGGCACCTTCCTCGACGGCGATCTCGAAATCGCCCGACATGCCCATCGACAGGGCCGACAGGTCGATGCCATCGGGCACGTCCTGGCGCAATCGATCACGCAGCGCGCGCAGGCGCACGAAGCAGGCGCGCACCCGCGCCGCGTCCGGCGAGAACATCGCCAGCGTCATCAATCCGCGCACGCGCAGCGCCGGGAATTGCGGCAGTTGCCGCAGAAAGGCCTGGACCTCGTCGGGCGACAGCCCGTACTTGCTGGCCTCGTCCGACGTGTTGACCTGCACCAACACGTCGAGGGCGCGGCCTTCCGCCTGCAACCGGCGCTCCAGCGCCTCGGCCAGACGCAGGCTGTCCAGCGCCTGGAACTCGTCGGCGAAGCGCGCCGCCAGCCTGGCCTTGTTGGTTTGCAGATGGCCGATCAGCGACCAGCGCAGGTCGGGCAGTTCGGCGGCCAGCGCCTCCCATTTGCGCTGCGCCTCCTGCGGCTTGTTCTCGCCGAGGAAGCGGCAGCCGGCGGCATGGGCGAGGCGGATCCGCGCCTCATCGACGGTCTTGCTGACCGGCAGCAGCCGCACCTCCGACGGATCGCGGCCGACCCGCGCGCAGGCCGCCGCGATGCGCGCCTTGACGGCATCGAGGTTGTGACGGAAATCCTCCACCGTCATCGCCTGCGGCCAGCGGTCATGGCGGTCGTGCAGGGTGGCGGTCGGCAGTGGCGAGGTGTCGGGATGGCTCATGGATCGGAACGGATGCGACCTGCGGGCGATCAGCATACCCCCGGCGCACCGCGTACGGCGTCGAGCGGGGGCGGACCCGATCACCCGTGGCCGGCGTGGACAGGACATTGGCGTCGAGAACGGTCCGCATCCGGGTCAGGCATCAACCGGGGCGCAATCGCGACAGGATGGCTTCGAGCTCGGCATCGCTCAACGCATCATCGGCATCCCAGGCGGCAATCTGCGCATCGGACCAGGTCTGGATTTCCAGCACGGCAGCGGGTTTGAGCAGCAAGCCGTCATCGTGTTCTTCCACAATTACCGCGCTGTCCGGCACGATGCCCAGTTGCTTGCGCATCCCGGCAGGCAGGGTGATCTGGCCGCGAGTGGACACCAGCAGGGTTTCACGCATGGCATGATTTCCGAATATCCGAAAGTCGGACGCTTGTCCTGCATGGTGGCAGGAAGTGCAATCCGCCTTCTGCATCGTCGCAAGGACGATCCCGACTCGTTTCCTGACGCCGCCGACGCTCTGTTTCCGTTCGGAATGCATTTATTAATCAATGTCTTGCAGGTTCTTCTCATGCAGAGCGCAGCATGCACGCACTGCCGCCGGCGATGCAGCGCCACGAAGCTGGCTGAGCACGGGACAAATCCCGCGGAGGATTGTCGCGGGCACGCGCTCGCCGTAGGGTTGATACTTGTCGTTTTGAAACCCCGGGCATGACGCCGAACGGAGTTGATGCGCACATGCGCAGCCATGAGGTGATCGTCATCGGGGCCGGGGCGGCCGGGCTGATGTGCGCCATCGAGGCCGGCAAGCGCGGTCGGCGCGTGCTGGTGATCGACCACGCCAACAAGGTCGGCAAGAAGATCCTGCTGTCCGGCGGCGGGCGCTGCAACTTCACCAACCGCGACGCCGGGCCGGACAATTACCTCTGCGCCAATCCGCATTTCTGCAAGTCGGCGCTGTCGCGTTACCGCCCGGAAAATTTCATTGCGCTGGCGGAAGAGCATCGCGTGCCCTATCACGAGAAGAAGCTCGGGCAGTTGTTCTGCGACGACTCTTCCAAGCGCATCGTCGCCTTGCTGTTGCAGGAGTGCCGCGAAGCCGGCGTGGAGATCCTCATCGATTGCCGCATCCGGCAGGTCTCGCGCGGGGAGGGTTTCGTCCTGCACACCGAGCGCGGCGATTTCGGCTGCGCCTCGCTGGTGGTGGCCAGCGGCGGACTGTCCTTCCCGAAGATGGGTGCCAGCGGCTTCGGCTACCAGTTGGCGCGCCAGTTCGGTCTGCGCGTGCTGCCGACGCGGGCCGGGCTGGTCCCGTTCACCCTCGAAGGCAAGCCCCTTGCGCTGGCGCAGGAATTGTCCGGGGTCGCCCTCGATGCCGAGGCCGGCTGTGGCGGCCAGCGTTTCCGCGAGAACATCCTGTTCACCCATCGCGGGCTCAGCGGCCCGGCCATCCTGCAGGCGTCCTCGTACTGGCAGCCGGGCGAGCCGCTGACGCTCGACCTGATGCCCGGCGAGGACGCCGCGCAATGGCTGCGCGAGCGCAAGCATGCCCGCCCGCAGGCGCGGCTGCGCAGCGTGCTGGCGGAACGCCTGCCGAGCCGTTTCGCGCAACTGATCGAGGGTCGCTGGTACGCCGACCGCATCATGCAGCAGCTTGCCGAGCCCGACCTGCTGGCCTTGGCCGACAAGCTCGGCGGCTGGTCACTGCGGCCGAGCGGCACCGAAGGCTACCGCACCGCCGAAGTCACCCTCGGCGGCGTCGACACCGACGAACTGTCCTCGCGGACGATGGAAGCGCGCAAGGTGCCGGGTCTGTACTTCATCGGCGAAGTGGTGGACGTGACCGGTTGGTTGGGCGGCTACAACTTCCAATGGGCTTGGGCATCGGGCCACGCCGCCGGGCAGCACGTCTAGTCCGACGCCGGGGTTCACCCCTGCGCAAACGCTTCGACCAGGTAGTCGATCATCACCCGCACTTTGGCCGGCGGGCGGCGGTCGGGCGGGTAGAGGACGTGGATGCCGCCCAGCGCGACTGGCGGCTTGTCGAGGTCCAGCGCCAGCAGTTCGCCGCTGGCCAGGGCGTCGGCGACGATGAACTGCGGCTGGTAGATGATGCCCTGGCCATGCAGCGCCGCAGCGAGCAGGGCGTCGCCGTTGTTGGCCATCAGGTTGCCGCTGACCGGCACGCGCACCTCGCCGTCGACGCCGAACGCCCAGTGCTGGCGGCCCTGAGTGCGCGACAGCGTGTAGCCCAGGCAGTTGTGCTGCACCAGTTCGGCGACGCGGCGCGGCACGCCGCGCTGGTCGAGGTAGGCGGGGGCGGCGCAGACCTTCATTTCGCTGTCGCCGAGTCGGCGTGCCTGCAGCGGGCTGTCGTCGAGGCGGCCGATGCGGATGGCGAGGTCCCAGCTTCCGGCGATGATGTCCAGTTCGGCGTCGGACAGGCCCAGTTCCACCGCCACCTCCGGATGGCGGCGGCAGAACTCCGGCATCAGCGGGGCGACGAAACAGCGGCCGAAGGACAACGGCACGTTCATCCGCAGCAGGCCACTGGCCTTGACCCGCTGCGAGGCGGCGGCGGCTTCCGCCTCGTCGATCTCCGGCAGGATGCGCAGGCAGGCATCGAGGTAGTCGCTGCCGGCCTCGGTCAGCGTCAGCCGGCGCGTGCTGCGGTGGAACAGTTTGACGCCGAGCCGCGCCTCCAGCGCATTGACATGCTTGGTCGCCATGGCCGGCGACATGCCCAGATGCCGCGCCGCCGCCGACAGGCTGCCGTCGCTGGCGGCGCGCACGAACACACGCATGCTGGTGATCCGGTCCATGGCGTCAATTTAGCCCGGAATGCGCGCGAGGCCGAGCGCGCGCTTGCGCGCCGGCCGGCACGGGGAACCTGGCGAGTGGCGGCTCACCTCGCTGCCGCGTCGGTGCTCAGACCCGTTCCCAGCTCGCCAGCGGACCCGGCACAAGCTGGAACAGCGGATGGCAGTCGGGTCGTTGCAGCGTGCTCCAGCGTTCGAGGACGGCCGGGCTGCGCAGCGCCAGCTTGCCGCGCAGATGCGCCCATTCGTGGTCGAGCTGGCCGCTGGCGACGGGGATCGCGGCGAGCGTTTGCGGCGGATCGATCTTGGTCGGGTCGAAGCGATAGCCGCGCGTCGTGGCTTCCTCGTGCACGGCGAGCAGATAGGCATTGATCGCCGCGCTGGGCTGCGCCTGCTGTTGGAAGCGTTCGAGCTGCGGATGATGCCGATAGCCCTTGGTCTTGCCGTCGAGCACGGCTTTGGCGAGCAGGGCTTCGCGCCACAGGGCGACGAGCCCGGCGGGATCGAGATAACGCGGATGCAGCGACCAGATGCGCATGGCGATCAGTCGCCGGTCGCAGAGCGGCGCGCGGCAGGGATCGACAGCGCGCGGCGGGCGTCGGAACAGTTCAAGCGTCGGTCCTCGGACTTGGGATCGGCTCATGCTACGCGCCGGCATGTCGGCATCGGATCAAGATCATTTCGTACTGATAGTGTGAGGTTTATGATTGAACCGCCATGTTCTCATTCCCTGGGGCGGAATCCATACTGTGCCCCATGAACACGATCACCCATCCCGACTCCCGCCCCGGCAGCGCCGACCCGCGTCAGCGCATGCCGGTCCTTTTCGTCCCGCACGGGGCCGGCCCCTGCTTCTTCATGGACTGGAACCCGGCCGATACCTGGGATCGCATGGCCGCCTTCCTCAAGGACGTGGCCGCCACCTTGCCGGAAATGCCGCGCGCCATCGTGCTGGTGTCCGGGCACTGGCTGGAGCGCGATTTCCGCGTCACCGGCCATGCCCGCCCGTCGCTGATCTACGACTACAGCGGCTTCCCGGCGCATACCTACGAGCTGACCTATCCGGCACCCGGCGAGCCGGCCCTGGCCCAACGCATCGCCACCTTGCTGGGGCAGGGCGGGCTGACGGCCGAGGTCGATCCGCAGCGCGGCTACGACCACGGCGTCTTCATCCCGCTGAAGCTGATGTTCCCCCGTGCCGACATCCCGGTGATCCAGCTCTCGCTGCGCCGCGACATGGACCCGGCCGCGCACATCGCCGCCGGCCGTGCGCTGGCCGCGCTGCGCGATGAAGGCGTGCTGATCGTCGGCAGCGGCATGAGCTTCCACAACATGCGCGGTTACGGCGATCCGCGTTACACGCCGGTCTCGGCAAGGTTCGATGCCTGGCTGACGCAGGCGGTGGAAAGCCCGGCCGCGCAGCGCGAGGCGCTGCTCGGCGAATGGTCCAGTGCACCGCATGCCCGCGACAGCCATCCGCCCGGCGGCGAGGAGCACCTGCTGCCGCTGCTGGTCGCCGCCGGTGCCGGTGCCGATTCCGAAGGCCGCAAGGTCTATTCGGAAGTCGTGATGAAGACCACTCTTTCCGCATTCCGCTTCGGCTGATCCGGCCGACGCCACAACAGGAGACGACCCATGAACATCGACCTTTCCGGCAAGTCCGCCATCGTCACAGGCTCCACCGGCGGCATCGGCTTGGCCATCGCCACCGGCCTGTCGAAGGCCGGCGTGCGCGTCACCCTCGTCGGTCGTTCGCAGGCACGCGCGGACGAGGCCATCGCCACGCTGCGCAATGACGGCGGGCGCGATGACGCCAGCGGCGTGGTCGCCGATCTGGGCACCGCCGAAGGCTGCGCCGCGCTGATAGCCGCACGTCCGGACGCCGACATCTTGGTCAACAACCTGGGCATCTACGGCGCGCGCGAGTTCTTCGAGATCGACGATGCGCTGTGGGACGAGTTCTGGCAGGTCAACGTGATGTCCGGCGTGCGTCTGGCGCGGCATTACGCCCAGGGCATGCGCGATCGCGGCTGGGGCCGGATCCAGCTCGTCTCCAGCGAATCGGCGCTCAACATCCCGACCGAAATGATCCATTACGGCGTCAGCAAGGCCGCGCTGCAGGGGCTGTCACGCGGGCTGGCGAAGGCGCTGGCCGGCACGGGCGTTACCGTCAACACGATTCTGCCCGGCCCGACGCGCACGTCCGGCTCGGTGCAGATGATGGCCGACCTGGCCGCCGAGCGCGGCGTCACGGCGCTGGAAATGGAAGCCATCTTCCTGGCCGAAAACCGCCCCTCCAACCTGCTCGGCCGTTTCGCCGAGCCGGAAGAAGTGGCCAATCTGGTGGTCTACGCGGCCTCGCCGCAGGCCAGTGCCACCACCGGTTCCGCGCTGCGCGTGGACGGCGGCACGGTGGAAACCATCGCCTGACACACGCACCCACGACAGTCACGACTTGCAAGAGGATTGATGATGAACAAACGACAGCTCGGCCGCAGCGGCCTTGAAATCGCCCCGCTGGTGTTCGGCGGCAACGTGTTCGGCTGGACCGCCGATGAAGCCACGTCCTTCAACCTGCTCGACCGCTTCGTCGAGCGCGGCTTCAACGCCATCGACACCGCCGACGTGTACTCGGCCTGGGGTCCGGGCCTGACCGGCGGCGAATCGGAAACGGTGATCGGCAACTGGCTGGCCAAACGAGGCCGCCGCGACGACATCGTGCTGATGACCAAGGTCGGCATGTGGGAGCCGCGCAAGGGCCTGTCGGCGGCCAACATCGCCGCCGCCGTCGATGATTCGCTCAAGCGCCTGAAGACCGACTACATCGATGTCTATTTCGCCCATTTGGACGATGCCGACACGCCGCTGGAGGAAACCCTGGGTGCCTTCGGCAAGCTGGTCGAGGCCGGCAAGGTGCGCGCGCTCGGCGCGTCCAACCACAGCACCGAACGCCTGCGCGAGGCTTTGGCGGTGGCGCAGGACGCCAACCTGCCGCGCTATGAAGTCGTGCAGCCGCCGTACAACCTGTACGACCGCAGCTTCGAGGACGGCCTGGTCGCCGTGGTGCAGGAACAGGGACTGGGCGCGGTCAGCTATTTCTCGCTGGCCAGCGGTTTCCTGACCGGCAAGTACCGCAGCGTCGAGGATTTGAAGGGTGCCGCCCGCGAAGGTTTCCTCGGCGGCTATTTCGACCAGCGCGGGTTGAAACTGCTGGATGCGCTGCGCGAAGTCGCCGCCGAACTGAAGGCCACCCCGGCACAGGTCTCGCTGGCCTGGCTGATTTCGCGCCCCGGCCTGAGCGCGCCGATTGCCAGCGCCACCAGTGTCGAACAACTCGACGACATCCTCGCCGCCGCCACGCTGACGCTGCCGCCGGCGGCGCTGGAAACGCTGGACAAGGCCAGCCGCCCCGGCTGATGTCGGCAAAGCCCGCGTCAGGCGCAACGTCGCCTGGCGCGAGGTTCGCCTTTGTCCGCCGGGATGGCCAAGATATATGTCAACCCTTGCCGGCAATCATCGACAGGAGCTTTCGCCATGCTGCGCATCAATGTCCCGGTGGACGAGTTCACCACGCCCGACCCGGTCACTGCCAGCGAGGAGATGACGGTGCAGATGCTGCGCAACCTGATGGACGCGCACGGCATCCGCCACCTGCCGGTGCTGCGCGACGGCGCGGTGGTCGGCCTGGTCAGTGATCGTGACGTGCGCCTCGCCACCGGGCTGGACGATTTCGCCCGCGGCGAGTTGCGCGCCGCCGACATCATGGCCGCCGATCCGCTGTCTGTGACGGCCGGCGCGCCGCTCGACGAGGTCGCCTTCCTGATGTCGGAAAAGAAGGTCGGCAGCGTCATCGTCAACGACGCCGAGGGCGGTTTCGTCGGCATCTTCACCGCCACCGACGCCCTCAACGCGCTGATCGAGATCATCCGCAGCGGCGGTGCACCGGCAGCGTAATCCCCCACCAAGGAGACGATCCATGAGTCGCGACAGCAAAGAACGCTACGGCAGGGTATCGCGCCTGTTGCACTGGGGCATGGCCGTGCTGGTGCTCTGGCAGGGTTTGAAGTTCTTCGACCGCATCGACGACGGCGAGCACTGGGTCGGCCAGAACCTGGTTTCCTGGCATATCTCCATCGGCAGCCTGCTGTTGCTGCTGATCGTGCTGCGCATCATCTGGGCGCTGCGCCAGCGCCGCAACCGCCCGCTCGCGCCGCCGCCGCCGCTGATGGCCTTCCTCGCCAATGCCGGGCACTTTCTGGTCTATGCCGGCCTCTTGCTGATGCCGTTGACCGGCATCGCCTACATGATTGGCAGCGGCTACGGCCTGACCGCCTTCGGCATCACCCTGGTGGCCGGCGGAGAAAAGATTCCCTGGCTGGCCGAACTCGGCGGCGCACTGCATTCGCCGATTGCCTGGCTGCTGCTGTTCATGATCATCGGTCACGTCGGCATGGCCTTCGTACACCATTTCATCAAGAAGGACGGCGTGCTGCAGCGCATGCTCTGAAGCACGCTCCCCGGGTGCCGCGCGACCGGTTCAGGCCGCGTCGCGCAGGCATTGCCGGGCATCGCGGGCGGCGATCCATTCCTCGTTGGTCGGTTCCACGCCGACCCGCACGCGGCTGGCGGCGGCCGAAATCGTCGTCGCGTTGGCGATGTTGGCGGCAGCGTCGAGTTCGATGCCGAGGAAGCCCAGGTCGCGGCAGACGCGCTCGCGGATGAAGGCGTTGTGCTCGCCGACGCCGGCGGTGAACACCAGGAGGTCCAGCCCGCCGAGCACGGCCGCCAGCGCGCCGATCTCGCGCACGATGCGGCGCACGTACAGCGCCAGCGCCAGCCGCGCGCGTTCGCCGGTTTCGCCTTCGTCATTCTCGTGACGCACGATGACGCGCGGTTCGGCGGAAATGCCGGAGACGCCGAGCAGGCCGGAGCGGTGGTAGAGCATCTGGCCGACTTCTTCCAGCGAAAGTTTCTCGATTTCCATCAGGTACAGCAGCGCGCCCGGATCCAGCGCGCCGGTGCGGGTGCCCATCATCAGACCGTCGAGTGCGGAAAAACCCATCGTCGTGGCGACGCTTTCAAGGTTCTGCATCGCGCACAGGCTGGCCCCGCTGCCGAGGTGCGCGACGAGGGTGCGCCCGCGCGCGATGTCGCCGTGGCGCTCCGGCAGCGCGGTGGCCATGTAGGCGTAGGACAGACCGTGGAAACCGTAGCGGCGCAGCCCGCGCTGCCAGGCCGACCAGGGCAGCGGCAAGGTCTGTTCCAGCGTCGGCAAGGTGTGGTGGAAGCCGGTGTCGAAGCAGGCCACCTGCATCATCTGCGGGTATTGCTCCAGCAAGAGGCTCATCGCCTTGAGCGGGAACGGTTGGTGCAGCGGGGCCAGCGGGATCAGCTCGCGCAGCTCGGCGATCAGGGCGGCATCGACGCGGGTCGGCGTGAAGTATTTGTTGCCGCCATGTACCACGCGATGAGCGACGACGGCGATGCGACGGCCGTCCAGTCGCGCCGTCACGCGCTGGCGGATCAGCGCCAGCGCGGCGGTGTGCGGGTGCTCGGCGTCCAGCGTTACCGGGAAAGGCTCGATGCCGGTCTCGCCAAAATCGGGCGTCGGCCCGCCGATGCCCTGCACCTTGCCGTTCCACAGCGGCGTGCGCGGCAAGGGATCGGCGGCGGCGTCGAACAGTGCGAACTTGATGCTGGACGAGCCGCAGTTGAGGACGAGGATAAGGTCGTTGGCGGGCATGGCAGGGTCTGTGTCGGGTGGATTGGAATGCCGTGATGCACTCGGAGTTTGTGTGATTCGATGGAGTTGGCGAATGTCAGGGTAGGTCGGATCAAGCCGCGAAGCGGCGGATCCGACGTTCGAATGTCGGATCCGCACCTGCGGTGCTTGATCCGACCTGCACGACCATTGCGTTGAAACACGTCAGCGCGCGGTGTAGCCGCCGTCCACCAGCAGCCCTGTGCCGGTCATGAAGCTGGCCGCTTCCGATAGCAGGAAGGCGGCGGCGTGGGCGATTTCCTCCGGGCGGCCAAGGCGGCCGATGGCGTGCAGGCCGACCAGCGCGCCACGGGTGTCGGCATCCAGGCCATCCAGGATCGGCGTTTCGACATAACCCGGATGGATCGAATTGATGCGGATGCCTTGTGCCGAATAGGCCAGCGCGGCGGCGCGGGTCAGGCCGGTGACGCCGTGCTTGGCGGCCACATACGCGGTGGCGTTGGCATCGCCGACCACGCCCAGGATCGAGGACATGTTGACGATGGCGCCGCCGCCGGCCGCCAGCATCGCCGGGATCTGATAACGCAGGCCGTACTGCACGCCGCTGAGGTTGATGTCGATGACGCGCTGCCACTCGGCCGGTTCCAG